>NZ_CP118270.1:6359970-6671964 GCF_028771845.1 Paenibacillus marchantiae | reverse complement strand
TGGAATCGAATGATGCAATATGCTGAAGCCAGTAAAGGACAAGCAAAAAACACAATTGGCTTATCCTTTGTTTACTTGTGGCAGTCAGAATATGTTATTATATAAGCAGAAATCAATTCGGCAGGACATGGTCCCCATGTTCATGCAGGAGCGAGGTGTCATCAATGGACTCCATGGATAAGACGGTTAAATTTAATGTGAAAGCCGACGAGCAGGAAGCATCCTCCAAAGAGATTCTTCTCACGGTATATGATGCACTGGTGGATAAGGAGTATAATCCTATTAACCAGATTGTCGGGTATCTGATTTCTGGAGACCCCGCATACATCCCTCGTCACAACAATGCACGCAGTCTGGTCCGTAAAAAAGAGCGCGATGAGCTGATTGAAGAGCTTGTTCGTTCTTATCTGGCCAATCACCGGTAATGTACATCGCTTCCGCTGTGATGCAGCTATGCAGGCAGCGGGAAATGAACCGACAGAAGACAGCCTGAAGCTTGAGAAGGCGATTATTAATCGACCTAAGCAGGCTTGAGGATGGGAGAGCATGGATGAAAATATTAGGTTTGGACTATGGGGACCGAAGAATCGGAGTTGCCGCTAGTGACGCCTTCGGTTGGACTGCCCAGGGATTGGAAGTACTTGAACGCCGCCGGGATGAAGGTGAGTTCGTTCGGATTGCTGAACTTGTGCGTGAGCATGAGATTGGCGAGATCGTAGTCGGACTTCCCAAAAACATGAACGGCACCGTAGGGCCGCGTGGTGAAATATGCATCGCTTTTGCCGACCGCCTGCGGGGCGAACTGAATTTACCTGTTCACCTTTGGGATGAACGGCTGACAACCATGGCAGCAGAACGAACGTTGCTTGAAGCGGATGTCAGTCGCAAAAAACGCAAGCAGGTTGTGGACAAAATGGCCGCAAGCTTGATTTTGCAAAATTATTTGGATGCCAATAGTAAAAGGTGAGGGGGATCAACAATGGCTGAAGATCAACTGGGTATGGAAGAAGAATCGGAGATTATTTACATTGCGGATGACGAGGGTAATGAAGAGGAATTCGAAGTCATCATGAAATTCGAAGTGGACGGTTCGGAGGCCAAGTACATGATGGTTGCTCCGGTTGAACCCGAAGATGGAGAGACGGATGTTTATGCATTCCGTTATGAAGAAGAGGGCGACGATATTAAACTTTTCGTCATCCAAGATGATGCCGAATGGGATATCGTCGAGGAGACGTTTAATACATTTCTTGCAGAAGATGAAGAGGAAGCGAACTAAATGACAGAATACAGCCGCGAAGACTTGAAATGGACAGATTCGCTGCGTCTGGCTTTTGGTGCTCACGTTGAGCTGGAAGAAGAGAACGGTAAATCGCATCCGTATGACCTGTTGGCTGAGTTTGAAGTGAAGGGCCAACAGTATGCGGTGCTCCGCAGTTCATTACGTCCTTATGACGAAGTTGAACTTCTGCGGGTTTTACCGGGAAGTGAAGGCCAGATCATGCCGGAATTAGTTACGATTGACGATGATGATGAGTGGGAGAACATCTCTGAACTGTATGATGAGTGTACACTCCCGATTGACGAAGATTGATTGATCAGCTTCAAATTGAAGAAACCGGGAGGGCGGAGAAGTCCGCTCTTTTTGGTTGTGTAAAGGAGTTGTGTCTTTTTTGAAGGGAAAAGCGGTTTTAGTCTTTCTGCTTATCATCGTGGTTGTTGCTGGAGGCGCAGGCGTATATGTCTGGAACATGATGCGTCCCGTGCAAGCATCCACAGAACCGATCGTTTTCGAGATCAAGAGCGGGTCAGGAACTTCCAAAATTGCCGACCAGTTGGAGCAGGAAGGTCTGATTCGAAGTGGTTTAGCCTTTAAGGGATACCTGAAATGGAAGAAAAAAGGATCGAATTTTATGGCAGGTACATATTCCTTAAATCCAGGTGTGTCATACGATGAGATTATTAATAAGTTGAGTAGTGGCGAAGTTGTACCAGAGGAAATGGTGAAATTTACGATTCCGGAGGGTTATACTGTTCTGCAAATGGCGGGTAAGCTTTCTTATGAGCATGTCGTAGATCGAGATGAATTCATCAAGCTGGCTAATGATCCTTCGGCCTTTGATGTAGATATCGTCAAAAATATTCCAGTGGATGAAGAACTTCGCTACGTATTGGAAGGGTATCTGTTCCCGGAAACGTATGAGCTGAAAAAAGGAAGTTCCACGCATGATGTGATGCAACGGATGCTGGAAGAATTTCAGACCAAGATTAATTCCATTCCTGATTTGGAAGCCAAGCTCCAAGAGAAGAACCTTTCCCTGCATGAACTGCTGACCATTGCGTCACTGGTGGAGAAAGAAGTTGTAGTGGATGAGGAACGTGCTCTGGTTGCCGGTGTAATCTACAATCGGATTAATCAGGATATGAAGCTGGAGATTGATGCTACCGTGCAATATCTGCTCGACAAGCCGAAGGAGCGGTTGTTTTTCAAGGATCTAAAGGTGCAAAGTCCCTATAATACGTATCTGAATAAAGGCTTGCCACCAGGTCCAATTGCCAGTCCAAGTCTTCCGTCCATTGAGGCAGCGCTAAATCCGGAAGCTTCGGAGTATCTGTTCTATGTGACGAAAAAGGATGGCTCGTCTGGACATCTGTTTGCCAAAACGTATAAGGAACATCAGCAAAATATAGCCAAAAGTAAGGCTGCGCAATAAGCGGAGGGGATGTATATGAGTACGAAACATGAACTGCTCGTTACGGCGGCAAATGTGAAAGAGGCAGAGGTGCTGCTCCAAGCAGGAGCAGATGCTTTGTTAATTGGGGATGATCGCTTCGGCATGCGTCTTCCCGGCAGCTTCAGTGTGGAAGAAACAGCAGAGGTCGTTGCCGTTGCAGCGAAACATCAGGCTCGTGTATACGTGTCCATGAACAATCTGATGTCCAACGAGCTGCTAAAGGAATTACCTGAATATGTTCAAGCACTGGGTAAAATCGGTGTACATGGGGTGGAGTTCAACGATCCATCTGTGCTCGCCGCTATTAAGGAGCATGCTCCGCATATCCAGCTGCACTGGAACGCTGAGATGACATCGACCAACTATGCAACAGCCAACTACTGGGGAACTAAAGGAGCGAGTCGTGTCGTGCTTGCTCGGGAGCTGAATATGGACGAGCTTACAGAGATGGTTCCATTTCTGAAGGTGGAAGCTCAGGTTCAGGTACATGGCATGACGAACATTTATCATTCCAAACGGAGTCTGGTGCAAAGTTATATGTCCCATCAGGGGCGTCCTGTAGAGGGGCATTTGGGTAAAGAGCGTGGTTTATTTCTGATCGAGGCTGAACGCCGGGATGAGAAGTTCCCGATCTATGAAGATCTGAACGGAACTCACATCATGAGTTCGGAGGATATTTGTATTCTCGAAGATCTTCATCTGTTGATGGAGGCCGGGGTACACAGCTTCAAAATCGAAGGCATGTTAAAATCGCTTGCGTATAACGAAGCTGTTGTACGTGCATACCGTATAGCTCTGGACAGTTATGCAGCTGATGCCGATGCTTATGCATTTTGTGAAGAATGGCTGGACGAGGTTCGTCAGTTGCAGGACCCTGAACGGGAATTGTCGTTTGGATTTTTCTATAAAGAACAGGTGTATTAATAGACGAGGTGAACAACATGGAAACAGTGGCGGTACAGCGGAAGTTCTCGGGTAAACGTAACCGTCTGGACAAACCGGAGCTGCTTGCTCCGGCGGGCAACCTGGAAAAACTTAAATTTGCAATCCATTATGGTGCAGATGCTGTGTATATCGGTGGACAGGCATACGGATTGCGTTCCAACGCGGATAACTTTAGCTTTGAAGAGATGCGTGAAGGTGTGGAATTTGCTAAAAAATATGGAGCTAAAGTTTTCGTGGCAACCAATATTTATGCGCATAATGAAGATATCGAAGGCATTCAAGCGTATTTGCAAAACTTGTATGATGCAGGAATTGCAGCTATTATCGTAGCAGATCCAGCAATTATTGAAGTGGCTCAGCGTGCCGTACCGGGTCTGGAAGTGCATTTGAGTACACAACAATCCACTCTGAACTGGCAAGCTGTGAAGTTCTGGAAGGATGAAGGCCTTCCACGCGTCGTTCTCGGACGTGAGACAAGCTTTGAAGAAATTGAAGAAATCAAGGCCAATGTGGATATCGAGATCGAAGCCTTTATTCATGGAGCGATGTGCTCGTCATATTCCGGACGTTGTGTGTTGTCCAACCATTTTACGGATCGGGACTCCAACCGGGGTGGCTGCTGCCAATCCTGCCGCTGGAAGTATGATCTCTTTGAAGATGCCCGGGAAGATACCGTGTGGGTCAGCGAAGAAGAAATGCAACTGCAGGCACCTGCACCATTCAAATTGGGAGAGAACCAGCTACCCCTATTTCAGGAGCAGGACAATTCTTTTTCCATGGGTTCGAAGGATCTGTGCATGATTGGGCATATTCCTGAGTTGATTGATGTTGGTGTGGATAGTTTCAAAATCGAAGGACGCATGAAGTCGATTCACTATGTGGCTACCGTGGTTAACGTATATCGTCAAGCTATTGATTCTTATATGGCTGACCCGGATAACTATGTATTGAAGCCTGAGTGGGTAGAGGAAATGAACAAGGCAGCGAATCGTCCACTGAATACCGGATTTTTCTATGATACACCGGATCATGAGGACCACATCTATGAACCGGAAGAAAAAGCGGTACCTTTCGACTTTGCTGGATTGGTGATGGACTATGATGCGGCTACAGGAATGGCGACCATTCAACAGCGCAATCATTTCAAACCTGGACAGGAAATCGAATTTTTCGGTCCGGGAGGCCACTTTTTCAAACAGGTGGTTGGGGAACTGCAGGATGAAGAAGGCAATGTGCTCGATGCAGCTCGTCACCCGTTACAGCGTGTAAAAATGAAGGTGGATCAACCTGTTTCCTACTTTGATATGATGAGAAAAAAGAAGTAGGTTCAAATGCCTAGTTTTTAACAAAATAATATTATGTTTTAACAATATAGTGTTATAAAATTTACAAATTTGACCTCCGTATATCGGTATATGGGGGTCTTTTTTTTATAGAAAAATAGGAAAAAAGTTGTAATAAATTTCGAAAAAACGAAAGGGGAAAGGAGAAAGCTGTCGAATACTACATATTTATAGGGGAGAGAAAGAAAAATCCAACAAGTAAATTACTGGCAGGTGAATGGGATTGGTTCAAAAGAAGCAGAAGGACAGTGGGGAAGAGTTGACAACACCCGAGAAGGTTAAGCCCGAGAAGGTTCAGAAAGTGAAGAAAGAAAAAGGTGTTAAAAGTAAGACAGGGGATGCCTCAGGCAAAAAGTCTTTTACATTGGGCTCAGGTAAGCTGAAGTCGGGGTGGAACAAGACCAAAAACCAGTTGAAGAAGCAAAACTGGAAAAATGTTGGGGGAACCACGTTTACACAGATTAAGAAGGCTAATCCGGTTAAATCGGTAGGCGTTAAGCTGTTTTTGGTCTTTTTTGTAGGAATCATGTTTTTTGTTATTGGTTTAGGTCTATTATCCTATGCTAAAGCCAAAGATACGATTGAGAAGAATGCATCCCGATCAAATCAGGAAACGATTGAACAAACCAAACAAAAAATGGACATTATCCTGGAACGGTTTGTAGACACATCTACACAAATTTTCTTCGATCCGGAAATGCAGTCCTTGCTTCAAAAAATGTCTGATAAGAATTTGTCAGCATATGATACGTTTGTGAATTCAAGCTCCATCAACAAACAATTATCGAATATTGCTTTTACGAATAAATCTATGGAAGCGATTTATCTTGTGCCTACAGACGAAACAAGGTCTACCATGGGCACAGGTAACAGTAGTTCTTCCATGGGCGACATTCGGAATGAGAGCTGGTACAACGAGTTGGTACAAGCAGGTGGATATCGCTGGCTTCCAACGGAAGTCAAAGAGGATGGCAGCACACCAACGTTCCGAATTGCCCGTTCAATGAAGAACCTGCAGGGGACAACCCAGTCCTATGTGTTAATCATTGAATTGAAATTGGAGGTTCTGGAGCAGCAATTGAAATCACTTGACTTGGGTGAAGGCGCAGTCCTCCAGCTCATTGCTCCGGACAACAAGGTAGTAGCTTCAACGATTGCTGATCGTACAGGGAAAGATACAGATTTGGCATTTATAAAAGAGTTGAAAGAAAAATCCGGCAGCACGAATACGGAGTATACGGTGGATGGAAATTCAACCAATATGCTGGCTTCATACAGCACCATGGATACATCCGATTGGAAACTGATTGGGATGGTTCCAACTTCGATCCTGGTGAAAGATGCCAAGGGTATTCTTACACTGACTTTGTGGATGGCATTGATTGATGCCGTTATTGCGATACTGATCGGTATTTGGATGGTTCGTATGATTGCCCGCCCAATGGGCAAATTGAAAGATCTGATGCAAGAAGGTGCAAAAGGGAACCTCAAGGTGCGTACACCTTATAGCTCCCAGGATGAAATTGGCCAATTATCGGCTGCATTCAATCTGATGATGGAGCAAATTACGAAACTCGTGGAGCAAACCAACCGATCTGCACAGGAAGTATTGGATACTGCTTCTGAGCTAAGCAGTGCATCCAAGAAAACAGCAGTCTCTGCTTCAGAGATTGCCGTTGCCACTGAAGAAATTGCAGGTGGAGCAAGTAGTCTGGCAACAGAAGCGGAGCGTGGAAATGAATTGACCGACAATATCTCCCGTCAGATGGAGAGTGTGGTCGCCGCAAATGAACAAATGGGTGATTCAGCCCGTCATGTAGAGAAATCCAGTCAGACAGGTACTCAGCATCTGAACCAGTTGATGACCAAAACACAGAAGACAGAAGAAATGATTGGTGCGTTGGTAAACAAGGTGGATTCCTTGAAAGAGAGCACATCCTCTGTTCTGAAGGTGCTTGACGTCATGCAGAATATTACCAAACAAACGAACATTCTCTCCTTGAATGCAACAATTGAAGCCGCTCGTGCCGGTACAGCTGGACGCGGATTCATGGTGGTAGCAAATGAGGTTCGTCAGTTGGCTGAACAATCCAGACAGTCCATTGATATGGTTGGCGACATTACCGACAAGATTATGACCGAAATGAATGAGACGGTAGATCAATTGTCTGCGGCTTATCCGTTATTCAAGGAACAGATGGATGCTGTTAAAGATACCAATGTAATATTTGCTTCAGTACAGCAACAAATGGGTGCTTTTGTTGAGAGTCTGAGCATGGTCACTGGTTCAATCGGAGATTTGAATCAATCTCAAGGGACGTTATCCGAAGCGATGAGTAATGTCAGTGCTGTAGCTGAACAATCTTCTGCAACGTCCCAGGAAGTTGCCTCCTTGAGCAGTGAACAACAAAATATCAGCAATCAACTGGTGAATTTGTCAGCAAAACTGGAGAATGTTTCGACAGAATTGAAAGATACATTGTCTCGCTTTACAGTATAATTCGAACCTATTTGATTCATTGAGAAGCCTGTCCCTTAAAGGGGCAGGTTTTCTTGTTGTTACCGGATAATTCCATTCTGAATGTAGAATACTATGCCAAAACGCTGAACGGGGTGGCCAGATGCATGTACAACTGAAACGGCGCATTTATATTGCATGTATTCTTCTTACGGGTTTATTCGCTTTGCTTATGATTCGTTTGGTTTGGATTCAGGGCATTCAAATCAACCGCACGATGCCTGGATTTCAACGTACTGTTCGTGAGATGTCCGTATTGCAGCGAGAACGAGGGGTTGTACTGGATACGGGACGAGGACATTTTACTGATTATAAGGGGCAACCCCTAACAGGCAAGCTGGAATGGGGATTGGTCCTTTTTCCGCATCCAGATCAAACAAGTCATTCATATCCATCTACAATGGCAAATTCGGAAGTTAAGGAATTGGCAGCTCTATTACATACCGATACGAAGTCGTTACAAAAGGAATGGAATCAAGGGAACGCACCCCATTTCTGGACAGCAGGTGCCAACCAGCCGATTACGTTGACCGAATCCCAGGTTGCCCGACTACGTATATTGAAGGCAGACGGCGCAAGTGTATATCCTCTCATGACACGTTATGGACAAGCCACTACGGGTATGCAATGGTTGGGTTATCTTGCTGAACAGCCTGGATTTCCGAACGCACAGTCGCGTCATAAGAATGAGGTGAAGCAGCCTTTTGCCATGAAATCTGGAGCAGCTGGGTTGGAAAGAACAATGGAACCTTTATTGATGGGCATTGGGCCGACCCTGTTAACACGTATGGTTACAGGTTCAGGAGAGGTTATTCCAGAATTACAGCCGCGTGTGATTGCACCATCAAATACACACTACCCATTGCGTGCGGAGACGACGATCAATATCGATGTGCAGCAAGGGATAGAGCAGATTGTGAAGAAGTCCGGAATGAAGGAAGGGGCTATCGTTGTGCTGGATGCAGCCAATGCAGACGTGCGTGCAATGGTTTCGGCACCGTTCTATAATCCGCAGCATGTAGACCCTAAACAAACGGCTTGGTCGAATCGTGCCGTGCAGGGGGCTGTACCGGGTTCCATATTCAAAATCGTTACAGCAGCGGCCGCGCTGGAATATCACGCAGTATCCAAAGGGGAGACTTTTCATTGTGGTGGCGAGTGGGGGAAATATGGTCTGTCCTGCTGGAAGGAGCATGGGCATGGGACATTGAATCTGGAGCAAGGGTTTGCCGAGTCCTGCAATATTGTATTTGCTGAAACTGCTCGTCGGCTCAGTATGGAGCAGTTGGAACGTACGGCAGATGCTTTGGGATTGGCACGTCCAGTTGGCTGGGAGGGAAAGCAAATCGCAGGAATGACGGTACTGCATCATTTTGATCATGAGGACGCAGGAAGAGTGAGACTGCCATCCGTCTCTCCTCAGGATGAAGGAGTCAAGGTACAGACGGCTATCGGTCAGCGGGACGTTCTGGTGACTCCATTACAAGCGGCTAATCTGATCGTTACGCTCTTGCATGATGGCAAGGTGAGTGCTCCACGCCTTGTTCAGCGTATCCGATATGCCGATGGCGATACGATGCTGGATATGCCGATGCATGATTCACCATCTTCGGCAGGACGGATCTCTCCAGCTACGGCGCATCAGCTGTTATCTTGGATGAAGAAGGTTGTCAGTGACGGAACGGGAAAATCCCTGCAACATGCACGGTGGCAGGTGGCAGGGAAGTCAGGCACAGCACAGGTACAGCAGCATGGAGAGAAACGTAACCATCAATGGTTTATCGGGTATGGACCTACGGAACAACCCAAATATGCTGTAGCTGTCCTTGTCCAAAACGTTGCTCCAAGCAGCCGTCATCAAGCAACGGCGATGTTCAGAAAAGTGATGGACTATTTGGCTGAATCCTCATGATTACCGGGAGGAGCAGGTTCTTGCACCGAAGGCTCAGTATTCATACCAGAGGTGGTGCTACCCGGTGTGTCCATCACTAATGGGGAGGATTCGAATTCATCCTTCGGCAAGTGAATCCATTGCTGGAGATATCCTTGTTGCAGTAGTTCTTTGAGCAGAATCAGCAGCACCGGAGACAATACCACACCGGCCAGACCAAAGACGGAGAGCGAGATCAGCATAAAAGAAAGCATCAAGTATGCGGAAGAGACTCCGATTGAATTACCCGATATTTTGGGCTCCAGCAGTTGGCGTGTCAGCATGGTTACAGCAAGGACTACAATTAAGCCAATCGCAAGGCTACTATTCCCCACAATGAACAGATACACAATCCACGGAATGAATATAACTGGAACACCCAGCAAAGGTACAAGGTCAAAAACGGCGCAGATGGCTGCGATGGTGAAGGCATTGGCAGTTCCAAGAATCAACAAGCCTGCATAAATCAATACAAAAGTAATCAGCATCATAATCATTTGGGCCTTCAAATACGAACGGATCGTCTTGAACACATGATTACGCATAAATTCAAGAGCCAGCTTCAACGTTTTTGGTGTTTTGGCCCGGGCAAATTTCCGCCAGGATTCAATCTCGATACTGAGAAAGAACGCGAGAATAATGGCAATCCCGAAATTAGTAATAAAGGAAGAAAATGAACTGAGAAAACCGATGACGATTTGTGCACCGCTGGTCACCCATTTGGACAGGAATCCGGTCAGTGTAGCAAAATAGTCACTAACCTTCTCGGTTATTCCGTCAGGTAAAGCATCGGACTTGTCCTGAATAAAATAAACCAGATTGGTGAATTCACGCTGGACCATCTCGATATAATAAGGAAAATTATCCTGCAAATTAGAAATTTGGGATACGATAATTAATCCCAATCCAAAAAAGGCAGCAACAATAACAGCAAGAAACAACAAAACCGAAATAGCGGCGCCCAAGGTTTTGGGCAATCCTTTGCGGTGCAGAAATCTTGCCAGGGGTTCGATCATCCAATACACTATAAATGAAAGAAAAACTGGCGCAGCCAATTGATATAATCGACTGAATCCGTACATGATAAAGTACACGGTTAATACGAGCAGCGCAATGTCAAAGACGGTGCGCCCATATTTTTTGTAAAGCGGCAGCATGGGCAGGGCTCCTTTGTTGGTCATTAAGGTAAAAATTAGGATGCATTTATTGTACACGAAAGCTATCTTTTTGGGAAAAGAGGATTCAAGAAAAGGCTGAATTATGATAAAATTAAAGGCGGTTTATTTTGGTTAGTGCTATATTATGGCACGGTAATTCAGCAAGAGAAGCGGGGAGTTTGTAGCATGACAAATTTACTTCAGAGCATATTACTGTGGTTATTGTACATTTCATCGTTTTACGCCTTTATTCCGAGTTTAGTTAGCAGATTTTTCGGTTTTCGTGTGTTCAGGCGCGGGAGAAGTGAGACGGAGTTTTCCTTAACCTTTGATGATGGGCCGGACCCGGAATACACACCCAGATTGCTTGATTTACTACACCAGTATGGGGCAAAGGCAACGTTTTTTGTAGTCGGGGAGCATGCAGCCCGTCATCCCGAACTCATTCAGCGTATACATGAGGAAGGTCATCTTCTCGGAATTCATAATTATATTCACAAAACGAATTGGTTGATGCGGCCGCGTACGGTTCGAGATCAGATTCAACGAACAGGTCAGATTATTCAGGAGGTTACGGGGGTAAGAACTTGTTATTATCGTCCACCGTGGGGGATTATGAATCTGTTTGATTTTTTCAGTAAAAAAGATCGTCGGATTATTCTGTGGTCGTCCATGTTTGAGGACTGGAGAAGTAGTGTAGGCGTTGAGAAATTGACAGAACGAATGTTGAAGGAGCTAAGGGGCGGAGAGGTCATGTTGCTGCATGATCGAGGGACTACCCTCGGCGCTGATGCACACGCGCCGGAGCAGATGCTCCAGGCGCTCGAAGTCGTATTGCAGGAGGCAAACAGGCAGCAGTTGCACAGTGTACGCATCGATACGTTGATGGGAGGCGTTACGGTGAGCGAATCTAAAAGTACAAATCAACCACAAACACATTTATCACCTTGGAAACGGATGGTTGTTGCTTTGTGGCTAGGATGGGAGAAGTTGTTTCATTGGGTATACCATCTGCATACAGCGTCACCGGAGGACCCATTGCTGCATTACCGCTCCCGCGTATATCATGGAGCATTGGTTGAAATGAATGACGGTCATGTGATTCGTAACGGAGATCCGGTTATTGAACTTCATTTTGATAATAAAAAGCTTTTCGATCTAGGTATGACTTCACGCTCAAGTATGCATCTGGCCATTCGCATGATTCGGGCCATGGAACAGCAACTTCCTGATTTGGCCCGGCAGGTCGCTCTTGAACCTGAACTTCGTTCAGCCAAGGCTCTATACGGTGTGAGCATGATTAACCGGGGACCGGAGAAATTCGGGTTTACGGTTCGGGAGTTGGCTCCTGGGCCGTTCAGTTCTGCATCCAAAGTGTATCTGAAACTTCTGCTAAGCGTCATTCATCCGGCAGGAACGAAACGTCTGAAGCAGCGATCCGAACAATTGGTTCCAAAAATGATTGCCATGCCGCTTGACGTGTTGCTGGATCGATATGGTCAGCACGCATTGGTAGCTGCAACGGCGGAACAGTCCTCTGAGGAATTGTTGGTTCCTGAACAGGATCTTGTACCTGAACGAAACTGATTGCGAAATGAATAAAGAAAAGGGTTGCCCTTCGCCGAAGTCGGCTGAAGAGCAACCCTTTATTTATGTTTCCGATATAGAAATTCACCGGATATCTCATACTTGAATTAGATACTCAGTACGCCGCCGTTGCTTGCATTCGTTACCAGTTTGGAATAACGAGCGAGGTAACCGGTTTTTACTTTCGGTTCAAAGCCTTTCCAACCTGCGCGACGACGTTCGAATTCTTCGTCACTGATATGCAATTCGATGATGCGGTTGTTCAGATCAAGTTCAATGATGTCTCCTTCTTCAACAAAAGCGATTGGACCGCCTTCAGCAGCTTCTGGAGAGATATGTCCGATACTGATTCCGCGGGATGCGCCAGAGAAGCGTCCGTCGGTGATCAGACCTACTTTGGCACCAAGGCCCATACCTACGATTTGGGAAGTAGGAGCGAGCATCTCAGGCATACCTGGTCCGCCTTTTGGTCCTTCATAACGGATAACGACAACATGTCCTTCTTTTACCTTGCCGTTTGCAATGCCTTCGAGCGCTTGTTCCTGGGAGTCGAAGCAAATAGCAGGACCTTTGTGATATCCACCAACCGAAGCGTCAACAGCACCAACCTTGATGATGGCGCCTTGTGGTGCAAGGTTACCAAACAATACAGCCAAGCCGCCTTTTTCGGAATGCGGGTTATCCAGGTGGTGGATGACATTGGTATCTTGGATTTCCTGACCTTCAACGTTCTCACGGATCGTTTTACCTGTTACCGTGATACAGTCGCCATGAATTGCACCTGGTTTCTTGAGCAATTCGTTCAGAACTGCACTTACGCCACCCGCATTGTGAACGTCTTCGATGTGAAGATCGGAAGCAGGTGCCAATTTTGCCAAGTGAGGAACGCGGTTAGCAACTTCATTGATTCGCTCGATTGGATACTCGATGCCTGCTTCATGAGCCAGTGCCAATGTATGAAGTACCGTATTCGTGGAACCACCCATAGCCATATCCAGTGCAAAAGCATTGTCGATGGCTTCTACAGTAACGATATCGCGTGGTTTCAGATCCAATTTGATGAGTTCCATCAGTTGTTTAGCGGATTGTTTAACAAACTCACGACGCTCAGGAGCAACAGCCAGGATGGTTCCGTTACCTGGCATAGCCAGTCCCATCGCTTCAGCCAGACAGTTCATGGAGTTCGCAGTGAACATACCGGAGCATGATCCACATGTTGGACAGCCGAACTGTTCAAGTTCAAGCAAGCTCTTATCATCGATTTTACCAGCTTGATAAGCACCTACGCCTTCAAAAACGGAGGTCAAGGACAGAGCTTTACCATTGCTGTCACGACCTGCCTTCATTGGACCGCCGCTGACAAACACGGTAGGGATATTACAGCGGAGTGCGCCCATCATCATACCTGGTGTGATTTTGTCACAGTTCGGGATACATACCATGCCGTCGAACCAGTGTGCAGATACAACGGTTTCCACGGAATCCGCAATAATGTCACGGCTTGGCAGCGAGTAACGCATACCAATGTGTCCCATGGCGATTCCGTCGTCAACTCCGATGGTGTTGAATTCGAATGGAACGCCACCGGCTTCACGAATAGCTTCCTTTACAATTTTACCGAATTCCTGCAGGTGGACATGGCCGGGCACGATATCGATGTAAGAGTTACATACGGCAATAAATGGTTTGCCAAAGTCCTCTTCTTTAACGCCCGCTGCGCGGAGCAAACTGCGGTGCGGTGCACGGTCAAAACCTTTTTTGATCATATCGGAACGCATCTTCTTGGCTGACATGGTGTATTTCCCCCCAAATTTATAATATTGAGCAACATGAATGGAAATATAAATGGCAGTGCATCTGTCGTTTAATTTCATCCGTACTCTAAAAAAATTGACCAGTGATACTGGTTTCGAGCTTCCCGTAGTTTGTGAAGTTCTTTGCTGCTTTAAACCCGTGAACAACCCGGTTTTTCTATAGAGTCTATCACAACCGTCGTCATAATTCTACAATTCAATAGAAAGAAGCTTCAATCCATTAGTGGAATGAAGCTTTCTTGATTTGATGCACTGCATCAGGTGATCTTTCACCGCTACCTATGGGGATAGACTAACTGCTCCCGCCTTTGCGGCCAATCTCCCGATAGAATTCTTTATTATGAGTTTCTGAAGTTGCTTCTCCACCCTTGCGTCCAATTTCCTTATAGAACTGAGAATCATGCGCATCTGAAGTCGCTTCTCCACCTTTTTTACCTATCATTTGGTAGAAGCTCCGATCATGCTTTTTGGATGTGGCCTTGCCACCTAATCTACCCGCTTCCTCGCGACTCATTTTGTGTTCAGACGTCTGTGGACGTGCCATTACAAATCACTCCTTATATCATAAGTAGATTGTTGTAGCGCGTATTCCTACTTACCACAACATTTCCAGCCTGAAACAAGTCGATTTGAATGGAAAGGAGCAGGATTTCAGTTTATCTAAACCAGGATGCTGAACGTTTTAATACCCCCTGATGGTTGAAGTGAAAGCGGGAAATATCGGGCTCAATGAGAGGGCGAAAGGCATGACGGACGGCTGGGTGGGCCAGCGTTATAGCGAACAGTAACGCAATGGAGACAATCACCGGAATATACAAGCTGGTCTCCAGATAGTTGTAAACCCCGGACCAGACCGCCAAGCGAACGAGAAATCCATGTAAAAGGAACACATACAGAGTGCGTCGTCCCAATTCAGTCAATCTGGATGTTAATGAAGGGACCCAGGCGAGAAATAATGCTCCTGATCCAATTTCAAGTGCATAGATTCCGAGGCGGTAAATTCCTGCAAACCACTCATGATGTCCAAGCTCTGCATAAGTCATGCTTCCCAGTAACCAGCCTGGTGAAATGTTGAACCCTCCGAGTCCAATCCAACCAAGAAGAGCAGCAGATAACGTAGCTGCAATTCTTCGGCCCCAGCAGGATCGCAAATGGGAGCGGATGGACGCTCCGTAGTCATACCCGATAACAAAGAAAGGAAGGAACACAAACGTTCGGCTGAAGCTCAACCAGAAACCATCAAAGGGTAAATATCCGGCACATACTCCCAGCATCACGGCACCCAGTAATCTATAGATCGGCTTCCAGGAGAGTGTAAGACGAAGCAACAGCCGCCAGCAGAAATGACTTGCCAGAAACCAGAGCAATAGATAAGGTGCAAAGAAAGACAAACGCATATGCGGTGTGTGGAATACGGTGAAATCCATTACTGCATACAGAGACTGAAACAGAAGGTATTGTAATGCAATCTGCTTAAGCACGTTACGGCCAGATGTACCTTTGAGTGAATGTCTGGCGAAGTAGCCGGTTACCCATACAAACAGCGGCATGTGAAACGTATATATCCACAGAAACAGAGCCTCTGCTCCTGCAAAACGCGTAATGATTGGTTCGAGAGCATTGCCTGCTAGTACACAGACAATGAGCATGAAGCGCAAGTTGTAAAAAAAGGAATCCTGATCTTTGTGAATGATGGTCGGTTTGTTCATGTTGTAGCCCCCCTGATAACCCTTGGCGATTGCAATCTGCTTCTGTAATAAGGGTAATATGGATGTGTAACATTCATTGTGATATATTTCACAATAGTAAGCGCTATCCTTTCTCAAAGCTGTGACAACAAAATGAACGCTCCGGGATTGACAACGGTTGCATAGAGGCTGACAATGGGGAAAGAAGATGAGAAATTGTAAATATAAGGAGGGGAGAATTCATGTCGACGAATACCCGCCCTAGCCCTGAAATTGTTACGTTTGGCGAAAGCATGGGTTTGCTGACAGCAAAGGATACAAGAGGTCTCGAATATGCAGCGACATTAGACAAATCATTTGGCGGCGCAGAGAGTAATCTGGCTATTGGTGTATCACGGCTTGGGCATACCAGCGGCTGGTTTGGCCGCCTGGGTAATGATCCGATCGGTAACATGATCTTGAAGGCAATTCGTGGTGAAGGTGTAGATGTATCCAGAGCAAGGATGAGCGACAAAGAGCCCACTGGTTTGATGATTCGTGAGAACGCTTCCGGGAAAGCCTCGGTGCACTATTATAGGAAGCTATCCGCTGCAAGTGCGATTACTCCTGAAGACCTGGACACGGATTATATTGCGGGTGCGCAAATCCTTCACGTTACAGGCATCACCGCAGCAATAAGCGCGTCGGGACTTGCTACTGTTGAAGCTGCTATACATATAGCTAAGCAGGCTGGTGTGAAAGTGAGTTTTGATCCGAATCTGCGTCTTAAACTGTGGTCAGCTGAAGAAGCGCGTCCTGTTCTGCTTCGTCTGGCTGAGCAAGCGGATTATTTCTTGCCGGGTCTGGACGAGATGAAACTTCTGTATAACGAAGAAGATGATCAAAAAGTCCTTGAGCGTTTGTCCGCTATGAATGCAGTCTGTATCGTGAAGGGCGGCCCTGATTTGACCTACGTATTGGTGAATGGTACCCTAACGGAAGTTCCGTACTTCAAGGCAGATCATGTCCTGGATACGGTTGGGGCAGGAGATGGATTCTGTGCGGGCTTTTTGTCCGGCCTTATTAAAGGATATTCTCCGCAGGAGGCGACCCGTCTCGGGAATTTGACCGGTTCCATGGTAATACAGGCTGTTGGCGATTGGGAGGCGCTCCCGACGTGGGAGCAGGTCGAGGCCAAGCTGAACAATGTAGCTCATGTTGAGCGCTAGTCGCTGCTGATATCATATATGTCTCATCTTCGTTCATTAATGTAAGGCTTGTAAAAGACAACCACATTGACAAGGGAGAGAATGAAATGAAGAAGCTTCAGCTGCTACAAAAAATAACGGATAGTGGGGTTGTTGCGGTTCTGCGTGCAGATTCTGCTGATCAGGTTATCGCCATGGCCGAACAAGCCATCGCGGGTGGCATCAAGATTATCGAGATTACGATGACGGTACCTAGTGCCCTCAAGGCCATCGAGAAATTAAGCCGTGTATACCATTGGAACACGCAAGATCCAGAGAAATTTGCCATTATTGGAGCTGGAACAGTGCTTGAACCCCAGACAGCGCGTGCCGCGATTATGTCAGGTGCCGAGTTTGTTGTGGGTCCTTCCCTGAACCCGGACACTGTGAAAATCTGCAACCTGTACCGGATTCCGATTCTTCCAGGGGTAATGACCATTGCGGATGTTCAACGTGCATTGGAACTTGGCGTGGATATTGTGAAGTTGTTCCCCGGTAATCTCTACGATCCGTCCATTATCAAAACGATGAAGGGACCTATGCCACAAGCAAATTTTATGCCGACTGGTGGGGTGTCCTTGTCCAATCTAGGTGACTGGATCAAGGGAGGCGCTGTTGCTGTAGGTATTGGCTCGGACCTTACAGCGGAAGCAGTGAAGACGGGGGACTTGAGTCATGTTCGCCGCAAAGCGGAACAATATATGGATGCTTACCGCAAGGCCAAGGCTGAATAGCGATGAATGATGGAGAAGGGGAGCCTCAGGAATGAAGGCTCCCGTTCTGCAAGCCGCGGCACCTGCGGAAGTGCAGAAAGGTGATGAACGTTGAGAAACCGATATAATACAGGGCGCAAGAAGAGGGGCATCGGGAAATTCCTGCTCGTTCTTCTGGCGCTCATTGTCATTGGATGTGGGTTTGTGGCCTGGAAGCTGTTTACGCCTTATGGACCACAGGAGGTGGCTCAGACAGCCATGGAAACTGCAAATCAGGTGACTGTAACTGAAAAAGACAACTGGATTGATTTTGTACCGGACAAATCTGTTGGGGTGAGTGTTATTTTTTATCCAGGTGGATTGGTTAAACCGGAAAGTTATGCACCTCTTGCCCATGAACTTGCGGCAGCAGGACATCATACCATTATTGCAAAAATGCCTTTTAATCTGGCGGTAATCAAGCAGAATCTCGCAGATGATATTATTAAAGCCTATCCAGATGAACAATTTGTTATGGGAGGGCATTCTCTTGGTGGATCAATGGCAGCACGTTATGCTGCTTCCCATCCAGATGCACTTCAGGGCATCTTTTTCCTCGCATCTTATCCGGATGAAAAAGGCAGTGTGAAGTCACTGGGGATACCCGCGTTATCCATCTTGGGTACGAATGACGAAGTTGTGAATGCAACAAAGTATCAGAATGGTCGGGCATATTTGCCAGAAGATACGGTGTATTACACCATTGAAGGTGGTAACCATTCGCAGTTTGGTGACTATGGCCACCAGAGCGGTGACGGCGAAGCTGGGGTCAGTGAAGAGGAACAACTGTCTCAAACGGTTAAAACGACTGTGGGCTGGCTGGATACAATCAAGTAAGCTGCAATTTCAACGGTGAATGGAACGAATCCATAGCAGATGGGAACTGGGGGTGATACGTATGTCTATGCTTCAAATCCGTGGTAAGCAAGTTACCTGCCGAGGTATTCTTTTTGATAAGGATGGAACGCTGCTGGATTTCTTACAGCTATGGGGGCCGTGGGCGGAGTCTTTGCTGAATCAGTTGGAATCACAGCTGTCAGAGCTTGGTGCCTCGTTCACGGTGGAGCGTGAGCAAGTTCTCGGTACGGTCCGCAATCGCGAAGGTCAGCTGATCGGATATGATCTTCAAGGGCCATTAGCTATTGCCACGGTGGACGAGAGCAACGGTTTGCTTGCTGGGCAGTTGTATGCCGCAGGCATGCCGTGGAACGAAGCAATCACTACGATCCGCCATTTTTCCAGTGTCGCCATGGATGAGGTACGGCAGAGAAAAATGGCCGAACCACTGCCTGGATTAAATGCATTTTTGCAGAGCTGCCAGAAAGCATCGATTCCGATGGCAGTGGTCACTTCGGACAGCACAGCTGCTGCCGAGGAACATCTGGAGTGGATGGGAATCCGGTCATATTTTACATCGATTGTTGGCAGTGACCGGGTGACTCTGGGCAAACCGGATGGAGAGGCTGCGGTTCTGGCTTGCCGGGAATTACATATTCTTCCTGAGGAGGGTGTGGTGATCGGTGACAGCAATGGGGATATGCAGATGGGACGTAACGCAGGGGTGTCCTATAGAATTGGTTTCTGTCCAGAAATCCAGAGAAGCCACTATTTACATGACGCCAATGCAATTATCCAAAATTATGATGAGTTAAAAATCATCTCTGAATATTCTTCACAGGGGTGATCTCATAAAGGAGGAGAGAGGATGAACGCAACAGAACAACTGGCTGCCTGGATTAAGGAAAGTTCAAATATTGTTTTTTTCGGAGGGGCCGGAACTTCAACGGAAAGCGGGATTCCCGACTTCCGCTCTGCCGCTGGCTTATACCAGACAGAGCAGCATTCACCCTACCCACCGGAAGAGCTGCTGAGCCGACATTTTTTTGATCAGCATGCTGATATTTTTTATGATTTTTATCGAGGCAAAATGCTTCATCCCAATGCGATGCCCAACGGCTGCCATCGACTGCTCGCCAGATTGGAGCAGGAAGGAAAACTTCAGGCGGTTATCACGCAAAATATCGACGGGTTGCACCAGAAGGCTGGCAGCAGCAATGTCCTGGAGCT
Organism: Paenibacillus marchantiae; assembly: GCF_028771845.1. Lineage (NCBI taxonomy): Bacteria > Bacillati > Bacillota > Bacilli > Caryophanales > Paenibacillaceae > Paenibacillus > Paenibacillus marchantiae. Next base: position 6,652,202 of record NZ_CP118270.1, on the reverse strand, counting down.
TCATGGTTCGATCCATCGAAACGCTTGTATGGATTGCAAGAGATTTTACGGGTTGGATGACATTATTACGGCAAAAGATACGGTTCCTCGTTGCACTGAATGTGGTGGCGTGATCAAGCCGGACGTCGTGCTGTATGAAGAAGAACTGGACCAGACGATATTATATCGTTCGGTTGACGCACTGTCCTCGGCAGATTTGCTGCTGGTTGGTGGAACTTCACTAACGGTGTATCCTGCCGCACAATTGATTACGTACTTTCAAGGGAAACACACGGTCTTGCTGAACGCTACACCTACGGCTTACGACAGGCGAGCTGATTTGCTGATTACAGACCCTATTGGTGAGGTAATGAATAAGGTGGACCAGCTTTTTGGTTAAACGTAAGTCGACATTGTCCGAATAACCGCATTCTCCGGCATACGGACCGGGAACTAGAGGCGGAACCTGGGGAAAGAAGGGATTCATGATGGTCTACGTAGCCAGCGATGCACGCTACGAAACAATGAAATACAACCGCGTTGGACGTTCAGGTTTGAAACTGCCAGCGATTTCACTTGGGTTATGGCATAATTTTGGTGGCATTAATAATGCGGAGAACGGCCGAAATATGATTACCCGTTCGTTTGATCTGGGCATTACGCATTTTGACCTTGCCAACAATTATGGTCCGCCGGCAGGTTCGGCAGAGCAGTTATTCGGTCAGGTATTGGCACAGGATCTGAAGCCATATCGAGATGAACTCGTCATCTCCACCAAAGCCGGGTACTATATGTGGCCTGGACCTTACGGTGAGTGGGGTTCTCGTAAAAACCTGGTTTCCAGTCTCAATCAGAGCTTGAAGCGCATGGGTCTCGATTACGTAGACATCTTTTATTCTCATCGTTATGATCCCGAAACACCTCTGGAAGAAACCATGATGGCGCTGGACCATATTGTTCGTTCCGGCAAAGCATTGTATGTCGGCATCTCCAACTATCCTGCAGAACAGACGAAGCAGGCGGCCGAGATTCTCAAAGGTCTGGGTACACCTCTGTTGATTCATCAACCCAAATATTCAATGCTGGATCGCTGGATTGAGGATGGGCTGCAGGATGTACTTGATGAGTATGGAACAGGCAGCATCGCTTTTTGTCCATTGGCACAAGGCGTGCTCACCAACAAATATCTGAACGGTATTCCAGAAGATTCACGTGCCAAGGGCCCGTCTGTGTTTCTGAATGAGAACAACATCTCGCCAGAGACATTGCGCAAAGTGCGTGCTCTGAACCAGATTGCAGCATCACGTGGTCAGAGTCTGGCCCAATTTGCTCTGGCCTGGGTATTGCGTGATGGCAAAGTAACCTCTGCGCTGATTGGTGCAAGTCGTCCTTCGCAGATTGAAGAGAATGTGGCTGCTCTCAGCCAGTTGGAATTCTCCTCAGAGGAATTGGAGCGCATTGAATCGATTCTTCGTCCGGAACCGGATCATAAATAAAGTTCAAAAGGTGCATCTTAGCCATAATGGCGGGATGCACCTTTTTTGTCTTTTATTATTTATGCTGACCTAGGCGATAGGAGATCCTACTTTTGATTACAGGATTATCGCTGGTTCGGTGGTACTTGGCGTGTCGCTTGATGCAAGGGCCTGTTAAGAATGTTCTCCCGGTACAGACTAGGGGCTTCCCCATGGAATCGCTTGAACTGTTTGGAGAAATACAGCGCATCTGGCAACCCCACGGAGGCCGATACCTGTTCAATGGACAGATCCGGACGTTCCCGCAGCAGTTGGCGCGATTTATCGATCCTCAGTTTAAGCAGGTAGGTAACTGGTGATAGTCCGGTTTCCTGTTTGAAAATGCGGGACAGGTAAGCACGGTTATAGCCAAGACTGGCCGACATTTGCTCAATCGAGACAGGGTAGGCATATTGAGTAGACATGTATTGAATCATCTGTTTTACAGTTCGTCGTATGGAAGATTCACCTGGTACTAAGGTTTGCCCCTGAGAAAGGTGATTTTGTGCCTCGGCTAGAATCATATATAACGTACCCAATGATGTAAAATGAGAGCTTTCTTTTCGCTTGGCAAAAGCCGTCTGCATCACGGATAACCAATCGGAAATACCGCAGGAAGGACCGGCATGAAAGACGGATTTTTCCGGACGGAAACCTGCTTCCTCTATATGCTTGGCAGTCTGGCTGCCGGTAAAGGCCATCCAGCGGTATTGCCAGGGATTCCGGGCATGAGATTGGTAGCTTACAAGCTGCCCTGGTTGAATAAGGAAACAATCTCCTGCGGATAGTTCGTAGGTATGTAGTTCAGTACGGAACGTACCGGCTCCTTTTTCTACATAATGCAATAGATAATAATCGTATAGCTTCGGGCCAAGGGCGTGACCGGGAAGGGTCTGGCTTGCCCCTGCAAAGAGGACATGCAATGCCCCTTTTTCATAATAAACAGGATTGGAGGCAACCGAGTAGCTGAGTGCTCCACTTTTGCCAGAGGTTTCCGGAATTTGTTTTATCGGATCCCCCGTTAGACCTTCCTTACGTTGTTCAGTCATGATGACATTCCTTTCCTTCCTGGATGTTCCATTCATTATACGTCGAAAGGTCACATTTATCCATATGGAACACACATGGTTGCATTTCAAGAGGAACCGCCTTCTTGTATAATAACATTAAGAAAACCAACAACATTGAGATGGGGTGCAGCAGCAATGAACATAAATGAATTGAAACAAAAGTTTATTGACAAGTACGGAGAGAGTGGAGCGGACATCCGTGTGTTCCATGCCCCTGGGCGGGTGAATCTGATCGGTGAGCACATTGACTATAACGGGGGGTACGTGCTTCCGGCTGCGCTTGAATTCGGTACCACTTTGATTATCCGTGAGCGTGAGGACAACAAGTTGCAGTTGGCTTCCACGAATATGCCCTATGAAGGAACGCTGGATACGTCCTCCATTGGCAAAGAGAAAACAGGGGAATGGACGGATTACCCGGTAGGCGTCATGGTTGAACTGCAAGGCAAAGGCGTAAAAGTAACCAAAGGTTATGACTTCCTCTATCATGGAGAAATTCCGAACGGCGCAGGACTTTCCTCTTCCGCATCGCTGGAGGTTCTTACCGGGTTTGCTATCCAGTCGCTTGAAGGTGTGAATGATATTGATACGGTTCAACTTGCGCTGCTGTCCCAAAAGGCAGAGAACGAATTCGTTGGCGTCAACTGTGGCATCATGGACCAGTTCGCTGTAGCTAATGGAGCAGAGGATCATGCGATCCTGCTGATGTGTGACACCCTTGAATATGAAAAAGTGCCATTCCGTACCGGCGCCTACAAGCTGGTCATTGGTAACACGAACAAACGTCGGGGGTTGGTGGACTCGGCTTATAACGAACGTCGCTCCCAATGTGAGCAAGCACTTGCCATTTTGAAAGAACAACTGCCTGCACTGAACTATCTGGCGCAACTTACACCTGAACAATTCGTTACACTGCAGGATCACATCAAAGATGAGAAGGTAAGACAGCGTGCCCAGCACGTCGTGGAAGAGAATGCACGTGTACTTGCATCGGTGGATGCACTGCGTGATAACGATCTGGAAACCTTCGGCAAGCTGATGAATGCTTCTCATGAATCCCTTCGTTATCTATATGAAGTGAGCTGCGAAGAACTGGACGTGATGGTTGAAGAGGCTCAACGTATTCCAGGCACTCTGGGTGCTCGGATGACTGGTGCAGGATTCGGTGGATGTACGGTATCTCTTGTGCATGAAGACGATGTAGAGCGTTTTGTAAGCGAAGTTGGAGCGGCATATGAAGCACGTACCAGTCTCAAAGGCGAGTTCTATGTATGCGGAGTAGGCGATGGCGTTAAAGAATTGAAGGAGGCGAAGTAAGATGGCGATTTTGGTGACAGGTGGAGCAGGATATATTGGTTCTCATACGGTAGCGGCTTTGTTGGAGCGTGGCGAAGAGGTAGTTGTACTGGATAACTTGCAGACAGGGCATCGTGAAGCTCTGCTGGGCGGAAAATTGTATGAAGGTGATCTGCGTGACAAGGAACTTCTGGCGAAGCTGTTCGCTGAGAACTCCATTGATGCAGTCATCCACTTTGCGGCTAACTCACTGGTTGGCGAGAGTATGAAAGATCCCGTGAAATACTATGACAACAACGTGTTTGGCACATTGTGCCTGCTAGAAGCGATGAATGCAGCGAATGTACGTCGCATCGTCTTCTCCTCCACGGCTGCTACTTACGGCGAGCCGGAGAAAGTGCCGATTGAAGAGAGCGATCGCACAGAGCCTACGAACGTATATGGTGAAACCAAGCTGATGATGGAGCGCATGATGTCCTGGTTCGATAAAGTACAGGAAATCAAATACGTCTCCCTTCGTTACTTCAATGCTGCCGGAGCCCATGATAGCGGCAAAATCGGTGAAGATCACCAGCCGGAGAGTCATCTTATCCCACTCGTACTGCAAACGGCATTGAAACAACGTCCACACATCGCCGTGTTCGGTGACGACTACGCGACAGAAGACGGAACCTGTGTACGTGATTACATCCACGTAAGTGATCTGGCGGATGCGCATCTGCGGGCCGTAGATTATCTCCGTAAAGGGGAGAACAGCAACGTGTTCAACCTGGGCAACGGTCAAGGCTTCTCTGTTAAACAGGTTATTGAGACGGCTAAGAAAGTAACCGGACTGGATATTCCGGTTGTACAGGAACCACGTCGTGCGGGTGATCCAGCTGTACTGGTGGCTTCGTCTGCCAAAGCAAGATCCGTACTGGGTTGGAATCCAAAATGGACCAATCTGGAAGATGTCATTCAAAGCGCATGGAGCTGGCATCAGTCCCACCCTGACGGCTACGGAAAAAACTAGGAGGCGAACATCGATATGTCACAGACTCAACTTGCAGCAGGTGCCACAGAGCGGACACCGGAGCAGCAGGAAGCACTGCATGCCATTGAACGTCTGGTAGCATTTTCCTTGCAGAACAAATTGATTGAAGAAGCGGATCGGGATTACAGCCGTAATCTACTGCTAGAACAGTTTGGGTTCTCCGAGCCGTATGCTGGAGTATTGAACGAGACGGTGTTGGATGGACCCCAACCATTGCTGGATACGTTAATTGATTATGGGTTCACCATTGGACTTATTCCTGAAAATAGCGATACGTTCCGTGATTTGCTCGATGCAAAAATTATGGGTCAATTGATGGCACGTCCATCTGAGGTGGTGCGCGCATTCCGTCATACGGAGCAGACTGAAGGCATTGAGGCGGCTACCTCGCAATTTTATGAGCTTTCAATTCATTCCAACTACATTCGGATGGACCGTATCTCCAAGAATGTGTATTGGACACAGGATACAGCTTATGGAGATATGGAGATTACAATCAACCTGTCCAAGCCGGAGAAAAGTCCAAAGGAAATCGCGATGGCAAAGCTGCTTCCGCCTCCGGTATATCCGAAATGCCAACTTTGTCGTGAAAATGTGGGCTATGCGGGACGGGTCAACCACCCGGCCCGTCAAAACCTACGTGTCATTCCTTTGGAATTGAACGGCGAACCTTGGTTCTTCCAATACTCGCCATACGTGTACTACAACGAGCACTGCATTATTTTCCATCACGATCATGTGCCGATGAAATTAACCAAGGATACGCTGCGTAGGCTGCTGGCTTTCGTGGGGGAGTATCCGCATTACTTTATCGGTTCCAATGCCGATCTGCCCATCGTTGGCGGCTCCATCCTGACTCATGACCATTTCCAGGGTGGACGCCATACCTTTGCCATTCAAAATGCGAAGCCAGAGGCGGTATTCCGCCACGCTGGTTCGCCGGGGCTTACGCTCAGTCTTGTGAAATGGCCAATGTCCGTTCTGCGGCTGGCTTCACACGATCCTGCAGAGCTGCTTGAAGCGGGTAACGCAGTATATGAAGCGTGGAAGGTATACAGTGATTCTACGGTGGAGATCGAGGCATTCAGTGAGGTTGATGGAGAACAGATTCCACACAATACAGTGACTCCAATCGTTCGTCGCAGTGCGGACGGAGGATATGAGATGGACCTCGTTCTGCGGAACAATCGCACGAATGATGAACATCCCGAAGGGATTTTCCATCCGCATCGTGAAATGCATCATTTGAAAAAAGAGAACATTGGACTCATCGAAGTGATGGGGCTTGCAATCCTGCCAGGTCGTTTGAAAGAAGAGCTGGACAGCATCGCGGATATTCTCGCTGGGGATACCAAACTTGCTGAGGCGGCCAAAGCTTCCGAACATGTGTTGAATAAACATCTGGGCTGGGCAGAAGAACTGATCGAACGTTTCGGTCCCAACCTGAACAAGGAGCAAGCTGTTGCGCTTGTGCAACAGGAAGTCGGCTTGAAATTCGCCGAGATTCTGGAGCATGCAGGTGTGTACAAATATGATGAGGCGGGACGTCAAGCCTTCCGTCGTTTTGTAAGCAGCATGGGATACACCGAATAGTAGTCAACTAACCAAAACACCCGCCCAATCATGAGCGGGTGTTCTTGTCGTTCTTGACATTTGTGTGCATTGGAATGAACTACCGAGCCAGTTATAATAGAGGGAAGTCTTAGAGTACCACAATGAATTGAGGAAATGGGGTTAATAATATGGAAAAGAAGGCATTGGATATTCCGTTGATCACAGATGCTGAGGAACTGCAAGGCATGGTGGGTGAACCGCATGAACATGTGCGTAACAAGGCAATCTCATTTGTGGATTCACATGTTCAGAACTTTCTATCCATATCACCATTATTTTTCCTCTCCACGTCCGATCGTGATGGGAAAAGTGATGTGTCACCCCGGGGCGATGGAGCGGGATTCGTAAAAGTTTATGATACATATCGGCTCATCTATCCCGAACGCCCGGGCAATCGGCGGATAGACTCCTTGTTGAACATTTTGTCTAACCCTGGTATTGGCATGCTCTTTTTGATTCCGGGTCTGAATGAAGTGCTGCGCATTAATGGTACAGCGTCCATTACCAAGGATGAAGAATTTATCGCGAGTATGGGCTGGACCGGTAAAACGATTGGTGCGGCTGTCATTGTGGATGTGGAAGAGTGCTTTATCCATTGTCCGCGGGCATTCAAACAGGCTGGATTATGGGCCTCAGAAACCTGGGTGGATGCTGAAGATTTGCCTTCAACGAGCGAGATGTTTCGAGCCCACTTGCAGATTAACGGGTTGTTATAAAGTGAGTGACTATGGATTTGTTTTTCTATAAACGGGGTACTATAATTGGAGTTGCACTAAAAATTCTAAACTCCATTGGAGGCGACATAGATATGAGATCATTTCAATTTTATAATCCAACCCGATTGATTTTCGGTAAAGGTCAGCTGGAAGCACTGAAAACCGAAGTACCGAAATACGGCAAACGGGTTCTGCTTGTATATGGTGGCGGCAGTATCAAACGCAGCGGATTGTACGATCAGGTGATCGGTTTGCTGAAGGAAGTTGGAGCTGAGGTTACGGAGTTGGCTGGTGTAGAACCGAACCCACGTCTTTCGACGGTTCACAAAGGCGTAGACCTTTGCAAAACGAATAACATTGACCTGATCCTCGCTGTAGGCGGCGGCAGTGTACTGGACTGTGCCAAAGCGATTGCCGTAGGTGCTAAATATGACGGCGACATGTGGGACTTTGCTCAGCGCAAAGCCGTAGCACAGGATGCTCTTCCACTCGGAACCGTGCTGACAATGGCTGCAACTGGCTCGGAAATGAATGCCGGTTCGGTTATCACGAATCAGGATACACAGGAGAAGTTGGGCTGGGGCAGCGCGTATTCGTTCCCTGCGTTCTCAATTCTTGATCCGGTAAATACATATACCGTTCCTCTGGACCAAACGGTTTATGGCATGGTTGATATGATGTCCCACGTACTGGAGCATTACTTCCATCTGGATGCCAACACACCGGTTCAACTCGGATTCTGTGAGACGATTCTGCGCACAGTTATGGATGCAGCCCCTCGTTTGGTTGAAGACCTGGAGAACTATGAACTGCGTGAAACGATTCTGTACTGCGGAACGATGGCATTGAATGGTGTACTGAACATGGGTCTCGCTGGTGACTGGGCTACTCACAATATCGAACACGCGGTATCCGCAGTGTATGACATTCCGCATGGCGGAGGGCTCGCGATTCTGTTCCCGCATTGGATGAAGCATAATGTGGACGTCAATGTGGATCGTTTCAAACGTCTCGCGATCAATGTGTTCGAAGTTAATCCTGAAGGTAAATCGGACAAACAGATTGCTGAAGAAGGCATCGAAGCGTTGAGCAAATTCTGGACATCCATTGGTGCGCCTAACCGTCTGGCTGATTATGATATCGATGACAGCCAAATCGAAGTGATGGCTGACAAAGCCATGCTCTTCGGCCCATTTGGTAACTTCAAAAAATTGCAACGTGAAGACGTTGTATCTATCTACAAGGCTTCTCTATAAGAATAAAACATAAAAACACAGCGATGTGTTCTTGAACCGCACGTCTCCTTTAACGGAGATTTGCGGTTTTTTTGTTGTGAATAAGAGCGAATTGGAGAATGTTCTAGGAACTGGACCATTTTTCAACCAGAATAACCATTATCGGGTCTAGGAACCAAATGAGGAAAGATTTTGAAACATAACAGTGGGTTGCTACGTATTTATTTACATGAGGAATGCCCAGTTGGATGGAATTGCGGCAGAAGAGAGGAGGAACGGGGAATGGAGTCAATCTATTGGGGGTGTCTAATCGGAGGAGCCATATTTGCAGTCGTCAGCCTTGTGCTAGGTGACTTGATTGATGGCTTGCTGGACGGGGCCTTTGAATTGCCAGGCCTTGATTTTTTCAAACCTGTTGTGCTGGCTGGTTCTATAACAACCTTTGGCGGAGCCGGTATTATGCTGACACGTTATAGCTCGATAAGTGCGATTTTGGCACTGATACTATCCCTGCTTATAGGTATTGCTGCAGCCATGCTGGTATTCTTTGCATATATCAAGCCGATGCGTAACAGTGACGTTTCCATTGCGTTTTCCATGAAAGAGCTATCCGGGAAAATTGGAGAAATCACCATTCCGGTACCAGAAAAAGGTTTTGGTGAAGTCATGATCAAGATTGCTCCCGGTAATACGGTGCACACGGCATCCAGCTTTGAACATCGTCCCATTGCGGCGGGAGCGCGTGTTGTAGTTGTGGATGTAACCGAAGGTGTGCTGCGTGTATCGGAATGGGATGAAGATGTACTTAAAGATGTTTAAGGTAGTTTAACCGCCGTTAGCAGTGTAAGCAGTCATGTATAAATAAGGGGAGAGATGTGGAATGAATAATCTGGATATGGATGTGTTGTTGGTTCCTGCAATTGTTGTCGGTGTAGTTCTGATTCTTGGTTTGGCGTTCTGGGCGAGGTACAAGACGGTTGGGCCGGATGAAGCCATGATCGTTACGGGTTCATTCCTTGGAAGTAAAAATATTTCCGACGATGACTCCGGACGCAAAATTAAAATTGTTCGTGGAGGCGGCGCATTTATCTTGCCAGTATTCCAGCAGTCAGAGTTTATCTCACTGTTGTCCCATAAGCTGGACGTTTCCACACCGGAAGTATACACGGAACAAGGCGTACCGGTCATTGCCGATGGTGTCGCCATTATCAAGGTCGGAAGCTCAATAGAAGACGTGGCTACTGCAGCCGAGCAATTCATCGGTAAGCCGGTAGAATCGTTAAGAGGCGAAGCACAGGAAGTTCTGGAAGGGCATTTGCGGGCCATCCTCGGAACGATGACGGTGGAAGAAGTATACCGTAACCGCGATCGCTTCGCGCAAGAGGTTCAAGGTGTAGCTGCCAGGGATCTGAAAAAAATGGGACTGCAAATTGTCTCTTTTACCATCAAAGATGTTCGTGACAAACAAGGTTATCTGGATGCCCTCGGTAAACCGAGGATAGCAGCCGTCAAGCGTGATGCTGAAATTGCGGAAGCGGAAGCGATGCGGGATGCACGTATTCAGAAGGCCAATGCAGAAGAGCAAGGGCAAAAAGCCGAGTTGCTGCGTGATACGAATATCGCTGAAGCTGCAAAAGAGAAGGAACTGAAAGTAGCGACGTTTAAGCGGGATCAGGATACTGCTAAAGCAGAAGCGGATCAGGCTTACCATATCCACGAAGCGCGTGCGAGACAAACCGTGGTGGAGGAAGAAATGAAAGTTGAACTCGTTCGTAAAGAACGTGAGATCGATCTGCAAGAGAAAGAAATTATCGTACGTGAGAAGCAGTATGATGCTGAAGTGAAGAAAAAGGCAGAAGCGGATCGTTATGCGGTGGAGCAGGCTGCCGAAGCGGATAAAGCCAAAAGAATGCGTGAAGCCGATGCAGTACAGTACTCCATTGAAACGCATGCGAAAGCTACTGCGGAGCAGAAGCGTCTTGAAGGGCAGGCTATGGCGGATGCAGAACTCGCTAAAGGTACAGCGGATTCAGAAGTTATTCGTCTGAGAGGACTTGCAGAAGCGGAAGCGAAGGAAAAACTGGCCGAGGCGTTCCAAAAGTTCGGCGAAGCTGCCGTGCTCGATATCATCGTCAAAATGCTGCCTGAACTTGCTGGTAAAATTGCGGAGCCGATCTCTGCGATTGATAAACTGACTGTTGTGGACACAGGTAAAGGTGAAGGCGCCACTCGTGTAAGCAATTATGTAACTGAGCTCATGGCGACGGCCCCTGAGATGCTCAAAAGCGTTTCCGGCATTGATGTGGAGCAGTTAATTAAAGGCCTCACCAAACCTAAAACAACAGCACCGGTTGCTATCCAACAGAGTGAACCTGTAACGACTCCCTCTATAATCGATAAGATTGTGGAAAAAGCTGGAGTTGACGAGTAAGACAACGAATTATAAAGCAGTCATGCTCTATTGACCTTAAGGCGAATTTTTGTTACTTTTTAAGCGAGACGTCCGGCGCGGTTTGCCCGCTTCCGGATGTCTTTTCTTTCTTACTAGGGTGTGACTGAATCACACCTAAGATGGTGTGAAAAAGAGGTGCAAATATTGAGTAGCCTGCAAGTAGCCAAAGCGCTAAATAATAATGTAATTATTGCACAGCATCCTGAACATGGAGAAGTTGTCGTGATTGGTAAAGGCATCGGCTTCAATCGGAAAACGAATGATATTATTCCTCTGATGGCTGTGGAGAAGATGTTCATTTTGAGAAACCAGCAGGAGCAGGAGCAGTATAAACAGCTTCTTCCACAAGTGGATGAAGCATTAATCGAAATTATTAACGAAGTCATTACGTATATTGCAGGACGTACGGACGTTCCTTTAAACGAACATATTCATATCGCACTGACCGACCATATTTCTTTTGCATTAAAACGGAAAGAACAAGGGATTGTTATCCAGAATCCGTTTCTATATGAGACCCGTGAAATTTATCCTGACGAATATCGTATGGGTGAATATGCGGTTCGTTTGATTAAAGAAAAACTGGGCGTAGATCTAGGAATGGATGAAATCGGTTTTATTGCGCTTCACATCTACAGTGCCATGACCAACCAAAATATTTCCCAAGTTCGCGAGCACTCGCAATTGATAACTGATTTGGTGAGCCTGGTGTCCACCCAACTGGATTATTCGTTTGAGACCGAGTCACTGGATTATTCCCGGTTACTGACTCATCTTCGATTTGCCTTGGAGCGTGTCCGTCGGGGAGACAAAGTGGAAGAAATCCACAAATTGGATTCCCTGTTGAAGTTAGAATATCCTGAAATGTACTCGCTTGCATGGAAACTAACGAAGGTGATGGAAAAAAGGTTGAATCTCCCAGTGTATCCTGCGGAAGTAGGTTATTTGACCATTCATTTGCAGCGCTTGAATCAAAGGAAAGAAGAAGAGAGTAAGTAAAAAAATTCCATCATTGGAATTCTGGTTCGACAAATTTCGTGTAAAGGCTTGCATCGTTTTTGAAGTGGTGCTACAATGGTCTCCGTAATCAAGCAACTGAATAAACACAAACGACGTGTTACTGATTCGATCAGGCATGAGTTATCTAGAGCGTGATTGTTCTTACCTTATACCGGGTATGCTATACCCGAAGGTTGGACCAATTTGCTTTGTTAACTCGTGCCTTTTTTGTTTTCCCTTGCTTGCTTCACAACATAAAAATTTAAAAGAAAGGGTGGATACGACGCAATGTTTAAAAAGCTTTTTGGTGTATTGCAAAGAGTAGGTAAAGCTCTCATGTTGCCCGTAGCGATTCTTCCAGCAGCAGGTTTGTTGCTCGGGATCGGTAACATGCTTGTAAATCCGGATTTTCTGCAATATGCTACAGCGCTAGATACCCCATGGGTAAGCTCGATCGCGACGATTATGATGAATGCGGGTCAGATCGTATTTGATAATCTGGCATTACTATTCGCTGTCGGTGTAGCCGTCGGGCTGGCCGGAGGCGAAGGTGTCGCAGGTCTTGCGGCCATCATCGGTTACCTGGTCATGAATGTGACTTTGGGTACGGCTGTTGGTGTTACGCCGGCCATGATCGGTGAAGTACCCGGTTATGCCAGCATCTTGGGTATCCCTACATTGAGTACTGGCGTGTTCGGAGGTATTATCATAGGTATTACCGCCGCGCTATGTTACAATCGATTTTTCAAAATCGAACTGCCGTCTTACCTCGGTTTCTTTGCAGGTAAACGTTTTGTCCCAATTATCACTTCAGTCGTTTCCCTCTTAATCGGGTTGCTTCTGGTGATCATCTGGCCTCCAATTCAAAATGGGCTGAATGCTGTATCTCACTTCATGGTAGATACAAGTCCGACATTGTCGGCGTTCATTTTCGGAGTGGTAGAACGGTCACTTATTCCGTTCGGTCTGCATCACATTTTCTATTCACCATTCTGGTTTGAGTTCGGTGAATATGTGAACAAAGCTGGAGATGTCATTCGTGGAGACCAGCAAATCTTCTTCAATCAACTGCGTGATGGTGTGAACCTTACAGCGGGAACGTTCCAAGTTGGTAAATTCCCGTTCATGATGTTCGGTTTGCCAGCTGCGGCGCTTGCGATGTACCATGAAGCAAGACCGGAGCACAAAAAGTATGTTGCAGGGATCATGGGATCAGCTGCGCTGACTTCGTTCCTCACAGGGATTACAGAACCACTGGAGTTCTCATTCCTGTTTGTAGCGCCAATCCTGTTTGCAGTACACTGTATCTTTGCAGGTTTGTCTTTCATGACGATGCAAATTCTTGGAGTCAAAATCGGGATGACATTCTCCGGTGGATTCATTGACTTCCTGATCTTCGGGATTATCCCGAACCGCACGCCTTGGTGGGATGTTATCATCGTAGGTTTGATTCTTGCAGTGATCTACTATTTCGGATTCCGATTGATCATTCGCAAATTCAACCTGAAAACACCAGGTCGTGAAGAGGCAACTCCTGAAACTGCTTCGGGCGGTGGAGGCTCAAGTTCAACGGATGATCTACCTCACAATATTCTTGCTGCTTTCGGCGGGCAAGATAATATCAAACATCTGGATGCTTGCATTACTCGTTTGCGGATTGAAGTAAATGAGAAATCCAGTGTAAATAAAGATCGTTTGAAACAATTGGGTGCATCTGGCGTACTTGAAGTGGGTAATAATGTACAGGCCATCTTCGGTACACGTTCAGATACGATTAAATCTCAAATGCAGGATATCATTGCAGGACGGACACCGGCACCAGCTCCAGCAGCTGTGGCTAAGCCAGCTCCTGAACAGGAAAAGGCGCAAGGTGAAGAAGGTGAACGTATTATTGCGGAAGACATCGTTATGCCAGTTAACGGCGAATTGATGGATATCACAAACGTTCCTGATCCGGTCTTTGCTGAGAAAATGACAGGCGATGGTTTTGCTGTTCTGCCTCATGATGGCAAGATTACTTCTCCTGTATATGGTAAGGTGTTTAACGTATTTCCAAGCAAACATGCCGTGGGCATTATGTCTGACGGAGGCAAGGAAGTACTTGTTCATATAGGTGTCAACACGGTGAAGCTGAAAGGTCAGGGCTTTAACGTGCTTGTGCAGGAAGGCGACCTGGTATCGGCAGGACAGCCGATTATGGAAGTGGATCTGGAGTATGTGAAAGCTAATGCTCCGTCGATCATCTCTCCGATCATTTTCACCAACCTGCCAGAAGGCTCGACAGTAACGCTTACGAAAAGTGGGTTACTGAAAATTGGCGATCAGCCGATTATTGAGATAAAATAAGAAGTGTTACGACGATGGCAAGCAAGTGTAAATATATGCAATGCCTAAACTAAATTATTGAAAGTGAGATGATTGTAATGCAACAAACATTCAGAATTACAGACGAAGATGGTATCCACGCACGTCCGGCGACAGCCCTGGTTAATACAGCAAACAAATTCAAAGGTGCAGAATCCTTTGCAGAAGCTAACGGTAAAAAAGTAACTTTGAAATCCATCCTGGGTGTACTTTCCCTTGGTCTGGAACAAGGCGACACCATCAACATCATCGTTGAAGGCGAAGGAGAAGCTGAAGCTCTTCAAGCTCTGACAGACGTTATGGTTAACGAAGGGCTGGGCGAAATTAATGCTTAATGTCTCTGGGATCGCGGCTTCGGCGGGTATTGCTATCGCCAAGGCGTTTATCTTGGAGCATCCCAATTACTCTGTAGAAAAACGCGAAATCAACGACGTTGACGCAGAGATCGCGAAACTCGACTCAGCTCTGGGCAAGTCCCAGGCTGAGCTTGAGGCGATCAAAGAGCGTACTTTACAAGAGCTTGGCGAGAAAAAAGCTGAGATTTTTGCTTCGCATTTGCTCATTCTGAATGACCCGGAACTGATTGATCCGGTTAAAGCGAAAATTGCAGATGATAAGATTAATGCGGAATTCGCATTGAACGAAACAGCAACGCAATTTATCGAAATGTTCGAAAACATGAAGAGTGCTTACCTGCAGGAACGTGCTGCGGATATGCGTGATGTAACCAAACGTGTGCTAAATCACTTGCTTGGTATCGAATTCATGAGTCCGGCTGAGATCAGTGAAGAAGTAATCGTGCTTGCGGAGGATCTTACGCCTTCCGACACGGCTCAACTGAACCGTCAATATGTTAAAGGTTTTGCAACCAATATTGGTGGACGTACTTCTCACTCTGCAATCATGGCTCGTTCGCTTGAAATTCCGGCTGTCGTTGGAACCAAGGACATTCTGGCTCAAGCGAAACAAGGTGACATGATTATCGTTGACGGTTTGGACGGTCACGTACTGGTTAATCCAACGGATGATGTTATTGCTGAGTATCGTTCCAAACAGGAGCAATACGATGCACAACGTGCGGAGTGGAGAAAACTGCGTGATGAGCCAACGGTAACGGTGGACAACGTTCATGTGGAACTGGCAGCCAACATTGGTACACCGAATGATGTTGCTGGTGTTCTGGAGAATGGCGGCGAGGCTGTAGGCCTGTACCGTACCGAGTTCCTGTACATGGGCAGAGACAAGCTTCCTTCCGAGGACATTCAGTATAATGCTTACAAGGCTGTACTGGAAAAAATGGAAGGCAAACCTGTTGTTGTTCGTACACTCGACATCGGTGGAGACAAAGAGCTTCCATATCTGGACCTGCCAAAAGAAATGAATCCATTCCTCGGTTTCCGCGCAGTTCGTCTGTGTCTGGACCGTCTGGACATTTTCCGTACTCAATTGCGTGCATTGCTGCGTGCAAGCGTACATGGTAACCTGCGTGTCATGTTCCCTATGATCGCAACACTTGGTGAATTCCGTGAAGCGAAAGCTGTCTTGCTCGAAGAGAAAGAGAAGCTGGTTGCTGAAGGTATTGCTGTTTCTGACAGCATTCAACTCGGAATCATGGTCGAAATTCCTTCGACTGCAGTTCTGGCGGATCAGTTTGCCAAAGAAGTGGATTTCTTCAGTATCGGAACGAACGATCTGATTCAATACACGATGGCTGCTGACCGTATGAACGAACGAGTGGCATATCTGTACCAACCTTACAACCCAGCCATTTTGCGTTTGGTTAAAATGGTTATCGATGCAGCGCATCGTGAAGGTAAATGGGTTGGCATGTGTGGTGAGATGGCCGGAGACGAAACAGCAATTCCATTGCTACTCGGTCTCGGACTGGATGAGTTCAGCATGAGCGCAACATCTATTCTGCCAGCTCGCAGTCAGATCACCAAGCTGTCCCGTGCAGACATGCAAGAACTTGCTGCCAAAGCACTCGATATGCAAACGGCTGAACAAGTCGTTGAATTGGTTCAAAGCATTCAAGCGTAATGTAATTTTACGGGGGTTCCACCCGATTTTAAGGGTTTCTTTTTCCGATAAAAAAGCTGCAGTCTTGCAGCGATTTTGCCGGTATCTGTTGTTACAGCAGATACCGGCTTTTTTTGTTTTGGGCCGATATCACTATTCTGCAGAGAAGTTACATTTTTCCGTTTGTATCTTGGTTGAAAATCATTATCATTAAGATATTCGAACAATTCAATCAATGGACATCATGCTGAGGGAGAAAGTAGGGTTACCATGAAGGTCAATGAAAAAAAGGCAGGCAAGATGCTTAAATATAGCAGTATCGATTCGTTTGAAGTGTCCTGGAATGGAGAAATTGTTCATGCAGCGACAGCGGAACACTTCGCTATTCTTTGTACAAGTGGCTCAGGAACTTTGGTATCGAACGAACACATATCCCGATTGAATGAAGGGGAAGTCTATTTGCTGGCTCCTGGACAGAGGTTCAAGCTGGCGGCAGATGAGCAGGCGTTAAAAGGCTGTATGGTCCGTTTCGAAGTATACGAATATGGCGGAGAACAGCAGATGACCGCTACCCATGCTTTCATGGAGGGTTTGTTTTGGTGCAAAGATCCGCATCAACTCGCGCTCTCTTGTGATCGATTGCTTCAACTGGAGGTCGCTGGTGACGAGGAACACTTCAATAGACAGGCCGCATTATACGGTTTGATGACTTCACTTGTTCAAGCGGAGGCCAAGCCGGAAAGCGTTGAGTCTACCGCTTCTGCGATTGCCCGTGTTGCCGATTATATGAATGAACATCTGGATCATGAGTTAAAACGAGATGAATTGTCCAAGCTTGCTGGCCTGAGTCCAGGGTATTTTTCGTGGGCATTTCAGCAATATACAGGAAAGACCCCGACGGCCTATCTGATGGATGTCAGAATGAAACGGGCCAAGGAGCTCCTTTTGTCAGGTGATGGTGTAAAAGAGACCGCGGTCCGAGTCGGCTATGAAGATGAATTTTATTTTAGCCGCAGATTCAAACAGAAGATGGGACTTTCGCCTAATGCGTTTGTCAAAAGCCGCAGATATAGTATCGCAAGTGTCTCTGATCCAATCTCGGGCAGTTTACTGGCACTTGGCCTGCTTCCGAAAGCTGCTGCCTTTTATCCAAATCACGAATTATACAACCGAATGACTCGTCTGCATTCTTATGAGCTGGGGGAAGGGCAGATCTGGCAAGAAAATGTGGATCGATTGCGTGCGTCGGAGCCGGAGCTTATTTTCTGCACTGACATTCTGGGCGAGCGGGCGCGAAAAGAGCTGGAGCAGATTGCGCCGACAGTTGCCATCCCTTGGTTATCCGCAGACTGGCGCGAGCAGCTTCGAATGATTGCAGAAGTCATGGAGCATCGGGCAGAGGCGGAGGTGTGGCTGTCAGAATATGATGGCAAGGCGGAAGCGGTCTACCGCAAAGTAAGACGTAACATCGGTGGAGCTACCGTCAACATATGGCGTATCACGGATTCGGAATATCGGATATATGGCAAACGCAATGCTGGCGCGGTCCTTTATGATGATTTTAGATTGGCAGCTACGCATCGTCTCGATGACATCAATGTTTTTGAATCGGTGACTAAAGAAGCTCTGGAAAAATACGACGCAGATATGCTGATTATCATGGTAGATTCTACACAGCAGGCGGCCCGGGAATGGAAGGCGCTTCAGGCCAGTGAGCAGTGGCATCGTTTGACAGCGGTTCGGCATGGACATGTGTACGAGGTGGGGACAGAAAAATTGTTTGAGTATTCAGCTTGGTCGCATGATCGGGCGCTATCCTATTTTATGCGGTTATTTGGCTGACTAAAGTCCAGTTCACTCCGTTTATATATCCATGTTTAGCTGAAGCAATGAATGATATGATACGTATTGAGAAAGAAAATCATTATCAGTGTAAAGAGGAGGTGACATTCCATTTCTGGAAAGCCGCCTTGGAATCTAGAGCAATTGTTTAAAGCACCTCGATTATACCCGGTTTCCGAAGATCAACATACCGGCGTACATGCCTGCTTCTATGAGGGTGTGTCATATAAAGGTCGTGCTACTCGCATATTTGCCTACTACGGCATCCCGCGTCCGGTCTCTCCTAACGAGGAAGTTCCCGCGGTAATTTTGGTTCACGGTGGTGCGGGAACAGCTTTTAGCAGTTGGGTGAAAGAATGGATGGCACGAGGGTATGCTGCGATAGCCATGGATCTGGAAGGGCATGTTCCATTCGGGGATGAGGAGCACACCGAACGGATGGAATGGCCTTCACATTCATGGAGTGGTCCTGAGAAACAGGGTGTATTTGCAGATTACGAACAGCCTGTTGAAGATCAATGGATGTATCATGCCGTAGCCGCTGTAATATTGGCTCATTCATTGCTCCGCTCTTTTCAGGGTGTAGACAAGCAGAGCATAGGTATAACAGGAATTTCATGGGGAGGCATCATCACAAGTTTGGTTGCGGGGTTAGATGCCAGGCTTTCTTTTGCCATGCCCATTTATGGCTGTGGGTATCTACATGAGCCGGGTTCCTATTATGGGCTTAGCTTCGCATCCATGCCGGGGGCAGAGGCAAAACGTGTTCGTCTATTGTGGGACCCATCCACTTATCTGTCCGAAAGCCGCTTGCCGATGTTATGGCTTAATGGTAGTAATGATACCCATTTTCCGTTGACCATATTTAATAAGTCTTATGAACAGCATCTGGAGTGCCATCCAAACAACAACCATAGCAGACTAAGCCTTCATCCGGGTCTCGGGCATTCTCATAAGGAGGCATGGGCATGCGAGGAGGTCTTCGCTTTTGCGGACAACATCGTTCAAGCGAAACCTGCGCTTGTTGAAATTTGTGAGGAGAAGCACGAGGACGGTTGGTTTGTCGTTAGTTATGAATCCTCCCTTCCTGTCCTGGAGGCCAACCTTTATTGGTGCGTGGATGATCGCAATTGGAGAACCGCAAGATGGGAGTCCATTCCTGCTTCGTTGGATACAACGAACTGCAAAGCGCTCATACGTCTTCCACAGCATGGAAGTTCGTTTTTTATGAATTTAAGAAATGAAATGGGATGGATCACAAGCACACGTGTAATGAGAAATGAGAGAACGGCAGAAGACAAAATAACAGAATAACGAATGAATAAGGGGATTTGCAGAACATGAAACAACGAAATCAACGCTATTTCACTTTAACAGCAGTTTTGCTTGCGGTGTTATTATTGATTGTGGCCTGTGGCAACAAAGAGAAGTCAGGTTCGTCTGAGGCAGAACCGACGAAACAGGAACAAGCGGCAACGGAAGAGTCCCAAGATACCACGTTTACATTTAAGGATACAAATGGTGAGCAGACATTACCGCAAAAGCCAGAAAACATTGCTTCCACAGTGACATATTTGACGGATCACCTGATTGCACTTGGCATGACGCCAAAAGCTACGGTGAAATCACAGAACGAAGATTTTCCGTTATATTTGAAGCCATTCTTGAATGATGTGGCTATCATCGGTGATCAAGGTAAGGTCAGTGTAGAGAAAATGCTCTCTCTTGGACCAGATCTGATTGTGACGGATACGAACAGCAAAGAGCAATACGAGAATTATACCAAAATTGCTCCAACGGCCATGCTTGAGAATGGATATGTGGCACCTGATTGGCAGACGGCATTTCGAGCTACCGCGGCGGCCTTTGGTCTGAACGAAAAGGCAGAAGAAGTGATAAAAACCTATGAAACGCATAAAGCTGAGGCGATCCAAAAAGTTCACGCCAAAGCAGAGGGTAAGACACTCATGGTATTGCGGATAAGAAATGATATTCGGTATTACGGAGACATGGACTACAAATGGCTTTATGATGATTTCGGTTTCTCCAGACCGGCTGTTTTCCCCGTGACAAGCGCTGAAAGTCGCTATGAAGTGCTGTCTAATGAAAAGTTGCCAGAAATCGATCCGGATTACATTATCCTTATCAATGATAATGAAGAGATATATAACAATCTGCAGACCTTGGGGATTTGGAAAAACATGAAGGCTGTTAAAAATAATCAGGTATTCCAGGTGGCGTCGGATTCGTGGTTTGGCGGGTATGGACCCAATGCGGCTACTTCCATGCTGGATGACCTGAATCGTTTGTTCGGCGAATGATGAATGACCGGATTCGTGAGGAACTGGGGAAGAACTTTAATCTTGTACAGGAACTGAATGGTGTACCCGTGGCATCGCTATGTGGAGAATCTATTGTTGATCCGGAGGCAATGAGAAGCTTTTTGTCCGCCTATCAACAGTTAATCGAGGGACAGGATCTAACGGTTGCCGCAGCCTATTTCACCAGTTGGTTCGGTGATGTGGCAGCTGCGCTGCAATATACCGTATCCGTCCATGATTCAGCTCCGAATTTTTCGCTAGCCAATCTGAGTATACATTTGATGAAGGAAACCGGCTATACACGAATTGCTTTTCAACTTGAGAACATGGATGTCACTCTCGCTCCGAAGGATTCGGAGGAAAGAACGGTCTGGCTTGAAGCAGAATTAAGACGTTTTTACAGTCAGACTGCACGTCCCCTCATGGAGTGTTTGTCCAAAGCTTCTGGGTTGCATGTCAGCATGTTGTGGGGGCAGTTGCCAACGGCTCTGCAAAACTACAGGGAGAATATTCATAATACGTATCAAGACGATGAAGCTCTCTTGCGTCAGTTTGCCGCTGATGAACTGGTGCTGCAAAATGGTCTGGAAGCTGATGTATTTGGTCTGGCCAAGAATCCGCTTCGTGTCAGGGTTCGGATGATTGATCATCCGCTGGAGCCTACGAAAAGACTTGCGATCAAAAACGTCTGTTGCTTGCAATATTTACGACAAGGTCGCTCCTATTGTTACACCTGTCCGCGATTGGGCAAGAAGGAACGGGCCAATTGGAAGCCCTAGACCGGAGAAGATAAAATAAAGCTGACAGGTTAATAAGCAATAAAGAAAACAGCCGCGCAGAAAGCAAAATGCGGCTGTTTTTGGCATTTATTAATGATTATCAACGACTGAATATGTTTTCATTAGTTTATTAGAGGTTAGCTTTTAACTGCAAGCACAGTTCAGTACAGGTTTACGGGCTGCTGTTGTTTCATCCAGACGGGTAACCGGTGTGCCGTAAGGGGCATTGAGTACCAGTTCAGGCGTTTCTTCTGCTTCCTTGGCAATGCGAATCATCGTATCGACGAACCCATCAAGGGTTTCTTTGCTCTCGGTTTCCGTTGGTTCGATCATGATGCACTCCTCGACGTTCAGCGGGAAGTACACGGTTGGCGGGTGATACCCAAAATCAAGCAATCGTTTGGCAACATCCAGTGTACGTACACCATACTGTTTCAACCCCCGGCCAGACATAACGAATTCATGTTTGCACACGCCTGGATACGGAATCTCGTAGTAAGGTGTGAGACGAGCCATCATGTAGTTGGCGTTGAGCACCGCACATTCAGATACCCGGCGTAAGCCTTCAGGTCCATAGGTACGAATGTAGGCATAGGCGCGGACCAGAATACCGAAGTTACCATAGTAAGCTTTGACCCGGCCAATGGATTGATCACCTTCGTGATCCAATGCATATATACCCTCATCATTCTTGATGACCATCGGTTTCGGCAGAAATGGAATCAAGCGGCTCTTCACACCAACCGGGCCGGCACCAGGTCCACCTCCGCCGTGCGGAGTACTCATCGTTTTATGCAAATTCAGATGCACCACGTCGAAGCCCATATCGCCAGGTCGGGTGATGCCCATAATGGCATTGGAGTTGGCTCCATCGTAGTACAGCAAGCCACCTGCCTGATGCACAATGGAGGCAATCTCCTGAATGTCTTTTTCAAAGAGTCCGAGTGTGTTCGGGTTAGTCAGCATGAGCGCTGCGGTGTCCGAACCAACAGCTGCGCGAAGTGCGTCCAGATCTACCAGACCGTCTGCGCGTGAAGGAATCGTTACCGTTTCGAAACCTGCTACGGTTGCACTTGCCGGGTTGGTCCCATGAGAAGAATCGGGTACGATGACTTTCGTACGCCGTTCACCACGACCTTCGTGGTAAGCACGGATCATCATGAGCCCGGTCCATTCGCCATGTGCACCAGCGGCCGGTTGCAGCGTAACGGCGTCCATCCCGGTAAGTCCGGCAAGGTCATTTTGCAACGTGTAGAGCAGTTCAAGTGCACCTTGAATGCTGGATTCATGCTGATATGGATGAATTTTGGCGAACCCGTTGTAACGGGCCACATCCTCATTAATCTTCGGATTATATTTCATCGTACAAGAGCCCAGCGGATAGAATCCGTTATCTATCCCGAAATTACGACGAGACAGGGCAGTGTAATGGCGAATGACGTCAACTTCAAAAACCTCAGGCAATGCTGCTGCTTCCGACCGAAGCATTTCCCGGGGAATCAGGGAATCCACAGCTTGACGGGGAACGTCGCATTCGGGCAACGAATAAGCGACCCGACCCGGACTGCTGAGTTCAAAAATCAACGATTGCTCCGGTGCTTGAGAGGCAGCCTGGTTAGTGTCTGTTGTGATAGTTTCAGGTTGGCCCGAAGGGGAGATAGAAGTTACCGTTTCCGATTGTCCTTGTGCTGATGTCGTCGTAGTTGTCTTTGTTGTCGTTTCCTGAGTCACAGCGATCCCTCCAATACACGTGCGAATTCGTCGATCTCTTCCTTGCTGCGTCGTTCAGTAACTGCAATCAGCATATGTCCGGCGAGCTCTGGATAATCACGGCCAAGTTCATAGCCGCCAATGAAACCCGCATCGAGCAATTTCAGTTGCAGTGGTTCCACATTTGTTCCTTCAGGCAGTTGGATAACAAACTCATTGAACGTAGGAGCGGTAAACGTAAGAGAGACGCCTGGAATTGCGGTAAACGTATTAAGGGCATAATGGCTCTTTTGCAAATTCAAATCAGCGACGTCGATCATGCCTTGTTTACCCATAATGGACATATATACAGAGGCGCTCAGCGCGAGCAACGCCTGGTTGGAACAGATGTTGGACGTCGCCTTTTCACGGCGGATATGCTGTTCCCGTGCTTGCAGCGTGAGTACAAAACCACGCTTGCCGTTGCGGTCCGTTGTCTGGCCTACAATTCGGCCAGGAATTCGGCGCATATGAGCCTGGGATACGGCGAAGTATCCGCATGTTGGGCCGCCGAGTGAAGCGGCGATGCCAAGGGGCTGCGCGTCGCCAACGACGATGTCAGCACCCAGCTTGCCTGGGGCTTCCAGCAGACCCAGCGATAGCGGGTTGGCGCTGACCACGAGCAGGCTCTTGTGCGCATGCGCAAGGTCTGCGGCCTGTTTTACATTTTCCACGGCGCCGAAGAAGTTCGGGCTTTGAATCATGACGGCTGCGGTATCATCGGACACGGCGGCTTGCAGGGCATCCCAGTCTGTTACACCATTTTGATATCCAATCTCAACAATCTCCAGATTGAGGCCGTGAGCATAAGCTTGCAATACCTGACGGGATTCGGGGTGCACCGTACGTGACACAATCAGTTGTTTGCGGCGGGTTGCCGCTGCGGCCAGATTGCCTGCTTCCGCAAATGCAGTTGCACCATCGTACATGCTGGCATTGGCTACAGCCATGCCTGTCAACTCACAGATGTAGGATTGAAACTCGAAAATCGCCTGCAATTCTCCTTGGCTGATCTCGGGTTGATAAGGTGTATAGGCTGTATAGAACTCGGAACGGGAGATGACATGATTAATGACGGAGGGAACGTGGTGATCATAAATGCCTGCACCCAGGAAACTGGCGTGTGTCTCGAAGTTGGCATTCGCTCCCGCTTGCTTCGACATATGACGTGTCAGTGCGTATTCATCCAGTTTGGAGGAAACAGGCAGTTCGCCCTGATAGCGAATCTCCTGTGGAATGTCATGGAACAGATCCTCAATCGTTTCCACGCCGATGGTTGCCAACATGGCACTCTGATCCTGCTCGGTCATGGGAATGTAGCGATGCTTGCTCATGCTTGATCAGCTCCTTGAGTAGGTGTCTTTGGCGCACGTGTCCGTTTATGAAAAGGGGTCTTCACGACCTCGGCTTTCAGTTTCTTGCCACGAATCTCAATCTCCAGCGGGGTACCCAGTGCAGCATATTTGCTGTCAATCAAGGCCAGCCCCAGATTACGTTTTAACGTAGGCGACTGGGTGCCTGTGGTTACTTCACCAATCTGTACGCCTTCGGCGTAAATGGGATAATGAGGACGAGGGATGCCGCGCTCCAGCACTTCGATGCCGACCAGCTTGCGGGCAGGCCCATCATTTTTTTGCTGCAACAAGGCTTCATGTCCGATAAACGGTCCTGCATTTAGCTTCACAAACATACTTACGCCAGCCTCCAGCGGTGAGATGGTTGCGGACAATTCCTGTCCATACAGGGGCAGCTTGGCTTCAAAGCGCAGCGTATCCCTGGCACCCAGTCCTGTCGGAACGAGTCCGTGACCTTCTCCCGCTTGCATCAATCCGTTCCAGACCTCAGCAGCTTGTTCCGCGGGAACGTAGAGCTCAAAGCCATCTTCACCCGTATATCCGGTGCGGGATAACAGCAATGAAACACCACATACCTTCGCATTTGCCACAAAGCGGAAAGGCTCAATCGAAGACACATCGGTGTCTGTCACCGCTCTGAGAATATCCACTGCCAGCGGACCTTGCAGAGCAAGCAGCGCCGTTTGATCCGAATCATTGGTCATCGTTACGCCTGGCGTCATGTGCTGTTGCAGCCATGCCCAGTCCTTGTCGATGTTGGAGGCGTTAACCACCAGCATATAATGCTGGTCTTTCAGTTTATAGATCAGCAGATCATCGACCACGCCGCCATCCGGATAACACATTAACGTGTATTGGGCCTGACCGGGAACGAGTGTTGTTACATCATTAGTGGTCATGTGCTGTAAAAAAGCTTCTGCGTGTTCACCTTGTACGGTGAATTCACCCATGTGAGATACATCAAATAATCCAGCACGTTCTCGCACCGCTTCGTGCTCTTTCTGAATTCCACTGAATTGTACCGGGAGCTCCCAGCCACCAAAATCAATGCATCGTACGCCTTCATATTGCTGATAGAGTGGAAAGAGTGGGGTTCTAAGCAAATCGGACATCCAATCACCTCGTCATGGGCCGTCAACCGGCCGAGTGTATAACCGTGGATCAATGAATCTGGCATCATATTTTATTATAAAAGTAAGGTAAGGACGCTATAGGCAGTGCCGCTCTATAACCTGTTTTCGTTTTTTTGGGAAAAAGGAAAAGGACAGGCCAAAGAATAGGCATGCCAGAAGCACGCTGTATTCTTAGGCTCTGTCCTTGGTACCTGAGAGTTACCCCGCCGCATGATGCAGCAGGTTTCCCCTTGGGTGATCATAACGCCCATACAGGGCGATTAGATGCTCTCCAGAGTTGCGTCCCGTAAAAGTCCTTTTGCCTGAGAGATTCACCTCCGCTTGTCGGTGGTTTACTCCTTCGGCGTTACCGCATGTACACCCTGATTCGGGTGTCAAGGGTAATCTCTCCCTTTACATTCATCCGCGGGTATTGCATAGACCAATTAAACACATTTACTACTCTCATTAAAGCCTGAATCGTCTATTGATGTCAAGAACGATATCATAGATATGAACAAAAAATCCGAATGAAATTTTTAATTAACATTAAAATGTTCGTCTATTTATAAAGAGTGCGCTTACTTTTCTAATATTCACCATTATATGTAGGGAGGGTCCATTTGAGTTACAGGCATATAAGGAAGAAAAACAAATAAATTGTGAGGTATCTTGACATTTGAATCGAAAATATCATACGCTATGTTCTGGGAAAAAGGTTAAGGTCAAAGAAACGCATGCACTCATTAATGAAAAGCGAGGCGGATATCGATGAGCGAATTGAAAAGTGATTTCCTGTACAGTGAAGAGCACGAATGGGTGCAGACCGTAGGGGAGGATACCGTACGTATTGGCATTACCGAGTTCGCGCAGCATCAGCTGGGTGACATTGTCTTTGTAGAATTGCCTGACCTTGAATCGGATGTAAAAGCGGAAGACGGCATTGGAACGATTGAATCCGTCAAAACCGTTTCGGATTTGTTTTCTCCTGTCAGTGGAACGATTATTGCTGTGAATGATGCATTGCAGGATTCCCCGGAGCTGGTTAACAACTCCCCATATGAGGAAGGCTGGATGATCGAGATTCGTGTTGAGGGCGACCTCACAGCAGCACTTTCCACATTGATGAACGCGGATGCGTATCGTAAACATACGGAATAATATTAAGGTACAAATTTCCGCTAGATACGGAGTTTCAGCTTAATGGAAAAGTTCGTTTAACGTATTAAAAATGAATCGATTGATTATAGATCCGGATGGTGATACAGCTCATTCGGAGAATACTTAGGCGCAATTGCCTCACCTGGGACAGGGTGAGGAAATTGCGCTTTTTTCGTTGTTAACAGACGAATGGGATGGAATGAATATCAATTAACGTGTTTCATCATTATTTCTAATTGAGATAGAAACAGCTCGTTCAAATAGAATAAATTTACAATTTCATTTGTCATTAAAATGGGGCATTTCGTGGGTATGATACATGAAAGGGAATAACAGGTTCCATTCCATATACAAGGTTCAAACATGGGACAATCCTTTAAATTTAAATCTTGTCATCAACGTTCATGACGGAAGTAGGTTTTCATTTCGTTGTAGAAGATACCGTTTTCATTTACGATATGGTTGTAAATTAAGATTTATTGAAGATTTGTACCTTTGTTCGTCTGGATCATCCTTGTCAAAATTCAGTGGAATTAAGGTTTAATATGTTGAGGAGGTTTTCAATATGAGTTCAGTGGACGCAAAGTCCGAAAAAAGCGGAGGAATACGGGTCGGCGTTCAGAAGTTTGGACGTTTCCTGAGTGGTATGGTTATGCCTAACATGGGTGCATTTATCGCCTGGGGTTTGATTACGGCATTGTTCATTCCAAAAGGATGGTTCCCTAACGCAGATTTTGCATTGCTGGTTGATCCAATGATCAAATATTTGCTGCCTTTGCTTATCGGTTACACAGGCGGTACCATGGTACACGGCCAACGTGGTGGTGTAGTCGGTGCAATAATGACCATCGGGGTTATTGTCGGCAGTGACATTCCAATGTTCCTTGGCGCTATGATTGCCGGACCATTGGGAGCTTGGGTCATTAAGAAATTTGACAAAGCTGTCGATGGCAAAATCAAATCAGGGTTTGAGATGCTGGTTAACAACTTCTCCGCTGGTATTATTGGTGGGATTTTGGCCCTTCTAGCCCTTAAAGGCATCGGGCCTTTCGTTGAAGCGATTAGCAAGGTGTTATCGGCTGGGGTAGAAGCTTTGATGAATGCTGGTCTTCTCCCGCTGGTCAACCTGATCATTGAGCCAGGAAAAGTATTATTCCTGAACAATGCCATCAACCATGGGATTCTGACACCGATTGGTACGGATCAAGCAAGAGAACTGGGGCAATCCGTATTATTCATGCTTGAATCCAACCCAGGACCTGGACTCGGCATTTTGCTGGCATACTGCTTCTTCGGTCGCGGATCAGCCAAATCTTCCGCTCCAGGTGCTGTAATCATTCATTTCTTTGGCGGGATTCACGAGATTTATTTCCCTTACATTCTGATGAGACCGATACTGATTCTGGCTGCGATGGCTGGTGGTGTGGCGGGTACATTGACCTTCATGCTGACAGGAGCTGGTTTGGTATCTGCACCGTCACCGGGAAGTATCATTGCCTACTCATTGTTAACGCCTAAGGGTGGATATCTTGGCATGTTTGCCGGGGTAGCCGTAGCTGCGGTCATCTCCTTCCTCGTGGCATCCATACTGCTCAAAACAGGTAAACAGAAGGATGACGAAGATCTGGATAGTGCTTCCAACCGCATGAAAGATATGAAAAATCAGGGCAAAACGGGCAACCTCACCGTTGATAAAGACAATCGTGAAGCTGACCGTGCAGCCGATATTGCTTCTTCGGCAGTAAAAACGGATATCAATAAAATTGTATTCTCCTGTGATGCAGGTATGGGTTCGAGTGCCATGGGTGCCTCGATTCTGCGGAAGAAAATGAAGGCAGCCGGTGTGGATGTCGCTGTAACCAACACGGCGATCAGTGAGATTCCACAAGATGCCGACATCGTCATCACACAGAAAACATTGACTGACCGGGCCAAATCCGTGGCTCCAAATGCAGAGCATATTTCCATCGATAACTTCCTGAAGAGTCCTGAATATGAGGCACTGGTGGAGCGCCTCAAATCCGACTCCTGATGAGTAATATTACAAGGAGACAGCGTGAGATCGTGGAGTTCCTGCTGGAGCATCCTCATGAGGTAACTGCTGGCGATATAGCTGTTGCGGTCAAAGTAAGCACTCGTACCGTACATCGAGAGTTGCAGATGATTGAACAATGGCTTGAGCCCCTTGGCATGAGATTGGAAAAAAAATCGGGAACCGGGGTTCGAATTGATCCCGGTTCCGATGATTTGGCCGTATTGCGTCAACAACTTGAGCTTAACGAATATGTGGAGTTTACGCCCGAAGAGCGTAAACTCTTCATGCTTTGTATTTTGCTGGATGAATCCGAGCCTGTGAAGCTGCTTGCATTGGCCTCAGATCTGAAGGTGACCGTGTCTACGGCAAGCAATGATCTGGACGATCTGGAACCACGCATTCAGCTGGCTGGATTGAAGCTGGTTCGCAGGCGTGGATATGGGGTCAAGATCAATGGAAGCGAGCTGGCTCATCGCATGGCTATTTCCGCGCTCGCTCTTGAATATCTGGATGAATCCGATTTGTTCGGTAGACAGGCGGAGCAGGGAGTTTCCAAAGTAAACAGCAAACTTCTGGAAATGATAGGGCATGAGGATGTACTTACGGTCGAAAATGCATTATGGCAGCCGGATATTGAGTGGTTGGAAAATATCCCGGAACGTCAATACATGAAGCTGCTGATCCAATTGTCTGTAGCGGTTGTGCGGATTCGCAAAGGTTTTGGCATAGGTCGGGGCACACAACAGGACAAAAATGACGTTGGAAATCCACTGCAAGATGAGCGGAAGGTGCCGGAATATTTGGCTTCACGGTTGTGCGGCGTTCTATCTGCCCAGCTTGGGCTGGAGTTTGTGGGCGAGGAGCAGGCTTATTTTCACAGGCTGCTGGTTGAAATCGAGCAATCGATTCATTCCTCGCGTCTGCTGCCCATAGACGATCTGGTCTTACTCGACATGGTTCGTTCCCTTACAGATCGGATGCAGGAGAAAACTCATTATTCGTTCCATGAGGATCGTCTGCTTCGTGAAGGTCTGATTGCCCATATGGAGCCGGTGCTGGAACGTATGGATGGGCGGCAGCTTATCCGTAATCCGTTGCTTCAGCAGATCCGCAAGGATTATGAATCACTGTTTGAGGATGTAAAGAAAGCCGTGCGAGAGGCTTGGCCCAATACGGATGTTCCGGATGAGGAGATCGGATTTTTGGTAATGCACTTCGGTGCTTCCATTGAACGGCTGAGGGTGCTGAAGCGTGAAATCAGGGCTGTCGTCGTCTGTACGAGTGGGATCGGATCTTCACGGATGTTATCGAGCCGTCTGTCCAAGGAAATTCCCGAAATTCGGATTGTGGACAGCGTGTCCTGGTATGAAGCGGCGCGTATCCCAAAGACGGAATATGATTTGGTTCTCTCTACTGTGGATCTGCCGATGGATAAACATCAATACTACAAGGTGAGCCCACTGCTGACGGCAGAAGAAAGTGAACGTTTAAGACATTTCATCAGGACAACGACGCTTCAGCGGGAACATAGTCCCCCACCTGAAGCAGACTCAAGGACAACAGGACGAATTTCCGATCCGGTTGGACTGGAAGCGACCCTGATTGAAATCGTACAGATAATCGGCAAGTTTCAGGTGTTCCCGCTGGATAATCAGGAGATCGGATTTTTAGAAACAGCTTACGCCATGTGCAGCGTTTTGCATCAATCCGGTGTATTGAATAATCCAGATGAGATTGCCAGGCTGCTGGAGGAGCGTGAAGCTGTTGGAAGTCAGAAGATTCCCGGAACTTCCCTCGCTCTGTTTCATACACGCAGTGATGGCATTCACAGTCCTTCAATTACGCTGTTCCAATTGACAGAGCCGCTTCTACGCACGCCGGAAGACCCGGCAGGTGTCAGCCATGTGCTCTTGATGCTTGGACCCAGACAGTTATCGAAGGAAAGTTTGGAGGTACTGAGTGAGATCAGTGCGCTATTGTTGCAGGAAGAAATGATTGCATTACTTGAAAAAGGCAACCGGGATGATCTTATTCATTACTTGTCCCAAGAACTTGCGGGATTTTACCGCAGCAAAACCGAAATTGGAGGTATTCAAACATGAGTGTGTTAACTAAAGATAAAGTCATCATGAATGCAACGGCTCAGGACAAATACGAAGCGATTCGTATGGCAGGTCAAATTTTGAAAGACGCGGGACATATCACCGCTGAATACATCGACAAAATGCTGGAGCGTGAAGAGATTGTCTCCACGTATGTCGGCAACGGACTTGCGATTCCACACGGCACGAAGGAATCCAAATCATTCATCCTGTCCACAGGCATTTCCGTCATTCAGTTCCCGCAAGGTGTTGATTTTGGGGAAGAAAAAGCGTATATGGTAATTGGTATCGCCGCTCAAGGTGGAGAACATATGGAGATCCTGACCAGCATCGCAGTCATCTGCGCCGAGGAAGAGAACATGGAAGCTTTGCGTCATGCTCAAACCGCTGAAGAAGTCATCACTATTTTGGAAAGTGAAATGGAACTATGAAGGCCCTTCACTTTGGAGCAGGTAATATTGGACGTGGCTTTATCGGTTTGATTCTGTCCCGTGCAGGCTACAATGTTGTTTTCTCCGACGTTAACCAGGAGCTGGTTAAGGCTCTAGAGCAGCGTGGAGAGTATACGGTTGAACTGGCTAACGAGGCCAAAGACCTGGAGACAGTTACCGGTGTGAGTGCAATCGATGGAACCAATCTGGATACCGTTGCTCAGAATGTTGCAGAAGCTGAACTGATCACAACTGCAGTGGGCGTGAACATTCTGAAACATATTGCTCCCGGTATTGCCAAAGGACTTACGTCCAGACTGGGAACGGGCGATGTCTTCCAACCCCTTCACATTATTGCCTGTGAAAATGCAATTGGAGCCAGCACTCAGCTGAAAGAACATGTATATGGCCTGCTTGATGAGCGGACTCGCCTGCTTGCGGATCAGTACGTGTATTTCCCGGACTCTGCCGTAGATCGGATTGTGCCGATTCAGCATCATGAAGATCCGTTGCATGTACAGGTAGAGCCTTTCTATGAATGGGTTGTTGACCGTTCACAAATGGCTCCTGCGTTCAAACCGGTTGAGGGCGTAATGTATGTGGATGATCTGGAGCCTTATATCGAACGGAAGCTGTTTACCGTAAATACGGGACACTGTATTGCCGCTTATATTGGATATGTGAACGGGTTTGATACAATTCAGAAGGCTATTGCCGATGAAAAAGTCAAATCCATCGTATATGGTGCCTTGCAGGAAACCGGAGCCGTTTTGGTGAAGCGTTTTGGATTCAATGCCGACGATCATCAGTTGTACATTGCCAAAATATTGGAACGGTTCGTTAACCCGCATCTAACGGATGAGGTAACTCGTGTAGGACGTTCTCCACTGCGGAAACTGTCCCCGAATGACCGTCTGGTTCGCCCAGCTCTCCAGGCTTACGAGTATGGAACGGAGACAACACTTTTGGCGATGGGTATGGCCGCTGCCTGCAAGTTTGACGTATCCGAAGACCCGGAAGCGGTGGAACTCCAGACTACGATCCAGCAAAAAGGGATTGAAGCAGCACTCAGCCAGTATACGTCCATGGATGAGAGTCATCCTGTACTGAAGCAGGCTGTAGCGCATTATCAACAAATGCAGAAGTAACGTTCTGTATTTCAATACAAAATAATATTGATTGAAGAAGAGCCTCACAGGGTTAACTGTGGGGCTCTTTATTTTGCTCTGTCTTCTTTTTATACGTATCCAGACATGCCTCGCAGATGCAGGACTTCCTGCGCTGGTCTGCCGGAATGGGGTCAAATACCCCTTCTGGGAACACAGCCCGGTTACACCAGCATTCTGAATGAGGACGACCAGCCGCATAGGAGCAGCCATTGGCCTCACCGCATAAAGGACATACAAGAACTTCTGGAGTGACTTTCTTTGTATCCTGCTCAACAGACATACGAGTCTTCCTTCCCCGATAAATTTCTAACCACGAACGATCGATAGGTTTATTAAAGTATAGCAACTCAACCCATTATATCAATCCTGTGGTTATTCTTCAGGGGGCAATTCAATTTTCAGTCCTTCCACATGCTTGCGACTAATCAGTTTGCGTTTCTTTCGGTTCTCTTTGGACTCCAGCACAATGTCGAGGTCATAGTCACCCGGATATAGTTCATCTGCGGAGATGTGCAGAGTTAGACGTTTCTTATGAATTTTGACTTTACGTCCACGCAGCATGACTCCGATATTTCCGCGACTGTCCTCCACATCACATACGATGCCTGACTGGTTCAGATAAGCTGCATAGACGCGATCCCCTTTTCGGAATGCTTTGGCAGGGGGCGCGGGTTCTAATGTTTCAGGCCGATCAGCAGATTGCTTTCTAGTTCCAGTCTGTACGGACGGGCTGGTAGGTTTTATCGTGTTCCTTGCTTCATTCAATTGTTCTTGTTCAACCGTGCTGTTTATTTGCGATGACGTTGAACTTACGTTAGGCACGGATGGAGAGGAGGTGGAAGAGACACTTTGCGAGACACCCTGATCTGAAATGAGCTTGGAGCGCTCAATAATACGCTGTGGCATACCCAATTTCAGTGCAATGAAATAGGCATAGCTGTCCCCGGCTTCTCCGATCCGCAATCGATAAAGAGGTTGAAGAGAGACCGTATCAAATTCCATTCTTGCATTCTCAAATCCAGGCGTGGATGCTGCAAAATGTTTGATTTCCCCAAAATGGGTTGTAGCGATAACGGTAGCTCCACGGCTGTGCAGCTCCTCCAGCATGGCGATCGAGAGTCCCACTCCCTCACCGGGATCGGTACCGGAGGCCATCTCGTCAATAAGCACAAGTGTCGATGAATCGGCTTGCTCCAGGATGCCAATCATGTTGCGAATATGTGCAGAAAAGGTACTGAGTGCTTGCTCCAGGCTCTGTCCATCGCCGATATCAACAGCAATTTCATGATACACGGCCATCTCGCCATCTTCAGCGACAGGCACAAGCAGACCAGATTGCATCATCAATGTGAGCAGACCCAATGTTTTGAGTGCAACCGTTTTGCCACCCGTATTCGGCCCGGTAATGATTAGCGAGGAATAAGTTTGACCAATTGCAAAATCAAGCGGAACCATGGATGCACCCATAAACGGATGGCGGGCATGATGAAGCCGAACACGTCCAATGGCATTGACGCGTACAGTTCGTCCATCCATGGTGGCCGCATATTTCGCTTTGGCAAATAGGAAATCCAGAATCCCTACCGTTTCCGTATTTAACGAAATTTCACGATTATAAGACTCTGCCAGGGAGGTTAAGTCACCGAGAATTTTCATCTCCTCCCGTGATTCCTCGGCTTGCAGTGAAGACAGCTCCATTTGCAGACCTACTAATTCAGCAGGTTCAATATATACGGTTTGGCCACTTCCTGATTCATCCAGCACACTGCCTTTAACGTGTTTGCGGAATTCTTTCTTAATGGGCAGCACGGTTCTTCCACCACGCTGACTAATCACATTTTCCTGCATGATGGAGCGGTGTTTGCTTATTAGAGAATCCAGCTTGCGCTTCATGCGTTCCTCATTCACCGTCATTTTTTTACGAATACGTATCAGCTCCTTGCTCGCCTGATCCTGAATGCGTCCACTATGGATACAGCGTTCAATCTCGCTGAGCAGGGATTCCATCCATATCATGGATGAAGCGTAGCGACTAACTGTGGGGGCCACTTCGGATTTGCCCTCCATGTATTTCATAAGCTGTGCGCAGCTGCGCAGAAATTGGGCGAGATTGCTGAAATCACGTTCCGTAAATAAATAACCGGTGCCGAGCAGATCCATGATGGTCTCCATGCCATCCAGTGAAGGAATGGGCACACTGGCACCGTAACGAATCAAAGCAGCCGCTTCAGCGGTCTCATCTAGCCGCATTTGAATCAGAGAAGCGTCGACCATTGGCTTCATGTCTCTTGCGTAACGTTTGCCCAAATAGGATAGGGCACAGGCTGCAACGTTTTTTTGAATTTGGGGATAACCCAGACTGGTTAACGTTTTTTCATTCATGCTTGATCTCTCCTTGGATATAAAATGGAATTTCGGTTAAAGCGATGGGACATATTCCCGGAAAACGCAAAAAGGGCGGAGAATGAACAAACGTCATTCTCCGCCCTTAACGTACGGGAAAGTAGGGCCCGTTATAGGTCTATACAAAAAAATCCACGCTGAACACAGCGCGGAAATAGACCCGGACACGTACAATCCCGGAGGCGATTTATGATATCCGCTGTTCTTAACTAAGTACAGGGTAATGGCGCATCATGAAATACACGTATGCCACAAGGCACAAGTGAATCGAAGGCCA
Organism: Paenibacillus marchantiae; assembly: GCF_028771845.1. Lineage (NCBI taxonomy): Bacteria > Bacillati > Bacillota > Bacilli > Caryophanales > Paenibacillaceae > Paenibacillus > Paenibacillus marchantiae. The sequence continues at coordinate 6,617,175 of NZ_CP118270.1, read as the reverse complement.
AACTCCTGAATATGAAACTAGTTAGTTAAGAACGCTCACCGACATCAAAATCTCTCCTTTGATTGAGGAATGCAACCAATATAAACTGGAAATTGCCTTGAAGTCAACCTTCGATAATAAATAGTGGACTTGAATAACAATGGGTTTTAAAATAACAATAGTAAATTAATCCAATGAAAGCGATATTATACATACGTTTTGCATTAGATCGGGTAGTGATTCCGAAATCGTTCTCGATCAAATAACGCAAAATGCACAAAGGAGGATGCTCTTTTTGCCTAAATACCTGCTGCGTTTGCTCTGTTTTACCATGATTCTCGGAGCCCTTCCGGTCATTGTTATTGGTTCAGTCTCCTATTCGATTGCTTCACGTGACATTGAACAGAAGGTCCGGGAGAGTAATTTGCAGATTCTGCATCAGACCCAAATGCGGGTAGAGCAAGTATTGCGCAGCCTGCAATTATCGTCCATCCAATATGTGAATTCTCCACTGGTATTACAAGCGATGAAAAAACCGCTGGACAGCAGCGAATTTCAGGAAATTCGTGATCTGACTTCCGGATTTAATAATCTGCAATCGGTTACTAATATCGATCAGGCCTATCTCGTGAATCTGGATGAAGACTGGGTCGTTTCGATGCGTTCCTTTGGAAAATTGGATGATTTCAGTATTCGGGACCGGATAGGCTCTTATTTGAAATATACAAACAGCCTGTTCTGGGTAACGCAAAATGTGAGTTCAACCAAAGAAAGTGTGCCGGTATCGGCGGGAGTTGGTGAAGCAACGCCAGAACACGCACCTACTCTTATTTCATCCGACAACGTGGTAAGCATGGTATTCAAGATTCCGATGATACCAACGAATGTGAAACCCAAGGGATTTCTGGTTATAGACATAGCCGATACAGAGCTAAGTACATTTCTAAGTCGAAATCCGAATTCAGGGGATATGTACGTCCTTGATCGGGAGCAAAAATATTTTCTCAACGATACAGAACAAGACGGGAAATACGACACGCTAAATCAGGAAATCCATGAAAAGGTACAAACGACAGGACAGTCGGAGGGTTTCTTCAGTGCAGAGGTCGAGGGAAGTCAGGTGGCAGTTAGCTACAGGCAATCCCCACTCAATGGTTGGTTGTATGTATCCGTTGTATCGCTGAGTCAGATAACCGCCCAATCGCAGAAAATTGCATTGGTTACGGGAGTGGCTACATTAGTCATGTTATGTTTGACGGGATTAGTAGCCATCTACGGCAGTCGCAAGATGTATTCTCCCATTTCCAGACTTCTGCAGTTTACAAAAGGACTGGATTCTCCATTGGCTCCGTCGGGACGCCGTCAGGATGAATTTATATACATCGAAGAGCGATTATCGACCTTGTTCAGCTCGGAAAAGACGATGCGTGAGCAGATGAAGGGCCAGCATGTTCATTTGCAGGAATTTTTTATGACAAAACTGCTTACAGGCAAAATATCGGAAGATGACTTCAGATATCAGGGTCAGTTATACGATTTTCCAACCTCATGGTCCAGACTTGGGCTACTTACACTTCAGATCGATACCCTTGAAGGGACAAGGTATGAGGAGCAGGACCGGGATCTGCTGCTGTTTGCGTTAAACAATATGGTCGGTGAGCTGCTGCCCTCTGATATTCGTTTTGCACCTGTCATGATTGATGACGCCCAGGTTACGGTATTGGCATCCGTGTTGGATGATGAAGTACAGCTAAAAGAGTGGATGCACACTCAAGCGGAATTGATCCGTGAGCGGGTTGTGACCTATCTGAATCTGCCTGTAAGTATCGGTATTAGTCGTTTCTATTCTGCAATAGGTGATTCGCCACGGGCTTACCAGGAGAGTCGTGAGGCTCTGCAAGGCAGGGTAAGTCTGGGCAGCCGTATTATTTTGCATTACGAGGATATTCAGCCGCGAGGTCAGACGGAGGCAGCGTTATATACACAGCTCAGGATGATTGAAGACCAGTTGGCTTCTGCACTCAAGCAAGGGGACGAGGAGAAAACCGATGCGTACTTTAAGCAATACCTCGGTCTGCTTGCAGACAAGAAGCTGCACTTCAGCGAATACCCCGTTATCATGGTTCAACTGTTGTCCCGTGTGTATCAGCTTGTACAGGAGCAGGGTGGGAATGTTGCGGAAGTGTTGGGCGAAAAGGCCTCTATGGCTCGACTACTCAAGTTATCCACATTGGATGAAATGACGAACTGGTTCCGCAAATGTTTATTTCACCCTGTCATTCGATTCTGGCGTGAACAGGAAGAATCTCAATATCTGAATATTGCCCGGCGCATGATTCGGCTGATCGAGGAGCGATATGATCGCGAATTGTCGCTGGAAGCTTGCGCAGAAGAACTGAATTTTCATCCAGTCTATCTGAGCCGTGTGTTCAAGAAGGAGGCTGGTGTGAACTTTACGGAATACCTTGCCGAATACCGGATGGAAAAAGCCAAAACCTGGCTGCAGACGACCAACCTGAAAATATCGGAGATTGCCGAGAAACTCAATTACACCAACCCTACTGCTTTTATCCGTACATTTCGTAAAATTACGGGAACTACCCCCGGAAAATACCGGGAGCAGCAGCGATAAAAGCAACCTGCTCTGCCTGCCATGGCAGGCAGGTTTTTCTTTGTTTCAAGGTCAGCCTTTATTATGCGTTTGCAGCAGAGTTAAGACAGGAATATCGGAGGTTAAATGTGGTTCATTCAGGGGAGTAGCTCAGAATTACAATTGCCTTAAACCCTTGCTGTATAAGGGAAAACAAGAAGCTAAAACGAGACGATAGCCAGTTACCCATTTATCCTCCACAATGAAGACATGAATTCAGGAAGTGATATTTTGTAATCGTTTCCAATGTGGGGAGGAAGACACTATGAAAGCCGAAACGGCGGCTCGGACACGACCCGCTACCCGCAGTGACAAAAACCTGCTGTGGAGGGACATCATTAAAAACCGGTGGCTCTATATTATGTTGATACCGGGCGTGCTTTACTTTGTTATTTTCAAATACATACCCATGTACGGTATTACGATGGCTTTTCAGGATTACACGCCTTACAAGGGCATTCTGGGCAGCGACTGGGTAGGGTTTAAGCACTTCCAGCGTTTCTTCGGGGAACCGCAGTTCTGGACTTTGTTCCGGAATACGTTTTTGCTAGCGATTTATAATATGGTGTTCTTCTTCCCGCTGCCAATTGTATTGGCACTCATGATGAATGAAGTTCGCCGTGAACGATTCAAACGCTTTGTACAGACGCTGGTATATGTTCCGCACTTTGTATCCTGGGTTGTTGTGGTTGGTGTGTTCTACATGCTGTTCACAACCGAGGGCGGCGCTATTAACGAATTACTTTATAACCTGACGGGACAAAAAGTGGCTTTCCTGCTTGAGCCCGGCTGGTTTCGAACGATGATTGTTGGACAATCCATCTGGAAAGAGGTAGGTTGGGGCACGATTATTTTCCTAGCGGCACTCTCCGGTGTAGATACACAGCTCTATGAAGCTGCACGGATGGATGGTGCCAATCGCTGGCGTCAGACATGGCATATTACGTTGCCTGCCATCCGCAGTACAATCATTATTTTGCTCATTCTGCGTCTGGGTAACTTCCTGGATACAGGCTTTGAACAGATCTTCCTGATGCTCACGCCGACGAACCGGGATGTGGGTGAGGTATTTGATACCTACGTCTACACCAAGGGTCTCACACAGGCACAGTACAGTTATAGTGCTGCTGTTGGTTTGTTCAAGTCGGTGGTCGGACTGGCACTTGTACTGGGTGCCAACACGATGGCCAAAAAATTCGGGGAGGAAGGCGTCTACTAAAGCTTGGCAGCAGACGTCCTTCACCAGACAGGAGTGAACATTAAGATGCAACAGGATAAAACGTGGGGCAACCGGATCTTTGATATCCTCAATCATGGTTTTCTACTTTTGATCGGAATCGTGACCGTTATCCCGTTCATTTATATTTTGGCCGTCTCGTTTACGAGTCCGCATGAAGTGGCTAAGGGAGGATTCATTCTTTTTCCGAAAGAATTCTCCCTCGCTGCTTACCGTTACATTTTCTCTACAGACACATTGATTCGCAGTCTGGGTGTATCCATTTATATCACTGTAATCGGAACACTGCTTAACCTGTTGTTCACTTCGCTTATGGCGTATCCGCTTTCCAGAAGATACTTGCGTGGACGCCAGCCGATCTTGCTGGGTGTACTGTTCACCATGCTGTTCAGCGGTGGGATGATTCCAACCTACTTTGTCGTAAAATCATTGCACCTGACGGATACATTATGGTCTTTGATGCTGCCTACAGCGATTAGTGCGTTCAACCTGATCGTACTTAAGAACTTCTTCCAAGCCATTCCGGATGAACTGGAGGATGCCGCCAAAATCGATGGATGTAACGATGTGGGCGTATTGTTCCGTATTGTTCTGCCTTTGTCGATGCCAGCAATGGCTACATTCTCTCTCTTTTACGCGGTGGCTCATTGGAACAGCTTCTTCAACGCGGTCATTTATATCAACGATAGTGAAAAGTGGCCCGTACAAGTGTGGCTGCGTGAGATTGTCATCCTGGCTCAGAGCCGGATCGGGGATACCAGTATCGAAGAGACCGAGATTCAGCCGCTCACCATACGCATGGCCGTTATCGTGTTCTCCACGATTCCAATCATGCTGGTGTATCCATTCCTGCAAAAACACTTTGCCAAAGGAGTGATGCTGGGATCGGTAAAAGGTTGAAATTGCGCATGGTTGTACATCTGAATTGGTTCATGACTTTATAAAAAGGGGAGGTTTTCGTTTGATGAAAGCAACAAAAAAGAAAGCCGTAGCTGTCTTGAGCACACTGGCATTGGTAACAGGTCTGCTGGCAGGATGCGGATCGGATGAAGGTCAGGCTGCCGAGGGCGGAGTGCAGAACGTGTCCATTGCAATAGCACAGGTGGGCGACGTACCGAGCAAAGGCAATGAGGTCCAGCAAAAGATTGAGGCGTATACGAACACCAAACTGGACATTCAGTGGATTCCGGCTTCGGCTTACAATGACAAAATCAATGTCATGATTGCATCCAGCGATATGCCCAAAATTGTGAAAGTACAATATAACCCAACCGTAACCAGTGCGATGCGTAACGATGTATTCTGGGAAGTTGGACCTTTGCTGAAGGATTATAAAAATCTGTCTGCACAGAACGAGCGTTTCTTTGACAATATCAAGGTGGAAGGCAAAATCTACGGGGTACCCGTATTCTCTGATATTGCCCGTGCAACGGTGATTTACCGTAAAGACTGGTTTGATAAGTTGAATCTCAAGGTACCAACGACACCGGATGAATGGTATGAAACGATAAAGACACTGGCGACCTCCGATCCGGATGGAGACGGTCAGGATAATACGTTTGGACTCATGCTTTTCAAAAAGTATAACGAGGATCAATATTCCTTCACTACACGTCTTGGCGTAAGTTTTGGTGCACCAAACAAGTGGAAGGTAGAAGATGACGGCAGTTTTACGCCGGAATTCATGACACCGGAATATATGCAGGTGCTGGATTTGCTGAAACGTTTGTATAGCGAGAAACTGCTGAATCAGGACTTTGCCGTATTTGACTCCACAGAAGCGGAGAAGAAATATGATACAGGTGTTGTCGGCATGCGTATCGGTGTCGCCCAGAACGGAAAGAGCCAACAAGAGCGTCTTTCTAAGAATGACCCGGATGGCGTAGTAGACATTGCAGGTTTGCTTGGTGTGAGTGGCGACCGTGTGGCGGGGCAGACGGGTAACTCCGGTATTCTGGCCTTCCCGAAAGCGACGGTGAAATCGGAAGAAGAGCTGAAAAACCTGTTGTCTTTCCTGGATAAATTGATGGACCCGGAGATGGCAACGCTGCTGATGCGTGGTATTGAAGACAAACATTATAAGAAGGCTGGCGAGGACCAGGTGGAGATGAGCGACTTCGATGCGTTCCAGCGTGAAGTGAAGCCATATCGTGATAACTTGCCTTACGTAGAAGGTTACAACGTACCGAAATTGAAAGATACCGAACTCGGTGAAAAGGGTACGGAACTTGCCAAAGAACTGGCGGAACATGCTGTGCCAAACCCTGCATTAACCTTGTATTCGTCTACTTATGGCGATCGTGGGGCAGATCTGGATCAGATGATTGCAGATGCGCAGACCAAATATATTATGGGCAAAATCGATGAAAATGGCTGGAAACAGGAGATCGAGAATTGGGGCAATGCGGGCGGTACCAAAATTCGTGAGGAATATGCCGAAGACTACAAAAAACAGGCTAAATAAAAAGCCGGAAGCGGAGGAACATCATGAAAGAAACCCTGCAATTCACACCGGTACGGATGGCTGAACAGTTCATGGAAAGTTATCGCAATCATGAGTTGTACCCTACCTGGCATTATGAAAATGGTTGTCTACTGAAAGCGCTGGAAGAGCTGTACACCCATACCGGAGAACAGAAATATTTCGATTACATTCATGAACTGATGGATAACTTCATTCAGGAAGATGGCTCGATTCGTTCCTATGCAGTTGAGGAATATAACCTGGACCAGATTAACCAGGGGAAATCGCTGTTCCTATTGCTGGACAAAACGGGCGAAGAAAAGTACCGTAAAGCCGCGGATTTGCTCATGGTACAGCTTAAGGGACAGCCTCGTACGAGTGAAGGTGGATTCTGGCACAAGAAGGTCTACCCGTTTCAGATGTGGCTGGATGGGCTGTATATGGCCACGCCGTTCCTGACGCAATATGGTGCGGTTACTGGCGAGGAGAAATGGTTTGACAAGGCGGCATTACAGCTACTGCTGGTGGAGAAACGTACACGTGATCCACGCAGCGGTCTACTGTACCATGCCTGGGATGAGAGCAGGGAACAGCGCTGGAGCTCGGGAGAAACCGGATGCTCTCCGCATGTATGGAGCCGGGCGATGGGCTGGTATGTGATGGCGGTAGTGGATACATTGGATCATCTGCCTGTAGATCATGAGCAGCGGGGTCAGATTGTGGGGATTTTCGAACGTGTAGCGAATGCACTTGTACATGTACAGGACCAACAGTCCGGGTTATGGCCTCATTTGCTCGATCAGCCGGGGCGTGAGCGTAATTATTTGGAGGCTTCGGGAACCTCAATGTTTGTGTATGCACTTGCGAAGGGCGTACGTAAGGGTTATCTGAGTGGCAAGTTTAAAGCGATCGCAGAAAAGGGGTATCAGGGTCTGCTGCTGCATCTGCTGCAAACGGATCGTGAAGGTGTATTGTCCCTGACGCAGTGTAACGGTGGGGCAGGTCTGGGCGGTACCCCGTATCGTGACGGGTCATACGAGTATTATGTAACTGAATCCATTCGGATTAATGATCCGAAATCGGTTGCTCCATTTATTTTGGCAGGAGTGGAAATGGAACTGGCGACACGCTAGTTCTTTTCTTAAGACTCATTTATGATAGCGTATTCATGGGGCATTTTGCATCAATCCAAGGAGCGACTTCAAATCAGCACAATATAGATCGGAACGGTTCAGTCCGTCTATATTGTGTACCCGTAGCGATTTAATCAAATGAGGCAAAATGTGAACAATTTGGTTAACCAAAGGAGAGATGGTTCATGAGTCCAAAAGGTCGGATGTCCCGTTTAGGCGGATTGGTCGTGGTTGGTGCAATGTCCGCCGGGCTGCTTGCAGGCTGTGGGGAGAGAAAAAGCGCCTGCGGCAGGGGAAGGCAAGCTTCCCATTTCGATTTCTTTGATGCAGGTTGGTGATGTGCCGGCCAAGGAGAATGGGATTGAACAAAAGATTGAGGAATATACGAATACGGATGTCAGTGTACAGTGGATTCCGCAGTCTGCTTTTGATGATAAAGTTAATGTCATGGTAGCTTCGGGCGAGATGCCGACCATCATGCGTGTGAATTATGTACCCACAACATTTAATGCAGCCAAAACGGGGCTGTTCTGGGAAATTGGACCCTACCTGAAGGATTATAAGAACCTGTCTGCCCAATCCGAGGCTTATTTTGACAATATCAAGATCGAAGGAAAGGTCTACGGGGTACCCAACTTCCGCGATATTGGGCGTACAGCCATGGTGTACCGTAAGGACTGGTTTGACAAGCTTAAGCTGGATGTACCAAAAACGCTGGATGACTGGTACGAAGTGATGCGCTCCATTCGCAAGGATGATCCTGATGGTAACGGCAAGGAAGATACGTATGGAACGGTACTATTCAAAAAGTACAACGAAGGAGTATCCTCTCCGCTGACACGGATCGCCGTAAGTATTGGTGGGGTGAACAAGTGGGGTGTGGACGATGCGGGTAAACTTACCCCTGAATTCCTGACCACAGAATATGTGGACACGATGAAGCTGTTCAAGCGTCTGTTCAGTGAGGGATTGATCAACAGTGACTTCCCAGCGCTGGACCCTTCTGATGCGGACAAAAAAATCGACTCCGGTCTTGTAGCTATGAAGCTGAACGGTGTTGCTCAGAACGGAAAGTCGTTTCAACAGCGGCTGACACCAAACGTGCCTGATGGCGAGATTGATGTGGCTCCGTTCCAAGGACCGGATGGCATTCGAATTGCCGGGGAACCAGGGAACTATGGCATACTTGTCATTCCCAAAGCTTCCGTACCGGACGAAGAACAGTTAAAACAGGTGCTGACGTTCCTGGATCAACTGATGGACGAACCACTGAGTACGCTTCAGCTGCGTGGTCTGGAAGACGTGCACTATACGAAGACTTCGGATGGCAAAACCGAGTTCAAGGACTTCGACGGGTATCAGCGTGAAGTGAAGCCTTATCGTGACAATCTGTTAAGCATTGAAGGTTATAACGTGCCTGAGCTTGTCGATGTACCGATCGGTATGAAGGGCACGAAGATGGCACGTGAGAATGAGAAGTATGCCATTCCAAATCCGGCGCTGACCTTGTCTTCTGCCATCTATACTGAGCGCGGCCAGGAGCTGGACCAGATGATCTGGGATGCACAGACCAAATACATTATGGGCAAAATCGATGATGCTGGATGGGAGCAGGAAGTGGCGAACTGGAGAAAATCCGGTGGCGACCAGCTCATTTCCGAATTTGAAGCGTCTTATGCCCACTTAAACGGGAAGTAATTTGAAGAACAAGTTGTGTTTTGCGTGAAATGACGTGAAGCATGGCTTGTTTTTTTATGTTCTTTTTCATCCCTAAGATTATGGTTAAGTGACAGAACGGGTATAAAAGGTAAGGAGCATTTGTTCACATTCATTTTATTGCTCATCGAGAGGGGAATATACAGCATGATTGATGACCATCACAAGTTAGACGTATTAAACGTAGTAGATACATACCAAGGAAGAGATCTGGGTGTCACGATGGAACCACAAGCCTGTAGTTTCAAAGTGTGGGCGCCTACCGCAAAGCAGGTAGATGTGCTGTTATCCCCGCCTTCAACAGGGTCAAGTCCCATTGAACAGAAGAATCAGGATGAACAGAAAGAAATACCAATGAACAAACAGGATCAGGGCATCTGGTCCCTGAAGCTCGAAGGTGAGTGGAACGGTTATCGTTATATGTACAGGGTAACCTTTGATGACGGAAGACAGGAGATTGCGGTTGACCCCTATGCACGGGCTGTGACCATGAATGGAGAAATGGGAGTCATCGTCAGGCTCGAACAGACCCACCCGAATGGCTGGAATGAGGATATTCGTCCAGAACTGGCGAGCACGGTAGATGCGGTCTTATATGAGCTGCATGTGCGCGATTTCTCGATCCATGAGTCATCCGGCATGAGGCACAAAGGAAAGTATCTTGCTTTTACCGAGACAGGTTTGCACGATTCAAACGGGAATACACTGGGGATCGATCATTTGGCTGAGCTGGGAATTACACATGTACATCTGCTACCGGTTTTTGATTTTGCGACAGTGGACGAATCGAAGGAAGATGACGGGACTTCCGATTGCTCACGTTATAACTGGGGCTATGATCCGCTCCACTACAACGTTCCAGAAGGTTCTTATGCATCCCGTGCAGATGAGCCGGAGACAAGAATTCGAGAGTTCAAATCGATGGTACTCGCCCTTCATGAGAAGGGGATCGGAGTCATTATGGATGTGGTGTACAATCATACGTTTGATACGGCAGCCAGTTCATTTGAGAAGCTTGTTCCAGGATATTACTACCGTCAGAACCCGGATGGCACGTACAGCAATGGATCTGGTACAGGCAATGAAGTGGCTACGGAGCGCCCGATGGTGCGCAAATTCATTATCGACTCCGTACGATACTGGGCAGAGGAATACCATGTGGACGGGTTTCGTTTTGACCTGATGGGTCTGATGGACACTGCAACGATGAAAGAGCTCGCAGCAGAACTGCATGCCAAAGTTTCTCCGTCCATCCTCTTATACGGTGAACCCTGGGGAGCGTTGGAATCACCCCTTGGGGATCAAATGACACTTAAGGGAGCACAGCGTAAAGCCGGATTTGCTGTATTTAACGATAACCTCCGTGGAACGATCAAAGGCGATAGTGATGGAACGGGAACCGGATTTGCTACTGGAGCGGAGGGAAAGGAAGATGATATATGGACAGGCGTACGGGGAGCCATTACCGATTTTACGGATAACTCATCTGAAACGATTAATTATGTAACCGTACATGATAATCTCAACCTGTGGGACAAAGTCGCCCAGACGCAAGGATTGCACGATACACTGGGATTTATCAAATATAGCGAAGATGGTCGTGTGAAAGGCAGCGCCAACGTGGAAGAGGCTGTACAGCAGGCGAAGCCGTATTTACACGTTGACCCGGATCGTATACTGGAGAACGAAACGGTCCGGCGTTGTCTACTTGCTAATGGCATCGTATTGACTTCCCAGGGGGTTCCTTTGCTTGCGGCTGGAGATGAATTTCTGCGAAGTAAATATGGTGATGCCAACAGTCATGAGAGTGGGGATTCAGTCAATGCTATTCGGTGGGAGCAAAAGCAGCAGTTTAAGCCTATTTATGATTATTATCGTGGCCTGATCCGTCTTCGGCGCGAGCATCCTGCTTTTCGTCTTCGTACCCGGAAAGAGATTGAGCTCCATGTTCGATTGCTTGAAAAAGGAAAAGGGCTGTTGGCCTATGAACTGGCAGGAACCGCTGTCGGAGATTCATGGGGACGGATAATCGTTATATATAATGCTTCCAAAGAAACCCGTACAACCTCCGTTCCTTCAGGTACATGGAATGTGGTCGTAGAGCAGGGGCAGGCTGGTACCGAGACGCTGCGTACGGCCAAGGATGGTCAGGTCAGCATTCCTGCTATATCCATGACGGTTATGTATTCAGGTGAATGAACGTTATTGCACCCTTTCTCCATTGTGGGACGAGGGTGTTTTGTTTTCTCCCGTCTTTTTTCATCAGGACAGGTACAAATGCTGTCAATCTATGGCGCTTGTTTACATATGCTGTATCTTGAAAGCGATTGCTATGTAGATTTGCATCATATTCAATATGCTAATTGAAAGCCTCTGCTCAACCGATATGTTGAGTACAGACAACCCCGGGTTGACAAATGACGTCTCGCTCCGTAACATCGGGACAACACGAAATCAATGGATATAAAGGCGGTGGGAACGATGCCGGAATGGACATCTTTTCGTTATGAAGGCAACGATCTTGGCTTAACATATACGCGTACAGTAAGCACATTTAAGCTGTGGGCACCTACAGCTCAGCAGGTTTCTATACTCATTTTTGATGATGAGGGACATTATGATGCAAGTGGTAAAGTAACCGAACATGATGACGGACAGCAACGGTCGATGACCCGTGACCCGGATGGAATATGGAGCTTACAGCTTGAAGGGGATTGGGCCGGACATTATTATATGTATCACATTACGCATGATGATCAGCATAGTGCAGTGGCACCCGATCCTTACGCTCGTGCTGTATCGGCGAACGGACAGCGAACAGCCATCATTGACCTGGATACAACCAATCCTGTGGACTGGGAAGAGGATGTGAAGCCCGTATTTCTACGTCCGGCAGATGCAGTTCTATATGAATTACATGTGCGTGACTTCTCCTCCGACCCCCATGCCGATATTCCGTATAAGGGCAAATATTTGGCATTTACAGCTTCCGGGTTGACGGACAGAGGCGGCAACTCCATCGGAGTAGATCATCTTGTCGAACTCGGCATCACGCATGTGCATCTTCTGCCTGTAGCGGATTATCAGACGGTGGATGAATTGGCATCGACAACGGACGCCGGTTCGAATGCCAAATTGCCATACAACTGGGGGTATGATCCGCAGCACTATAACGTGCCGGAGGGTTCCTATGCCACCAATCCACGTGATCCTGCGGTTCGAATTCGGGAGTTCAAGGCTCTCATTCATTCCTTGCACCGACAAGGCATTCGTGTCGTGCTTGATGTGGTTTATAACCATACGTACAGCGTGGATGATGGACCTTTTGAACGAATTGTACCAAGTTATTATTATCGTTACCGTGAGGACGGCACATTGAGCAATGGCTCGGGTGTAGGCAATGAACTGGCTACGGAGCGCCCCATGGTACGAAAATATATTTTGGACTCTCTCCTGTATTGGGCAGAGGAATATCATGTGGACGGGTTTCGATTCGACCTCATGGGTCTGATTGATACAGACACGATGAACGAAGTGACCCGTGAGCTGAGAGAACAGATTGATTCGGCTTTTCTGATCTACGGGGAGCCGTGGACAGGCGGAGATTCACCTCTGGATCGGAAAACGTTAAAAGGAACACAACGCGGTCAGGGATTTGCTGTATTTAACGATCATTTCCGCAGTGCCATCAAAGGGGATAGTGATGGTATCGGCAAAGGTTTTGTTACCGGAGCAGACGGTAGGGAGTACGAAATTGCCATGGGTGTAGCAGGAGCGCTGGATGATTTCACATCTTCACCAGTGGAATCCGTCAATTATGTGACGGCACATGATAATCTCAACCTGTGGGACAAAATCGCAACAACGATGTACCTCAGGCATGATCTCGGTTACCCGGTATGGAGAGACGGGCAGCCCGTAGAAGGAGGCAGTGCGGAATCGGCGGTTAAAGCGGCGGACCCTTATCGTTATGTCGATGCGGATGATGTACTTGATCATGAGATGGTCCGTCGTTCGTTGCTCTCAACAGGGATTCTACTTACCTCACAGGGGATTCCATTTCTTCATGCAGGAGATGAGATGCTGAGATCCAAAGCAGGAGATCACAATAGTTATCGCAGCGGGGACGCCGTGAATACGATCACTTGGGCTAACAAAGCTCGATTCAGACCTGTTTTTGACTATTATCGCGGCCTGATTCATCTACGCCGCACACATCCGGCTTTTCGTATGATTAACGCCGAGCAGGTAAGGAGTCACCTTCGCATGATGCGAGCAGAAGGAAATGTGGTTGCATTTACACTGGATCACGGAGCGAATCAGGATACCTGGAATCAGATCGTGGTGATCTACAACGGAACAGGTCATCAGCAGCAAGTGAGTCTGCCGGAGGGTGACTGGCATATCGTGGTGAATGATCACCAGGCAGGTACAGATCTCATTGAGACGGTGAGCGGAACCGCAATGGTAGAACGATGGTCACTGATGGTAATGTACGACACGGAGTATGCTGGCGGTGCTGAACCCGCTGTGATTGAGATTCATTCGCCGCGTCTTGTGTACAGTGTCGGAGAGATTGCCGGTTTGCGAGCATCGGTCAGAGACCGTTTTGGTAATGTGGTGGAGAACGCATCTGTGAACTGGAGCTCTTCGAACCCACAGATTATTGCGATTCAATCCGATGGGACAATTCATATGGGGGAGATTGGGGAAGCCACGATCAGCGTCCAATGTGGCACGATTACTACAGAGTGTACGCTGCAGGTTGATCACCTCCATCCGGAACGAATTGAAATTATTGGGGAATCTGTAATGTACACGACACGTGTCAGTCGATTCCGCGCCTTGGTTCTGGATCAATTCGGCCAGCCTCTGCAAGGTATGAATATACGGTGGAGCTCGTCTAAGGTGGACCATGCAGTGGTTAGTACAGCAGGAATTGTGCGTGCTTTAACACCAGGGTCTGCCCAGATTACCGCGGAGGCTGGAGGGATTCAGGCATCGCTGAATGTCAAAATCCACAAACCAATTTCGCGAATTGTCACTCTCCGATATGAACGGGAAGATCAGCATTATGAGGGATGGGATGTCTGGGTATGGGGCACAGGCATGGAGGATGGAGCGGTCTCCTTTGAGCGAGTAGGCAATGCAGCAGAAGCCCGTTTTCGGGTGGCTGCAGGACTGCATCATCTGGGCTTAATCATTCGGCTGAATGAATGGGAAGCCAAAGATACCTGCGGAGACCGTTATGTTGATATCGGTCCTGAAGACGGAGATGTGCACATTATCGTTCAGAGTGGGTCGGATCAGATGCAGGTTATCCGTGAAAGTGATGTAGAGGATGATCGTAACAGCGCATAGCTGGTCAGGTTATAGCTTCATACAAATGGTTGGAAAATATAGGCTTAACAAGCGGTTGGAAGGTATTCCGGCTGCTTTTTTTGTTCATCAGAAAGAACCATTTTCACCCGAAAAATAAAAAAACTGTACATGTCAGTGTTTGAGATGGTCTTTCATTGGGGTAAATATAGATATGGCCCCAGATTCGGCCACGCACGAAAAGGCCATTCTGGTCTAAGAGAGAAGCTTATCGCTTCCTAACAAATATAAAGTAAGGATCCCTTGAAGGAGGATGTTCAATCATGAAATCCAACGGAAAAATGGCTCAACTTACGGCAATACCAAGAACTGAAAAGAAAGGTGCAGCATTGCGCCTGTTAAGACAAGGCGGACGTGTTCCGGCTGTCGTTTATGGCCCGGGATTAGAAGGTGCCGCGATACATGTAGATGAAAAAGAAGTGCTGAAAGTAGCACGTACAGGTCGCTCCGAGATGTTCAACCTCAATCTTGA
Source organism: Paenibacillus marchantiae (assembly GCF_028771845.1). Classification (NCBI taxonomy): domain Bacteria; kingdom Bacillati; phylum Bacillota; class Bacilli; order Caryophanales; family Paenibacillaceae; genus Paenibacillus; species Paenibacillus marchantiae. The sequence goes on along the minus strand of NZ_CP118270.1, from coordinate 6,602,145 downwards.
GGGTGGCAAAACGGTTCCAGTGCTGATCAAGGATCAGCAGGAACGTAACGGACGTCTGCTGCACGTGGACTTCCTGCAAATTTCGAAGAACAAGCCGATCAGCGTTAGTGTATCGATCGACTTCCAAGGTACCGCAGCCGGCTCCAAGGCAGGCGGTGTGTTCCAGACACAGGAAACTCAACTGGAGGTCGAAGGACTTCCGGCTGATCTGCCAACCTCCATTGAGGTGGATGTTAGCGGACTGGAAATTGGTGATCGTTTGACAGCTGGAGATATCAAGCTCGAAAAAGGTCTGACTCTGGTGACGTCAGGTGATTCCATCATCGCTTCCGTGATGCCGCCACAAGCGGCTGAGGAAGAGCCTACGGCTTCTGCTGATGAAGCAGCACCAGCAGCACCAGAAGAACCAGCTAAAGAAGAATAGGGAGTCAGAATATTTATTATTCTGTATCTCAACCAAGCCCGGTCATCACGACCGGGCTTTTTTATATTGGAAATGGACAAGTGGAGTCGCTGGAGATGCGCGATAATGAATGTCGTTTTGACTTATGACAGATGGCTACATAGTCGAGCTATTCGGTATGATAACGTTGCCTGTTTGCGTGAAGTAGCGTTACAGTATACTATGATTCGGAGCAGCAACAATGCACTTTGGAATAATTTGCACAAGAAAGCAGGTTTCGCAATATGTTTGATCCGACGATTTATGACAATTTAAAAGTAGGCTTCGAAAATTACCTATATGATCTCGATAATTTGGATGAACTTATTTCCATAACAGATCGGAAGGATCAGCTTGAGATGGCTCGTATGTCCAGAGAGTTCGTGCTGCAATTCTGCCTGAGAGATTGTCCTGAGGTAACTGGCGAAGTGGTACTGAGCACATCGCTTGAGGATCTCGCGGCTGAGATTTTGGAGACACCAGGTGGTCCATCAGGTTGCCGTTTGCGGCTGCGGTTCAGAATGGTTGTTAAGGAGCTTGAGACTCAATGTCCGGCGATTAGCCCCCTATTACAAGAGAGCTGGCCGGAACAACGAAAATTGCAGCATATTCATTATATATTTGAAGATCAGCCAGCAACTTACGCCGTCACTGCTGAAGTACATTTTGACCGTAGTGTGAATGAAGATCAGATGGGAGATATCCCTGATCTGTGCGACCATATGGTCAATGTGCTGACTAAATTATTGCAATTGCACAAATAACCAAGCGAAAAAGTCTTGTCTCTGCTCAAAGAGACAAGACTTTTTTTATTTTTTTTTGAATGCCAAATAGGCTATCAGGCGTAGGTATAAGGACTTGAGGTTAATATTTTACGCAAGCAAGTAAGAGAATGTATATTTAATAAGCCGAATAAGTGCGATTGAACTATATACATAAGGTGAAATTGCGAAAGTGAGTTTGGGACTAAAGATTTAGTACCGGACTAAAGGAACTAGTTTTCCTTGCCGATAAAATATCGAAGGGGAGAAACTACATGACAGAGAAATTAATTCGTCTTCTGCGTATACTTCAGGCTATACAAGCGAATCCCGGAATTTCCGCCAAAGAATTGGCGTTGAAATGCGGTACCACTGTGCGCACGATTTATCGCGATCTCCGAATTTTGGACAGGGTTGCCCCTATCATGAATGAAGGTTATGGCAAGGGATATCGGTTCATTGGTGAATTTGCCATGTATCCTCTGGATTTTACCGAACAGGAAGCGATGGTATTCTCGATGCTTCCATCCGTGGTGGATACTTCGCAACTCCCGGCTGAATTTGATTCAGCTTTTGACAAGGTGATGACAGCTCATACCAAAATGAAATCGAGAAACAGTGACATTGTAGAAAATATTGCAGGCATTATTCGTATGGGTACACCTGCATACCGGGAAGAAGGGAAGTATCCCAACTTGCTTATTCCAGTCATTGAAGCCATTCTGGATCAACAAACGATTCGAACCCAATATCATACGCTTACGAAAAATGAAATAACGGTCCGTGACATTGACCCCTATTACCTCATTCCGCGCGATCAGCGTTTCTACTTGATTGGTTATTGCCACTTGCTGAAGAAAGTACGTTTGTTTCGGATCAGTCGCTTTCTGGACGTTATACAGACCAATACCCATTTTGTTATGGGTGATTTCAATATAACGCAGTTCATGAAAAATACGTGGTCCATTGATCGTGGGGATAAACTGATTCATTTTAAAGTAAGGTTCAGTAAAGAGGTGGCCCCCTACATAAAAGAAGAAGAAATGTTTGTTCGTCCACGAATGACTGATTTGCCTGATGGCGGATTGTTATTTGAAGTAACGCTGAACAGTAGTCGTGAATTCCTGAAATGGTTATATCAATTTGGCCCCGAAGCGGAGGTTCTTGAACCCCGCGAATATCGTAAAGAAATTCGTAAACAACTCATAGAGTGGATGAAGCATTATGAGGAAGATCAATAATTTCAACCCTTCTAAAATCAAAAAAATGTGTAAAAGGAGCTTTTTCGATGAGTACCAAATTATTTGCAGCCATGTATGGAATGGAACATTATCATGGTGTAGAAGCTTTAAACGTAGGCGATATCCTGTTTCTGGTTAAAGACCCCGACAATCGGGTGGACTCTCGAGCCATCAAGGTAGTGGTTCCCCCTATTGGGACGGTTGGATATATTGTTAATAATCCGCTGCTCGCTCCTCATGGTTGCTGGACTGGATCGGGAATCTATGATGCTTTCCGCCAACAAACCTGCGCTAAAGTGAGGTTTGCCATGAAAGATATGATTATTGTGGAGTTAATTGAAATGATGTACGTTCCTGTTCCGCATATGGATAGTTTTATTGCAGACTGGCAGTCACGTGAAAAAGCCTAACGAAAGCACAGGCGTAACAAGATTTATCCACGGATGAGTCTTGTATAAGCTGCTTCAAGATGCATGGCTGTCCGGGCCCAACTGAACTGTTCAACTGCACTGGCACGGCCAGCTTCTCCAAGCGAACGAGCGAGAGAAGGATTGTCTGCGAGTTTAGACAGGTAAGCAGCGAAACTTCGGGGGTTGTGATACTGTCTCACAAGATATCCATTACTCCCCGATACAATGATTTCACGAATGCCTCCATTGTCTGAAGCAATGACGGGTAGTCCTGAAGCCATAGCTTCAACATTAACCAGCCCGAAGGCCTCATGTTGTTGGGAAGGGCACACCAGACAGTCCACAGCCCTGTACAAACGGTCAATACGTTCATGGGCGATCTGACCTCGGAAGGCGGCATCCACCTTTAATTTTCGGGCAAGCTGTCGCAGCTTGCGGACGTAAACTGGAGGTCCTTTCCCTGCAATGATTAGTTGCACGGGTACCTGCTGCTGAATAAGAGCTACGGCACGAATCAATATGTCCACACCTTTGCCGGGAATCAGTCGGCCTACATACAGAATGGAGAATGGCCCTGTAATACCAAACTGCTTCCGCAGAAGCTGCTGCTCTCCTTTAGCTGCAGGCAAAAAGCGGCTTAGGTCCACGCCAAGTGGTACAACACCCATCCGTCGTTTCAAGGATGGAAATCGGCGACCCAGCCTTTGTCTGAGGGATTGACTGTTGACGGCAATCCAGTTCGCTTTTTTTAACAGCGCTAATCTTGCAGGACCTGGTTGTGCAAAGGTTAATGAGTGAAGATAGAGCACCACAGGTAACGAAGGGAAGGCGCGTTTAATTGCAGCCATACTATGAGGTCTGTTGTCTACCTGGATCAAATCGAAGGGCTGAATTTTCAGAAAACGGATCACTGCCCTTGTGTACTCGCTGGGGCTGGTTGCTGTTACACGACGGATCGTAATGCCATCTAATTGCTCTGTGATGGCAAGGCCGGGCATCTGACGACTTAAGATCGTCACCTGGTGACGGAGTGCAAGTTCGCGAGCAATGCCGAGGAGGCAGATTTCGACTGATCCGTTACCTGGGACTGGCAATTTTTCAGGCGCTATCAGGGCTATTTTCATCAACAGGCTCCTCCTTGTCCATATTCGTAACAATCTACTTTGGTCATATATCCTATGTGCATCGGGTGGATTTGGCTCCTGTGGAACTACGCGTGAGGGGAAATTTCGTTTTTGTGATATACTGTACGGGATGCAGTGAAATCGTTGCGCGTATTTAGAAGCAGGAGGAAAAAAATGTTACATTCAACACTCAGCCGCTTTCGACTGCTGTTGTGGTTGCAGGGGCTTTCATATGTGCTGTTGTTATTTGTTGCTTTTCCATTAAGGGAATCAGGAATCATGCCTCAGGCAGTCACGTGGTTTGGCAACATCTATGGCTTTTTATTTCTGATGTATTTATTATTTATGGTGAGTCTTTATACTACGCAAAAATGGCGTTTACGTCGTCCAATTGCTTTGTTTTTTGTCTCATTTATCCCGCTAGGCAATTTCATCTATGATTTGCTGGTCTTTCGCAAGCTGGACCGTAGTCAGGCAAATAAAGCTTGACTTTGCTTATCGTTATGAATATGATGAGAACAGATTATTGAACTTGTTTCAACTTAAAACTAAATATTCCTGATGTTAAAGGGGAGTAGCTTTCACAGTAAAGTCGTCAGTTCGGGATTATATCCCCGGCTTTATTGGCAGCAATTTTGTTGTTAGCGAGACCTTTACCAAGTTTTCATACTGGGTAAAGGTCTCTTTTTGTGAATAAAAAGGACCTTACCAGTAATGGTAAAGGTCCTTTTTTTTGTACATCATAAGGATACTAAGGAGGAGTCAATTTTGGATTTGTCATTATTATTGGAGTATGGGTGGGTTCTCGTCGTATTAGTAGTCCTGGAGGGATTGCTTGCAGCGGATAATGCATTGGTTCTTGCCATTATGGTTAAGCATTTACCTGATGATAAACGCAAAAAGGCGTTATTTTATGGTTTGATGGGAGCGTTTATTTTCCGATTGGGTTCGTTGTTCCTGATCTCGTTCCTCGTGGACGTATGGCAGGTTCAAGCGATTGGTGCCCTGTACCTGTTGTACATCTCCATTAACCACATTGTCAAAAAGGTGTTGGGTAGCCGAAACAAAACAGATGAAGCGGCTGATTCCGCTCCCAAAAAACAAAAAAAACAATCTGGTTTCTGGATGACTGTATTCAAGGTGGAAGTGGCGGATATCGCGTTCGCGGTCGATTCCATTCTCGCAGCTGTGGCGCTGGCTGTTGCCTTGCCGCCAAGTGGTCTGCCTCCGATCGGTGGACTTGACGGTGGCCAGTTTATCGTCATCTTCCTCGGTGGATTTATCGGTCTCGTCATCATGAGATTTGCGGCTTCCTTCTTCGTTAAACTGCTTCATTCCCGTCCAGGGCTTGAAGTTGCAGCCTTCGTTATTGTCGGCTGGGTTGGGGTTAAGTTGGCTGTTATTACACTTGCACACCCTTCACTGGGCGTTCTGGATGAGCATTTCCCGGAAAATAAAATTTGGAAATTTGGATTCTACATTGTGCTGATTACAATTGCAGTATGCGGTTGGTTCCTGTCTTCCAAGGTGCCTGAAAAAGAAGATGAAAATCCTGTGGAAGAATTGGAAAAACAAGCAGGGAAATGATAAGATGCAGATTCAAATCTGTCAAAACATGTACCATCAATAATCGATATCTAATCTCATGATATGCATGAGTAAGCAGGGTCTGTTCCTTACAGACCCTGCTTTTTTTATATAAGTTATTGGCACGAAGTTAAATCTAATGCATATGCAAAATAGGGAATTTTCCAAGAAAAGGGTTGACACATCGAAACGAGTCCGCTTAATATAAACATAATATTAATGAAGGGAGGCCGAGAGATATGATGGTTGGTTATGATTTGAAATTCACAAAGACACTACGAAGCACAGACACAATTGTATATCCAGTTCATCGTCTCTTTGGCCTCATACGGGCGACATAGGGGAAGATGCATATCGTTTATCCTTGGAACGTTATTAATCGATATGCTACTCTCGGCGTATATAGCAATGGAGAACAGATGCGGCATGTTCATGCTGCTTTTGTTTTCTGTTATTGTCATGAAGAAGTCACGGGCGAACTGTCCGTGGCTTCTTTTTTGTTGTACTGACTATGGATATGAATTCGGAATAACGTTAGGTTCAATTTTGAAATGAACCGAATTAGCTGAACGTATAGGAAGGAATAATAAACATTTATGAATACACAACCTAATTTATTTACGACTCAAAATGAACTCACAGGTGGCTACCGACATGAAGTCAAATTGCCTGCTGGGGACTTAACGGTATATGCGGCACAACAACTATTCTCGTCATTGGACTATAAGGTGTTCGAGATGGCGAACAACAATCTTCAAATCCCGGGCATTTCCTATATGAGCTATACGCCTGACGTGCATGTCGGTGTAGGCACCTGCATCGGTACAACGGCGGTATGGGATGCCAAGAGTGGCTATGTATCTCCATCCATCGTAGGCAGTGATATCGGCTGTGGCATGCGGGTGCATATGACCAATTTGCATAAGGACGACCTGAAGGATGTGAAGCTGCGCCGTAAACTCGTGAAAGCCATTGAGAAAGTGCTGCCGATGGAGGCAAATCAGCGCGGTCATTACTCGGATATTCGTTTGGAGCATATTGTGCGAAAGGGTCTGCATGGATTACCTAAAAAATATATCCCGGACAGCTATACACCCAAAAAATCAACTTCCATCACTCATGTAGAGAGCAGCAAATTTGCCTTTGATGAGGAAGTGTTGAATCTGGTACCGGATATGACTTGGCATCGGGCTCATCGCCAGTTAGGAACTTTGGGTGGAGGCAATCATTTTGCCGAGATTCAAGCGATTGAGATTGCGGAGGAAAATCGGGAGATTGCGGAAGCCTGGGGTCTGTACGATGGACAAATTGTTGTCATGATTCATTCCGGTTCCCGGGCTTGGGGTGGGTATGTAAGCCAAACTAGTTCATCAGCGATTGCGAAAGTGATGCAGCGAAATGGTCTGGGGACATCCGATCCAAGACTGGTTTTTGCTCCGCTTGAACATGCGGAAGGTCTCCATTACGTCAATATGATGTATTCTGCACTGAATTATGCTGTGGTGAACCGCCATCTGATTGCTTATGCAATTCGCGAAGCTTTTCGGGATGTGTTTGGTCCAAAATGCGAATTTCGAACCCTCTATGATCTGATGCACAATTATGCATGGGAGGAATCGCACTCGGATCAAGGTTCCGTTTTTGTACACCGCAAAGGAGCTACACGTGCATTACCTGCTGGTCATCCGGATAATCCGAAGCCATATCTGGCAACAGGTCATCCCGCGCTTATACCCGGTTCAATGGGGACGGCTTCGTATATCATGGTAGGTCAACCCGAGGGGAAGGATAACTATTATTCGATTTGTCATGGGGCAGGACGCATTCGTTCGCGTACAGCAACGAAGCGCCTGGTTACCGTGGAGGATTTTGCCTCGGCGCTGGGTGTGGGAACTGAAGATGAGATTGTGGTGAACCAGCGTTCGCTTGAATCGATTCTTGATGAATCGCCGCAAGCTTATAAAAATGTCGATGAAATTATTGATAGTGTTACCGGCGCAGGTCTGGCTCAAGTTGTAGCCAAATGTAAACCACTTGCCGCTGTGAAGGGAGCTAAGTAATGACGATAGAGAAAGAACAATTGAATCATAATAGAGTCATCTATTCCTATGAGGAGCAACAAGACAGTCAAATCCGAAACGAAGGCTATGCCATATATGCCCGCTTGATTCGCGGCATCATTGAAGCGCTTGGCAATCGATACGGCGTTCGTTATGAACTCTATGCAAGTGATGATCCAAACAGTGAATACTGGGATCTGCTAAAAGAAGATCTGCAAAGCAACAGTACGGAAGTGGAATTGGTTGCCCGGATTTTCGAAGATCTGGAGCTGCGTACACTGCATTATGAGGATGATGGAGATGCACCAACCTATGGGGTGCATTATTCGATTCGCAACAATGTATTTGCCTATCCGCAGTGGGGCGTGGCTCTCGTCCGCATTCCTTTCTTCCGGGAGAATGGGATATACAATGAGGATTTTGTTTTTGCTACAGGAGAAGAGGAATTGAAGCAATTTCTGGGCAGTGTAAGGGAACGGGAACGGCAGCAAAATATGAAAAAAGTCACGGTGTACACGGATGCTCGCAATGGCAGTGATCGTCATGTGGAATCCATTACCCGCTCTGTGGGGCGGGATGAGGTCGTGCTTTCTCCGCAAATTAAACAGGATATTTTCCGTTCGTTGGACCAGTTTTTCGAGGCAGATCGTTCCTTTTATCGGGACTATGATATTCCTTACAAACGTGGCATCCTGCTGTACGGCCATCCTGGAAACGGAAAAACGACCCTCGTGAAATCCATTGCGGGAAGCATTCCGGGGCCTGCGGCATATTGGCAAATTACCGAATACACAAACAGTGAATCGGTACGTGAAGTGTTCGAAGCAGCCAAACGTTTGGCTCCCATGGTACTAATTATTGAGGATATCGATTCCATGCCGGATGAAGTTCGTTCCTTTTTCCTGAATACATTGGATGGGGCAACGTCCAAAGAGGGCATTTTCCTAATTGGCACCACGAATTATCCGGAGAAAATAGACCCAGGGCTCATGAACCGTGCCGGTCGGTTTGATCGGGCTTATGAAATACCGCTACCGGACGAAGGGCTGCGCCTGCAATATTTGAACCAACGCGGCTTTGATGTCTTCGCAGGGGAAGAAGATACGCTGGAAGCTGCACGATTGACGGATACCTTTTCTCTTGCTCAACTTGGAGAGCTGTATGTCAGCGCAGCGCTGGAATGGCACCAGAATGGCCAGACAGACATTGTGCAGATCATTCAGTCGATGCGAGGAGAGTTGGACAAGAGCCATAAACATAACTGGCTGGCTCAGCCAGGTAAAGGCCGTGCAGGTTTTTATTAATCGAATATAACCATTAAAATATTCTCACCTCAATTGGTTATACTAAGGCTGTCTGAATCAACATACAATGACTTTTGGGAGGTACATAACGCAGTCTTGAACTGTGTAAGATGCCCGGAAGTGACGCAATCTGTTTATAATGCCTTGTTATAGGCTGTAGAACAGAGAAAAGGGCATATGAACAAAAGGTAATATACAACAATTTTCATGCCAATTGTTTAAATGCTTCTGTAGCGGTTAATAGTAGACAGACAACAACAAAAACTTTAATTAGAGGTGAATGATATGGGTTGGTTATGGTCATTAATTATCGGTGGTATCATTGGATGGTTGGCAGGTCTGATTGTTGGTCGTGACATTCCCGGCGGCGTTATCGGTAACATCATTGCCGGTTTTATCGGCGGATGGTTAGGTGGAGTAATCCTGGGAGATATGGGTCCAGAAATGGGCGGATTCTACATAGTACCGGCATTAATCGGTGCCATCGTACTTGTAGCAATCGTGAGCTTGATCTTCCGTTCTATGGGTCGAAGCCGCGGGTAACGAATTCAAGAATTCTTGAATATACAGTTAGTCGGCAACACGCACTTTGAATAACTGTTGATATAACAGATGCTTCTGAAGAGGTTGATGGAAGTCCACGGACGTGGCTTTCCATCAACCTCTTTTTGTTTTAAGATATAGGTACAACAGAAAGGGATGAGTGTGCATGGAAAAAGCTACATTTGCCGGCGGATGCTTCTGGTGTATGGTTACACCATTTGAAGAGCAACCAGGCATTCATGGTATTGTATCAGGCTATACCGGCGGTCACGTCGATAATCCAACATATGAGCAGGTCAAAACCGGGGAGACCGGTCATGTCGAGGTCGTTGAAATCACGTTTGATCCAGAGGTGTTTCCGTATGAACGTCTGCTGGAGCTATATTGGCCCCAGACGGACCCAACCGATGATGGAGGGCAATTTCAGGATCGTGGAAGTCAGTACCGGACAGCGATCTTTGTCCATAATGAACGTCAACGTGAGCTCGCAGAGCAGTCCAAGCAGGAACTGGCAGCAAGCGGGCGGTTCAATCAACCGATTGTGACGGAGATACGGGATGCAGTTGTGTTCTATCCGGCAGAAGATTACCACCAGGATTACCACAAGAAAAATGAGAAGCATTACAAAGAAGACCGTGCGGAATCCGGACGGGATGAATTTATTGAAGAAAACTGGAATAAATAATTAAGTTCATTAGATTAGACCAAATTGCATCAGATCTTATTGAAAAAGCCGGGAGAGTTCCAACAGGAACTTCCCCAGCTTTTTTTGATTGTTCAATGATTAAGAGAATGTTATCTCAATGGCTACAGAACTTATCTACGTTCTCTGCGTTGATGGGAGAACTCTACATCGTTGTGTGAAATAACAGAACGCCCTGTTAACCGTTAGTCGGTCAACCAGAGCGCTCCATTTACTATTTAGCTGAGGCTGTCTTCAATACATACTTGGATAATGCATCGTCATTGATCTGATAAATAATATGATCGTTGTACGTTGAATACCCATCGAGCAATCCAGGAGAGGATGCAAACGTATATTCATGTACTGTATCCAATGTTTGCGGATCGAGAATATAACCTTTTTTGGCGAAATCAAGTTTATACTGCCCGTCCTGTGTACGATCAACCTGCATGAGAATAGGCTGCTCTTCCTTAAATGTACGTTCAGTCACTTGGCCTTTCATGGTGTACAGCTCCAGCTTTTGGCCTGTAAACAGAGTGTAACTGTTGCCTGCGGTCTGAACATAGGCATCACCGGCAATAGCACGGCCCCAGGCGAGTTTGCCATCGGTGCCAAAGCCCATCAGCTTGTTACCCGTGTTGGCAAAATTGGCACGCATGATCACGGAGCCATCTTCCAGAATGGCCAGTGATTCACCGCCACCGTCTCCCAGAGTGTTGGCATTGCTCGGGAACTGATAGAAGGAAAGACGATTCAGCGTACGATCGTAAATTTCCACTTTGGGATTAGCGGCCTGCTGCCAGAAGCTGCCCACTTTGGTTTGTTTGCTTGCATCGACTACGATTCGATCACTGCCTGCTTTGAGTACAGCACCGTTGATTGTTTTTTCCGTAATCAGTTTTCCCTTTTTGTCATACAGCGAGATGGCTGAACGAACGGAACCGTTCGATTGAACACCAGGGCTCGAAGCGATCAATAACGTATCGTCGTCCAGAAGGTACATGGATGATGAATTACTCACGTTTTTGACCCAGTTGGTTTTGCCGGAAGTATTGAACGAGTATACCTTTTTGGTTCCATCCGAATATTCCATATATACGTAAGCTGTGCCGTTGCTGGTATATAGCGAATTGGAGTAGGTTGTATAAGGCCCACTTTTCTCATGGAAAATAACGTTCCATTTCAATTGTCCGGTCGTTGCATCCAGCGCCTGAAGCGAATCTAGCTGCCAATCCAGCTTTGTATTGCTGCTTGTTTTGGTCACGGGCTGGGAAGAATGCACATACACCAGATTTTTAGCAGGTACTGCGTTCACTTCGTTGACGATAACGTCTTTCTCCGTATTCACTTGCGTGAGAGAGAGAGAAGATGATGTCCATGAAGGCTTAGGCAAGGGTGCATTTTGTTCTGCGGCCGCGTAGCTTGGTGTATGCAGGCTGAAGAGGAGCGTGCCACTGAGAAGAAGCGCAGCCCATGTTTTGGACTTTCGTTTGTTGGATGTATGCAAGTTATAAACCACCTTTCTTCGATTCAAAATAGAACCGATTGTTGAATTCTACCATTTCATACATGTGAAATTCAACCTGAGTGTCTGTAACCTTTTATGATGGAGGTGTAAAATTATTGTTGTTTCGAGAAGTTCGAGGGTTACAGGGAATTCATCTTCTTTCTGTTACGAGAGAAGTCTGCTATATTTAGTCGGGTGATGAGGGCTAAGAGGGAGATTAGCCTGACAGATTAGAGGAACGACAAGGAGAACAGACATGAACTGGAATGAAAATATGACCACTGTGGGTATAGGCGTTATTATCCTTCTACTGCTCATTGCCTGGATCATTCGCCGTGTAATTCGGCGAGGGCAGCGCATACGAAGTGAGGCCAATCCGCGTAAGATTACGATTAAGGATATCGATAAAATGCAGGATGGGTCGGAATTTGAACTGTACCTGTATCATTTATTCCAACAACTCGGTTATGCCGAAGTACATAAGACTACAAGCAGCCGTGATTTTGGTGCGGACCTTGTATTTGTGGATAGAGCAGGCAGACGTAATGTCATTCAGGCCAAGCGTTACGGAGCAAATCATCCGGTTGGACTCAGCGCAGTACAGGAGATTTACACGTCCATGCGTTATTATGAAGCAGATCGATCCATCGTGCTCACCTCAGCCAGATATACGGAAGCATGCCGGACGCTAGCAGCGGTCAACGGGGTGAAGCTGCTGGACCGTGAAGATCTGATGGACCTGATCATGCTGTTTAAATCCAGAAGAATGGAAGAAGCACTGGAATTGATTGAGGAAGACGATCAGGAACCTGTGGAAACATGGCAATCACGGCGAAAAAGAGTTCCACGTTAATCACCTTCACTTGTCTGCCTGCACATGATATATTGAGTGCATACCAACCAAGGGAGTGTGTTCAATTATCATGGCACGTACACAAACGCAAAAAGCATTGCGCAAAGCAGAGCGGTCAGGACAGTGGTGTCCAGAGCAAAGTCGGAGAGTAAACGGAGATTATGGAGCGTTATCCCAGCATGTTCGACTCATGCCCACGAAACAGGAAAAATTGCAAAAGGTCAAACACAAGAAGCGGACCCAGGATGGTGGTGCTTCTTTTTATTTTGTCTGTGATGTGCGGAGTGCTGCATAAGCATCAAAATTTTAAAAAAAGCTCTTCCTTCGATTGGTATGACATCCCTTGGACTGTTAAAATCAATGTATATCTTTTGAATTGGATCAATTATAGCTATACATCCTCCTATCTTCGATGAAGGGAAGAATTCTACATATGACAACAGCGCTTCGCATGGATAAAAAAATCGTTCGGCGTTTTTTGCTGCAGACGCAATCTTTATTGGGACGTTGGCCCGCCGTTTCCTTGCCTTCGGGTCCTGAACAGGTGATGCAACTGATTCGCTCCCTTGGCTGCGTGCAGATTGATCCTGTCGCTGCCGTAACCGGAAATCAGCATTTGGTGCTGGGCGCTCGTGATCCGGGCTATACCTCCGAATATTTACATACGTTGTTGAGTGATCATAAAGTGTTCGAATATTTTGCAAATGCCGCATGTGTTATTCCGATCGAAGATTATGCGATGTTCGAACCTGTACGTGCTCGATTAAGGGATCGTCTGGCTCCGTCATTGGAAGGGCTGGGAAACACGGTGCAGCATGTGCTGAAGCGTTTGGAAGAAGAGGGGCCGTTACCCTCCAGAGCTTTTCGTGCCGTCGAACGGGTAAGCGGATATTGGGACAATGCGGATGTACCGAAAACGAAGGATACTACGCTAGCGTTAAACTTGCTGCTGGATTCGGCTGCCATTCGTGTCGTCGCAAGGCAGGGCAATGAACGTTATTTTCATATTACTGAATCCGGACTGCTGGAGCAGGCCCAATCCATGACAGCGGAGATCGATCTTTTGACTCAAAGGCAAGCTTTGATGGACAAGTACATTTACGCATATCGGGTCGTGGATACCCGAGATCCACGATTAGGCTGGATGAAATCCACCGCTGCCGAACGTCGGAATGATATGGCTGCACGTGTCGCAGATGGTCGCATGATCACACTGGAGGTAGAGGACGTCGCGACGCCTTATTACATCCGTGCAGAAGATGAGGGTTTGTTGCGTGAGATGGAAAGGGAAGAGCCGCATTATGATCCATCAGGTCCGGTACGATTCCTGCCTCCACTGGACAACCTGCTGTGGAGACGGGAACGGATTGTGGATTTATTTGATTTCCAATATAAGTGGGAGATATACACACCAGAGGTGAAACGAACTTACGGATATTACGCCATGCCCATTCTTCACGGCGATCGGCTGATTGGACGTATGGACCCGCGACTCGATCGTAAAACGGGCGTGCTAACGGTGCGGTTGTTATCGATGGAAGAGACTGCTCCACCTGTGGAGGAATGGATCGCGGATTTTCGGGAGGGACTCCAGTTCTTTGCAACGATGCATGGAGCGCGATCCATCACGGTAGAGAAGACGGTGCCGAAGGGGTTGAAAAAGCAACTCAAGTCGATCTTATAGAATCGGTAGACGTCAAAAAGGGAGCGAAAGCTCGCTCCCCTAAGGCTGGATTTGGACCTGTAATAAGCTTGTTACGCCAGTCCCACAGCAATATTGCTTTTCAATTAACGCAGATGTGGTACTTGAACATTCGGATCAACATCTGCTTCATAATCCACACCGTCGGTTTCGAAACCAAACAGTTGGAAGAATTCCTGACGGTATCCTACCAGATCGGACAGATCGTAGATGTTTTCGGTGGTCAGCTCGTTCCATAGCTTCGCCACTTCTTCCTGAACATCCGCTCTCATCTCCCAATCGTCAATACGAATACGCCCCGCTTCATCGGTCGGAACTTCTCCTCCCGCATAGAGGCGATCAGCGAACAAGCGTTGCAATTGCTCGATGCAGCCTTCATGCAAGCCTTTTTCCTTCATGACTTTGTACAATGCAGAGATATACAACGGCACCACTGGAATTGCGGAGCTTGACTGGGTTACCAGCGCTTTGGCTACGGTTAGGTAAGCACGTCCGCCCTTTGCACTCAGACGATCATTCAGCTTGTGGGCTGTCGCTTCCAGATGGTTTTTGGCTTGACCGATGGAACCATCACGATAGATCGCATGTGTAAGTTCAGGACCGATGTAAGAGAAGGCAATAGTTGTTGCATTGTCGGCGAGTACGCCACCTTGTTGCAAGGCATCCATCCACAGTTCCCAATCATCTCCGCCCATCACGGTCACGGTCTGGCGAATTTCTTCTTCAGTTGCCGGATCAAGCGTAATGGAAGTCACTTCTCCCGTATGGAAATTGACTGTTTTGTTCGTGTACGATTGTCCAATCGGTTTGAGCACGGAGTTGAATACTTCACCAGTATTCGGATCGGTACGGCGTGCCGACGCTACACTGTAGACTACCAGATCAACCTGACCGAGTTCACTGCGAATCAGTTCAACGGTCTTTTCTCTTGTTTCGTTGGCAAAGGCATCACCTGTGATGCTGTATGATTTCAGTCCTGCTTCTTCCGCAGCTTTCTCAAATGCAGCGGAGTTGTACCAGCCTGCTGAAGCCGTACGTTTTTCAGTGGCGCTGCTTGGGCGGTAAATGCCGATGGTGTTGGCTCCGGCACCGAATGCGGATACGACGCGCGAAGCAAGTCCATATCCAGTAGAAGCTCCGATAACGAGTACGTTCCGCGGTCCATTCAATTGCGGTTGGGATTTTACATAATCAATTTGTTCCTGGACTTGTGCAGCACAGCCTATAGGATGGGAAGTTGTACAAATAAAACCACGTGTTCTTGGTTTAATAATCATTCATTTGCATCCTTTCATATTCAACTCTTGTTCTTCATTATTGGATAATGCTCTTGTACATACCACCTTATTGTAAAACAATTGCCTCCGAAACGGAAACCGTTTCGATGGATTTGGCTAAAAGACGGTATCCGGCTTCGCATCCGGGATGATATTATATAATTTGAGCTATACATTCACACGATAACGGAGAGGACAGAACAGGTCTGCAGAAGCGAAGCGTTCGCCTTTATCACCGGATTTTCCCCTTCTATAAGGGATTTCAAAAAATCTGGGGATAACAGCGATCGGAAGATGGTTCTGGCCACGTAGTGCTCTAGTGTAAAATCATTCGTTCAACTTATAGTAATTCCAGGATCGAAACGAAAGGAAGACTAGCCATGCTGAAGGAACGGATTGAATTTCTGAGCAAAAGAAAGCAAATCTCCCGCAAAGACCTCGTGGAAGGTCTGGTTACGCAGGCTCACTTTGCCAATATTCTGGCCGATCGTTATCCACTCCCTGAAGATCTGGCAGAGGCTATTGCGTCACGTCTTGGCGTAACGACTTCCTATCTGTTAAACGCTTCTGCACAGGATGAAGAAACACTGGCGCGGGCAGAGGCCATTTTTGAACAAATGTCAGTTCCAGCTTCCGCCATATTAGAAGAAACGGTCCATGCACTTGAAGATCGGGATGATACGCTGACAGTAGAGCTAACCACGGCTTTAATGAAGGCGGTCTATTACCAACAATTAAATGATGCATCGGCTCATGAATATATACATACATCCTATTTGAATTTTTATCTGGAGAAATACGGCCGTCCTGACGATGTGGATCTGCCCCGTCCGTTAGCAAAGGCGTTATTATATTACAAAGTGCAGTACTATCGTTCCAAGCTTGCCTCTGTGGATGTGTTAACACATGCAACCAGGCTCAGTGAATTGGCTCTTCCTGGAAGTGAATTCTGGCTGTCTGTGCAAAATATCAAGATGGAAGCCTACATTCAGGTCAAACAGTACGAAGAGGCCAAGCAGGTATTCGATCTCACCATGAGACATGTCTATGATCAGCGGCTGTTTCATCGGTTGTCCGGTTTATACGTGGCTTATAGCGGATATTGCTTTGCGATGGGACTGGTAAAGGAGGCGCTCTCGGCATTGACCATGGCAGAGGCGAACCTGGTGTATGCGGGTAATCAGGGCGATCTGGTCACTGCCATTGCCAATAATCGGATTGTCATGTTAACCATGACGGGGGAGCTGGATCAGGCGCAGTCGGAGATCGAACGATTCGAATCCCTGTTGCAGCAAGAACCCGAAGAAACCCAGCAGGCCATGAAGCCATTAGTGAGTGTGTATCGGTGTGAAGTGGCACTGGCACGAAAAAACTGGGGGGGACTTGCGCAGAGTGTGGATCAACTGTTGAATAGTGCAACAACTCAGGATCAGCAGATGAGTGCAACCTTCTACCAGAGCCATCTTGCTCTTGCGCATGGAGATCGTGAAGTGTTCATGGAGCGAGCGCTCGCATGTCTGCCTTATTTTGAGTCCGTGCAGCATGCCATGCGTCTTGAACCTTTATATGAGGGAATGGCCGTGGTGTCCGAGGATCTGCGAAAATATAAGGAAGCCGCCATGTATTATCGGAAGCTGGTCTACCTGTTACGCAAAAAATAGATTGAAAATCGGCGTAGAACAGCCGTTTTTTTACATGATTTTGTTCAATACCGGTGCATTAGGCACAAAATATGCCTCCCAACCTTTCATTTAAGAGTCGTTTACGGCTCTTTTTTTGCGGAATCCATCAAAAAGCATGTTAAAGAAACGAGAATTCAGTGGTTTAATCACCGGATTTTTCGTTTCTTTTGTATGCAGTCAAAAGGGTATTCAAGGACAAGCCCTCCTGTTTATACTTTAACTATAACCAAAAATAAAAAAACGAGGTGTTCATTATGGGATGGTTTGGTAAAAAGAACAAGCAGGAAGATGCGATTGCGAAGGCAGATAAAATGATGAATAAAGGACTTACCGGAATGATGATGAAAGGTTTTGTATCAAAGGAGCATCGGGAAGCCATCAACCAGAGTCTGGATTCGGCAAAACAGGCACAACTGGCGGCAAGTGGTTCCCTTCCCTTAACTGCAACAGCCACGGTAATCACGATTACCGATACGGGCAAGCTGATCAATTTTGATCCAATTGTTGTGCTTGTGCTGGATATAACAGAGACGAATGGCAATCAGTATCAGCGAACATTGGAAACACTGGTGTCCAAGATGCAGATTCCACGCGTGGGAGATCGAGTGGGATTGGGGCAAAATCCGGCGAATCCGACAGAGTTAATTTACATGGGTCTGTTGTCCGTCTAGAAGGTGTTCGAACTACAAACGAGCATTCTATCATTTAATAAAGACAACTAACAACGAATAATAGAGATATAGAGAGGGTGGGGCAGATGGTAGGTTTCCTGAGATTGGTCGGTGTGTTGACTGTGTTTGGGGTGGGATTCTCCCCATTTCTGGCACAGCAGCTGTGGAATGATCCTTTTATCATTATGCAGGCATGGTGGTATACACCAGCGATTTTTGCCGGATTTGGGCTGATCTTTATTCCCTCCATTTTGGCTAATATCTTCGGTGTTGGGAGAGTGAAGTCAGGATTACCAGCGGTTGGTGTCATTAAAAGCATCCAGCAGACGGGTACGTATATTAATGAGCAGCCGGAAGTTCGACTGGGCCTGACCGTCTCGCGTAAAGGACGTGAGAAATACGATACCGAGTTGAAAACCATTATACCGTTGACGTCCATGGCTCAGTTTCAGCCGGGCAGCTTCATTCCGTTAGTGGTCTCCGTGAAGGATGAACGCAAGGTAGGACTTGATCTGAAAGGACGACTGTCTCAGGAAGATATGCAGCAATTGCTGGATGAGAAGATGGTGCAGCATGGCGTGGCACCTGAGATGATGGATATTGCACGAACGGGCGAGAAAGCGATGGCCAAGATATTGGATGTTACTCCACTTGGAAGCGGAGGTAATGGCAAAATCAAACTTCAGCTTACGCTTAGTGTAACGAAGTCAAATGGAGAGACATTTAAGGTCACTATACCAAAGGAAATTTATCCATCTACCCTACCTCAGGTTCAGCAAGGTCATATTATTAACGTGATCTACTCGAAGCAGGACCCGTCAAAAGTAGTGTTGGCATTGAATGTACAGGAGGAACAACTAAGTAATTTGTTCTCATCCTGATGGCTATATAAACAAAAAACCTGCAACATCACTGTGTTCGTGATGGGCAGGTTTCTTTTGTGAATTATGTTTTGGAGATTCTGGATGAGATTAGATTAAGATCAGACGATGCCCAAGCGCATCCGATATGAGAATAGAACTTGTCTCGATTCTCCGGCAAATATACGAGTAGCCAGCTGTCTAAATTCGCCTGCTACCTCAAGTAGATTAGTGGCTCCGAGTTTCACTGCCGTTTGCAGGCCGCCTTGGCTTAGTGCCAGATTGACGTATCGGTCCGCATCGAATGTTTCCCGATGATGAAACAAAATTTCACGCGAATAACGGAACAAGCCGGACTGCTGAATCTGCTGCAAATGTCCGTCTTTACTCCATTTATGTGCCTGATTTTCCTGAGGAGCCAGACTGGCAGCTCGATGATCTGCCTCCGTATTCAAATGCAGATAGGCTTGTTCCAGCTGCCAATCAACCACTGGTGGCCAGTCACAGTCGTAGGCAGCAAATATGCCGCCTGGACGCAGTACACGCGCAAATTCGCGCAGTGTGGACTGGGGCTCCATCCAGTGGAACGACTGTGAGCAGGTCACGATATCCACACTGCCATCAGGTAGTCCCAGTTCGTGGGACAGGCCGGAGACAAAGCGAAGATGGTCCGGTTTGCCTGCCGCTTCCCATTTGGACTCTGCGACAGCTCTCATATCATCGCTTGGTTCGACGCCAATAACACGTTCTGCCTCATTTAGCCAAATCCATGACGATAAGCCCGTACCACAGCCAACATCTGCGACCAAGCGAGGTTTGCTGCCCAAATAATTCGTCAGAATATCTACGACCTCGGTGGGCGCAGCGGGCCGGTTCTGGTCATATAACGTACCGAAACCTTTGAATCGTTCCACATTGTTACGTCTAATGTCTTGCATGGACAAACCTCCTTCAGGAAATGGATAGATAGCAAAAAAGTAAAAGAATCAACAGATGATCAGAGCTTCATTATATCATTCATTTTCCAACCTGTTGTTAACGACCTGTTGTAAATGTTCTACCGCTTTGATATGTCGCCTAAGCAGTTCCTGTCCAACGTGTGCAGGCTTGATTACGGTCAGGTCAGATCCAAACGACATCAGGAAGGAGTACAGCCATTCTCCCTCATTGAGTTCAAGGGCAACGCGCAGCCTGCCGTCGGGCTCTTTTTCAACGCGTGATGGTTCAAAAAAATCATACACCCTATACGCAATAGAGTTGGAGAACGACAGTTCCAGAGCGATTTGGTTGATAGAGACTTGTGTCTCATTTTCCGTTGATCCGATGTTCATGTTGTTTCGGGGAACCCTAGGCAGAAATTTCAGCTGGGTAATGCGTTTCATTTTGAACGTCTGAAATTCGTTTCGGTCGTGCTCGTCGTGAATGTACCCCTTGAAATACCAAGTACTGTTCTTGAACAAAAGTTTGAGAGGTTCAACCGTCGGAACACTCTTCTCTCCATCCGAATTGACATAGTGAAACGTAATCCATTGATTGGTGAGGATCGCCTGTTTGACCTGATTGAACAGCTCCCTCTCCTGCAGTGGAATGCTGCCCCATGGTGAAAAGTCGAACTCGATCCAATCCAGCTTGTGATCAAACAGGGCGGTTAAACGTTTGAGCATATGGGCAGTGTTAAGGTGAGGGATGGCGCTGACGCTATATAATCCAAGCAAAATTTCATTCTGATCATCTTCGGACAACAGGGATTTGTCCATGACAAAGTTGTCCATGAGATGGATGCCGCCATGCTTTCCGGTTGTCGTGTATACGGGAATACCCGCCGCACTCAGTCTGTCGATATCACGGTACACCGTGCGCACGGATATCTCGAACAAACGCGCGAGCTCGGGGGCGGTAGCTTTCTTTTTCTCCAATAACAGCAATAGCATTCTGAATAATCGGTTATTTTCCATGCCGACATTATACCATGACAATAGGTGTCAGGGTATGGGTGGTACACTGGATGTATAGTGTTAGGAAGATCATGAAGGAGGAATTGATGATGTCGATGAAAGACGGATTTTTCTGGGGTGGCGCAACGGCTGCCAATCAGTTTGAAGGTGGATGGGACAAGGGTGGTAAAGGCCCAAGTACTTCCGATATGATGACAGGTGGAACGCACACGACACCACGGCGGATTACGCCTGTACTGGAAGAGGGCACGTATTATCCGAGCCATGAAGCGGTTGATTTTTATGGTCATTACAAAGAGGATATTGCCCTGATGGCTGAAATGGGCTTCAAAATGTTTCGCATGTCCATTAACTGGTCCAGAATCTACCCGAACGGTTATGATCTGGAGCCAAACGAAGAGGGATTGCAGTTCTATGACAACGTCTTTGCCGAGTTGAAAAAGTACAACATTGAACCGCTCGTGACCATTTCTCACTACGAGACACCATTTGGTCTGACCCAGAAATATAACGGCTGGGCTTCGCGTGAAGTGATTGATTGTTATATCCGATATTGTACAACCCTGTTTAACCGATACAAAGATCAGGTGAAATACTGGCTGACCTTTAATGAGATCAACTGTCTGACAATGCCAATGGGGGCTTATATGGCTGCAGGTATCCTGTTTGAAGGCAAAGAGACATTGATCGATGGCGTTGATGATCCACAGACCCGCTTCCAGGCGCTGCATCACCAATTTGTTGCAAGTGCAAAAGCAGTGAAGCTGGGACATGAAATCAATCCTGATTTCCAAATCGGCTGTATGGTCGCTTTCATGACAACATATCCGAATACATGCAATCCGGACGATATTTTGCTCGCGCAGAAGAAGGACCAGCTGTCCAACATGATCTGTGGAGACGTACAGGTTCGTGGAGCGTACCCTGGATTCGCCAAACGTTTCTTCGCCGAAGAAGGCATCCAGATCGAGATGCAGCCGGAAGATGCACAGACTCTGCGTGAAGGCTGCGTGGACTTCTATTCCTTTAGCTATTACATGTCCTTGGTCGAGAGTGCGGATGAGTCGTTGGATAGAGCAGAGGGAAATCTGCTGGGCGGCATCAAAAATCCGTATCTGGAAGCTTCCGACTGGGGCTGGCAGATCGATCCGAAAGGATTACGTTACACCCTGAACCACCTGTATGATCGTTACCAAATTCCATTGATGGTTGTGGAGAACGGGCTGGGTGCAGTGGATGTAGTGGAGGAAGATGGCTCTATTCAAGATGACTATCGGATTGATTATTTGAGAGGTCACATTGAACAAATGAAAGAAGCCGTTGCCGACGGTGTGGAGCTTATCGCTTACACGATGTGGGGATGTATCGACTTGGTCAGCGCATCCACGGGAGAGATGAAGAAGCGTTATGGCTTCATTCATGTGAACAAGGACAATGATGGCAATGGTGATTTCAGCAGAACACCGAAGAAGAGCTTCCACTGGTACAAAAAAGTCATTGAATCCAATGGCGAGGAGCTCTAAGTTGCCACTGTAAAATAGATCCATAATGACGTAAAAGAACCTCATTGGTGCTTGATGCACCCATGAGGTTCTTTACGTTTGGTTTGTTTTCAAGCATGGGTTGGATCATTGCATGGTGAGCGAAAAAACCTAAGCGAGAGGTTGGGACTGTAACAGGGAAAGGCGTTCCAGATGTCGCTGATAGAACCATATGCATATGGCAAGCCAGCATCCACTCAGAAAGTACCCACCCACTACATCGCTGGGATAGTGTACCCCCAGATAAATTCGGCTCATTCCAATCGTCAGGATAAAGATTGCGCTCACGATAATCATGAATACACGTCCAGTCGCTGTCGGTACATGCTTCCAGATCAGGAATGCCAAGCCGCCATACAAGCTGAACGCTGCCATCGAATGGCCACTTGGGAAGCTGTAACCACTCACCTCAATAATCCGGTTAATCGTAGGTCTGGCGCGCTGGAATACCAGCTTAATCAATGCATTTAGCAAAGTCGAGCCCGCAATAACACAGGCCAGGAAGAGCAGTTCGCGTTTGTGCCTGAGGTAGATATACAGCACAAGCATGGCGAGAATGGTAATGACAACCACAGGCACTTCGCTGCCAATCCAGGTAAAGAGCTGCATGAACCGTGTCATTCCGGGTGATTCCATGCCCTGAATCCAGCCAATCAAGGTATCATCAAAGGTGTGAATCTGATTGTCGCTGATGGACAGGGCGATACTTACAAATGCAATGAGGCATCCCGCTGCAACGAGCAGCGGGATGGAGATATTCTTTTTCCAATTCTGATTCAAGTGACGGTTTCCTCCAAGGTGTCTGAATTCTAATGATGCTCAATACAATATTCGTATTATGCTATAATCTTACAATAAATATCGCTTCAAACAAAATGTGAACGATTACAAGATGGGTGTTGCAATCTGAGCCGGGGGTGAAAGGATGAAGCGCTTAGTATGGTTTGCATTGATTTTGTTGTTGGTTGGATGGGGTTACACAGTATTCCCTGGGGAAAAAGCTTATGCTTGCAGCTGTGTAGAATCGAATGCTCAAGAGAAACTGAAGACGTCCACATCGGTTTTTACAGGTAAAGTGGTGAAAAGGGGTGGGACGCAAATATTCAGCCCTGACCGATTGAGAGCATATACCTTTGAAGTGGATACCGCATGGAAGGGTGTTTCTTCTAAACGAATGACTGTCATGGGTAATGATGCCGGTTCGGAATCTTGTGGGATTCAATTGGAGAAGAACCAATCCTATCTGATCTTTGCTTATAAGAATAAAATGGACGATAAGTTGCATACGAATCTTTGCAGTGGCAATGTTTCCATTGATCAAGCTGGAGACGCGTTAAAGCTGCTGGGAGCAGGAAAAGTAGTGAGTCAGGATGATTTTGAAAAAACCGATCAAGGACGAAGTTGGTCATTTTATCTCATCATATATGGTGGGGTTATTCTATTGCTTGTATTGGTAAGTGGCTGGATCCGGAGAAGGAAGAAGCGCGCGTGATGTTAGGATCTGAATTAAGGGAGAATGGCAGTACGGCAACGGAAGAGAAAAGAAAATCCCCGTGTGGAACGTTGAGATAAACGCGTTCCATGCGGGGATTTTATACATTTTGTCGGATAATCGTACCGATTCAATTAGTTTAACTGCAGCATATATTCATAAGCCGTGATACCGAATACTCGTTTAAAGTGTCTGTTCAGATGAGTCAGGTCGACAAAACCACATTCGGCTACAGCGGAGTAAACATCCTTATGCGTTTCAATGGACTGTCTGGCACGCTCCACCTTACAATTCAGAAAAAACTGATAAGGCGATATGCCGGCATGGGACTTGAACTCGCGGATAAATTGAAACTTGGACATGTTGAATTCCGCACTCAGGTCGTCCAGCTTCAGAACATCTTCAATACTGCAAAACATCATTTCTTTCGCTTTTCGAACCAGATTGTCCTGAGGCCGCCATAACTTGGTGTCCATTTCCGACTGGGAGAGTAATTGCAACAGGCCCAAGAGCAGTTCACTGCATCTCGCTTCATCCTGTCCGTTTTGAACAGCATCATTCAGCATCAGGATGCTTCGTGCAAGCACAGGGTCATAGACGATGGGGCTATTAAAACGCAATTCCTTTTTCCCTAGAACCTCTTCGACCAAATCCGGCTTCAGATAAAGCATGACATAGTCTATGCCGGCTTTGTCATAGGAACTTCCATCGTGGGACTGTTCCCGGTTGAATAACATCACGCCGTTTTTGTGGGAGGCCTGATAATGTCCGTCCAGATGGTATTGCTGAATACCGCGAAGCGTTACTCCTACTGCATATTCCTCGTGGCAATGCTTTTTATAGGTGAAATCCGTAAAGCTGGCGGATAAAGCCAGTACGTCCTGTGATTTCTTATAGTTAAACAATTCCATGCTGCACACACCTCCCGCGCGTTAGATGATTCCTGATACCATGATGGCTGAGTATAACAAAAAAAGGGCCATTAGAATACTCACTGCTTTTTGATGACGATTGAGTAAGGTTCTGAAGATGGAGCCAAACACGGCCCAACTGGAATAGGCCAAGAAGCCGATGATGGTAATAATGATCACGAACAGAAACGTTGACATGGTGCTATCGTAGTACGGCAGAACATAACTGGGAATGACAGTGAACGTGAACAGAACCACTTTTGGATTCACAAACTGCATGATTAAACCGTTTAGAAACCCCGTAACTTGCTTCGATGCCGTCTCGGTGGAACCCATTTTATAGACTTGATAAGCCAGATATATCATATAGACACTACCCACGATCTGCATCACATGGAGAATGCCAGGCAATATCTCAGCGAGAAGATGATTAAGAAGAGCAGAAGCAGCTAGTAATAAGCCAAATGCAACGGTGGCACCCCACACATACTCCATCGTTTTCCGGGGACCAACCTGCCCGACGGAAGTGAGAATCACAATATTGCTGGGGCCAGGTGTAAAGGTAACGACAATACAATAGATGAAAAAAGATGTAAGATTCATAGGGCCTCCCCAAGTTGTAGTTACATGATCATACTCCGGGGAGGCTTTGGCTTATAGTACATTATTGCAGCAGAATGCACATGAGTGGAAAAAAATCATAACTTTCCAGCTAATAGAAACGTCATAGAAGTAACTACTCTGATATCGAGGTGATTAAATGAAAGCTGTAAGTAAGTCGCTGTTCCTATGTATGATACCTCTTTTATTGTCTGCCTGCTTAAAAAATGGGGAAGGTATCCAACCAATCAATAATTTGGATCTAAGTCCTCCAGTTGAAATTTCATTTGAAGAGGCGGAAGCTAGGACCCCTTTTGAAATCAAACAACCGTCAGTTCCTTTCCAAGTTACTCAAAAATCAGCAAGGATTTTAGATACCAATGGTACATTTGAAGCAGTAGAAATCACGTATGCAAATACGGATGAAGGATTGAACCTGATCACTATGATTACAAACTCAAAGGTGGATACACCTCCGAATGGGAAGAAAGGTCAAAAATTATCTAATGGTTCGCAAACGTGGGACCAAGGAGACGGACATATAAGTGCCATCTATTGGAGAAACGAGGGTTTAACGTACTCTCTTATTTCAGGAAAAAATAACAATCTTGAACCGTTATACGATTATCAAACATTAGTTGAAATAGCAAATACATTAAAATGAAGCATAAGGCAGTTCTCCTTTAGATTGAAAATAACACCAAAAGACTCAACTTCACTGTATGTACAAAGGAAGTTGAGTCTTTTGGTTACTGTATTAAAGCACCTGTTCAATGAATAAAGACTGAAAGGCTAATTTACATTAAGGCATCCAGAAAACGAGTTGCGATGCCGAAATAGATAAACAACGACAATATATCATTCAACGTTGTGATTAATGGACCGGAGGCGACCGCAGGGTCTACTTTGAAACGACTGAGCAGAAGAGGAATACAAGTACCGGTCAATGTTCCGATAACCAGGGTGAAGAATAGTGATACTCCAATAATCGCTCCGAGCAGCCAGTCACCTTGCCAGAAATAGGCGATGACCGTGATCAGCAAACCGCATACAAGTCCAATCATTGTGCCTACTTTAATCTCTCGGCCAATAAGCGCGAGCACTGTAGCCTTGTCCAGCTTGCGTCCAATCAAGCCACGTACAACCACTGCAAGGGATTGTGTACCCGTATTCCCCGTCATACCGGCTATCATGGGCATGAAGAACGCCAGTGCCACAACCTGATTCAGTGTGTCTTCGAAAAAATCCACGATGCTGCCTGAGATCAATCCGATAAATAACAATAAAATCAGCCAAGGAAGGCGACGTCTGACAGCAACCAATGGTTTGGTATCAAAATCGATATCTTTACTGCCGCCACCCATCTTGGCGATGTCTTCACTGGCTTCGTCCATAATAATATCAATGACATCGTCCATTTGGATAACACCGCATAATCTGCGGTTTTCATCCACGACAGGTAAAGCCATAAACTCATAACGCTGCAGTAGCTGTGCAGCTTCTTCCTGGTCCATATCGACTGTTGCATGGATGACACGCCGAGTCATCAGCTCTTCCACTTTGGTGTTGTCATCTGCCTGAGCAAGGGATTGATAACTCACGACTCCGACCAGTTTGCCTTCATCATCGGTGACATACAGATAACTGGTCGCAGGAATGTGCAGCGTAGCCTGCGATTCTCTCAGTGCTTCCTTTGCGGTTTCATGCGATAACAGGGTACGGTAACGATCGGTCATGATTCGTCCAGCCGTTTCCGGTGGATAGTTCAGCACGGAGCGGATAATGGCTGAATGGTCGAGATTCATATTGGACAACAGTTCTTCTCTGCGTTGGAGGGGTAGATCATGCATGAAGCGAATCAGATCACTTTTGTCCATTTGCTGCATGACTTCAAGAGTGCGCTCCGGGCCTAACTGTTCGAATAGATGCACCTGTTCGTGAAGCGTGAGCGCTTCTGCCATGTCGGCGAGAACGTCCGGTTTGAATAAGAGCAAGAAGCGTTTCGTCTCTTGTTCAGGGAACTTTTTATATACCAGAGAAAGGTCGTAGGGATGAAGTTCTTTGGCCCATTTGTAAAATTCGGTCAGGTTTTGGGTTTGCACGAATTGCACAAGGAGCTCCGTAATCTCTTCAACCGAAAAATCTTTTTTGGGATGGGATCGATTCATATGTAGTCTCCTTTCTATATGGGTTCAACAAATGAATATTTACACTGGCACTCCGATGACAGAACAACCTTCCGATCGCTGTTATCCCCAGATTTTTTTGATTCCTTTCTGAAAAAGGGGAAATCCGGGGATAAAGGCGAACGCTTCGCTTCTTCAGGCTATTTCTGTCCTCTCCGTTATTGTGTAAATGTTTGGTTGAACATATTTCAACTCCGTATTCTTAAACGAAATGGAATGGAAGTTAAACAGCGACCACGGGAAATGCATATTGTAATCTTGCTAAAACATTCGATATGGGCTTACAAATGGATGCTGCCGGGATATACTTGTTGTAGAAAACCCGATGAGGAGGAGACATGTGGAATCGGTTGTAAGAACACAATTGTTATCTCTGGTTGAACCGGAATATCAGAAATTCTCGGCTGCGCTCATTCCGAATATCACGAATCTGTTAGGTGTGAGACTGCCTGAAATACGCAAGATGGCGAAACAAATCGTCAAAGAGGACTGGCGTGCCTACCTGAAAACCGCTGATGATGATTATTTTGAAGAAGTGATGCTGCAAGCGATGGTCATCGGTCATGCCCAAGCAGATATGGAGGAACTCCTGCAGCATATTGCCTGGTTTGTTCCCAAAATAGATAACTGGTCTGTATGCGACAGCTTCTGCGGTGGTTTGAAATATACAAAGGCACATCTGGATCAAGTGTGGCAGTTCTTGCAGGCCTATCTGGTATCCAACCAGGAATACGACATTCGCTTCGGGGTTGTAATGCTGTTGAACTTTTATATGGAAGAAAAATATATCAGCAGAGTGCTTGCTTCATTAGATACCATTCATCACGAAGGGTACTATGTGAAAATGGCAGTGGCCTGGGCGATTTCCATCGCTTATGTGAAACAGCCTGAAGCCACGCTACGTTATTTGCAGGACAATACCTTGGACGACTTTACGTATAATAAGGCTCTTCAGAAAATAACGGAGTCCTATCGTGTTGATCCGGAGACGAAGCAGATCATCCGCAGCATGAGACGGAAAGCGATAAAACGGATTCGTGTGTAGTATGTGTGCATAACGAGAAAAGAAACCAGATATAAAACCTACGAGGGGAAAGGACGATTGACGTATGAGAAAAAGCATCAAGTGGACCAAAATGGAATTAGACGGTCGTCCGTGGGTATTGCTTGCCACCGAAAAAGGGTTATGCCGTGTCATCATGCCCAATGAAACGCTGGAAGATTGGAGTAGTTGGATTGGCCGAATTGCTCCTGGAGTGGAGCTCGAAGAGAATCAAGCAGCGTTGAAGCATACGGGCATGATGGATTGGCTGCAATCCTATTTTGCCGGAGACAAGGTGGCTTTCACAGACGAAATTCCACTTGATTTGATCGGAACGACATTCCAACAGCAGGTATGGACGGAGTTGGGGAATGTTCCTTATGGTGAGACAAGAACCTATGGCGACATTGCTTCTGCGGTGGGAAGACCTTCAGCGGTGCGAGCTGTTGGGGCAGCCAATGGAGCCAACCCCATTCCGGTGCTGCTGCCGTGTCATCGCATTATCGGTGCCAACCGCAAGCTGACCGGTTTTCGCGGAGGACTGGAGATGAAGCGAAGACTGCTGGATATTGAACAGATTGAAGGCGTGACGGATGGCGGCCATGCGCGGTTTAATTTCTGATCATCATATTTTCATATAAAAAAGAAGCAGTGAACTATTAGCTAAGTACTTTGCTTGGTTCTAAATATGTACAGGCACTCCCTAGTGCCTGTTTTTTTGCATTCTCTACTGTTAGGAGTGAGGAGAATGGAAGAGGAATGCAAATACCACAAAAGTTTTTCTTTTCCTTCTGGGTTCACGCCGCTATTTTTGCATATACCACATTTTGGGTTATGATGGACGTGTATTACTAGGAAGGCGGAGTCACAGTTCGTTTATGAAATGGATGATCAGGTTATCAGGACTGCACTTGCATACCACCAAGGAAAGGGAAATCGAAGCGAAGAAATGAACAATAATAAAAATACGATTTATTTAAAAATGAGTAGTGTTTTAATCGTTGCTACCATAGGTTGTCTACTTGTTGCTGTCTACTTACGTACCAAATCAAACACGAACATGTATCAATTTTTAACGTGGGACATTTTTTTAGCATGGGTTCCATTCATCATTTCATCAACGATTAGTTATGTAAGCAATAGGAAACTTACAAGAACGAGCATCGCACTAGTCGGGGTAATGTGTGCAGGCTGGTTGTTCTTTCTACCGAATTCGGCATATCTTTTCACAGAAATTTTGCATGCATTCAGATACTTTGATCCTCAGGGGGAAACTAAATTCTGGGTTAATATTGATTTCTGGTATAGCCTCAGCCTAACATTTGTCTTAGCCATACTGGGTTTACTTCTATCCATTTGCTCGATACATCAAATTCACAAATTGTTAAATAAACGATTAAACCCATTTAGCGGTATGGTAGTTGTAGGCGTTGTTTTACTTCTGAGCAGTCTAGGGGTATACATCGGAAGATTTAATCGGTGGAATAGTTGGGATGTCTTGAAGCAACCCGGTCTAATTTTGAAGGATATCATGACTGATTTAAATGCAGGCAACAGCATTCTGGTTGAATTTGTGGCTATGGTATTTGTGATTCAAGTTTTGGGATATATTACACTTCGTATACTAATGGGGAAGTCCAATAATATCTAGACGATAATCGTATGGAACACCAACGTTTTAACTATTTTTGCTGAATGAGGTCCTATGGTACCATTGACCACAGAAGATGAATCGGTACTCGATGCTAGATAGACCGAGTGGAAAGAGGGAGTGACCATGTTGAAGCAGGAATACTGGTTAACCAACGTATCATTGGAGCAAAGTTATGTGATGGAAGACGGGCAGGTAACTGGCACCCGGACGAGCCTTGGTCATCTGCGGATTGAAGATGGAGTCATTGCAGCCATCATGGACGGGGATACGGAATTAACAAGCGAGTTGCCAAAGGTTGATGGTAAAGGATTGCTGCTACTGCCTTCGTTCGAGGAAGCCCATATTCATTTGGATAAAACGTATTATGATGCACCATGGAAAGCGGTTCGACGCATCTCCAGCATTTTCGAACGTATCGAAGAAGAGAAAGTGTTGCTGCCCAAGCTATTACCCGATGCAAAGCGTCAGGCGGAGAGCATTCTGAGCCTGATTCAGGGATATGGTTCCACCCATGTGCGCAGTCATTGCAATATTGAACCGGTCAGTGGGTTGAAACGGCTGGAAGCTACAAAGCAGGCATTGGAGTCATTTTCGGGCAAAATATCCTCTGAAATCGTCGCTTTCCCGCAGCATGGACTTCTCCGCTCTAATTCGGTTGAACTCATGCGTCAAGCCATGGCGGAAGGGGCTACTCATGTAGGTGGACTTGATCCTCACACCGTGGACGAGCATATTGAGAAATCGCTTAACGCAATGGTCGAACTGGCTGTTCAATATCAGGCAGGCATCGATATTCATTTGCATGATTCTGGAGAACCGGGTAAACAAACGTTGCTGCAATTGGCTGATCTGACCGAAGAAGCAGGACTTCAGGGTAAAGTTACCGTAAGCCATGCGTTCTGGTTCGCCCGTGCGGAGCAGCAAGAAGCGGAAGATATGGCCAAGCGATTGGCCTCCCTTGGTATGAGCGTTGCTTCGACCGTGCCTATCGGTAAAATGATGATGCCACTTCCGATGCTCCATCAACATGGGGTGAACGTGAAGCTGGCGACAGACAGTTTGACGGATCATTGGTCTCCATTTGGGAATGGAGATCAACTGGAGAAAGCCGGCCGTTTTGCCGAATTGTACGGGTATAACGATGAACGCTCCTTGGCTCAGTCTCTTGCATTTGTCACAAGTGGTATCACTCCACTGGATTCAGAGGGACAACAGGTATGGCCGAAGGTAGGGGATACAGCTAGTTTTGTACTGGTAGAAGCAAGTTGCTCGGCAGAGGCGGTTGCCAGAAGGTCTGCGCGACAAGCGGTATGGTTTGAAGGAAGACTGGTAAGTGGATCGGTAGAATAGAGCATACTGGAATGGATGGACCACGGGAAACCGTGGTTTTTTGTTCTGGACCTGTAAGGAAAGAACCGCTAATCAGCAGGTGGGAAAAGAGGAAGTTACTGTTCGCATATACCGCTTTTTGGGTTATTATGGACGTAGTTATCATTTAATTTACTATTTAAGTTGAGGAGTGGAACCTGATGATCAGAGAGGCCGAAGCAAGGGATGTCGAGGTTATTGAAAGGTTGTACAAAGAATTATTACCGAACAACCTGAATACGAAGGTACTGGCGGAGCGGATTGAAGAAGTAAGGGATAATCCCAACAGTTTCTTATTTGTTTACGAAGTCGATGATCAGGTTATTGGGACTGCGCATTTACATATTTGTCTGGATGCTTTAGTGGAAAATAGACCTTTTGGCGTGGTTGAGCGGGTTATCATTACGGAGCATGTGCAGAGCAAGGGATATGGATCTGAACTTATGAAGTATATAGAGGATGTATGCATACAGAAAAATTGTATAAAGGTGTTTCTCACCAGCGGTTCATCCAGGTACGAGGCACACGGCTTCTACACGAAGTTAGGGTACGATGGGGAATCCAGCAAGGCTTTTAAGAAATATTTATAAAACAGCTCCAGCTTGATTGTATATTCGTATCCATATTTTTTTATGAATTGATGGGAGGATATATAGATGAAAGACATGAACTACTATGAAACTTTTATTGCAGTAGCAGAAGATTGCCCTGTTAAAGTGGCAGAGATCCCCAAAGCCAAAAACGGCAGTAAAACCGTTCCAGTTATACAATATGAAATGATAGCAAACCACCCTTATCAATATACGCAAGAGGATGTCATGTTTGAAGTGTTCGCGCAGCGCAATGATATACCCGACGAACAAAGATCCATAGAGAGAACCAAGTTTTTCTCTAAGGGACAACCCTGTCTTCGTACTTCTTCGTTGGGTAAGCGTTACGGTTGGGGTATTCATCATAATTCACAAGGAAAAGTGGCGATCTACGCCGTTGAATCCGAAGTCTATAAAGAGTTCTTAAACGATAGTAGTTTAAAACATGTAAAGGCGATGCGTTCGAGCCGTCAATAGCTCTATCCGTTGGAGCACCAATGCTCAGCGTGAAATTTAAAAGAGAACTATAGGGAGGCAGTATGATAGTAGACCTCACTCCAGTAACGTTGGCAGAGAAAAATATGTTATCGAATCTGTATCAACTGTACCATTATGATTTCAGCGAATTTACAAGCGAGGATATCAATCAAGAAGGTAAATACGATGTGAATATTGACTTCATTTGGGAAGGTGATAACAGGTGGAGGCCATATTTCATTACGATTTCTGGCACTATAGCCGGCTTTGTGATTGTACTACTTGAAAATTTAGATACCGATCCAGATCCTACACATGTAATCTATGACTTTATGATCCTGAAGAAGTTTAGAAGAAGTGGGGTTGGATATGCTGCTGCGATGCAGATATTTGAGTTATACAAAGCCAATTGGGCACTTGCTCAGATGGAGAGTAACACACCTGCAATAGCGTTCTGGCGAAAGGTGTTAAAAGATTATACAAATGATCATTATACGGAAACATTCAGAGACGATGCCAGAAAGTATATTCAGACATTTAGTACGAAGGAATAAAAACAAACATAGGTTAAGGAGAAAAAATGAAAATTCGTTCTGTCTCATTAGCTATTTTGAGGAAAGAAGATCGCATTTTGGTTCAGGAAATTAACTTCCCGGATATTTCAACTACTTTCTACAGACCTATTGGTGGAACGATAGAGTTCGGTGAGAACAGTAAGAAAACTCTGATCAGGGAGCTCAAGGAAGAGTTGGATCAAGAGATCGAAGAGCCCCGATTAATTTCCGTTATTGAAAATATTTTTGGGATAGAAGATGAATTAGGTCATGAAATTGATTTTATCTATGAAGCATCATTTATAGATAAATCTCAATACAACCAGGAAGAATTTGTTGGAATAGAAGGCTCTATCCCCTATAAAGCATGTTGGAAACCAATCACTTATTTTTCAACAACAATGGATGATGTAAAGCTAGTTCCTGATGGACCGTTCATTCAAAGGAATACGTTTGAAGAGAAGAACGGGATTATTCGTTACTACATAAAGAAAGATTAGCGTTGTACGCGTATGACAATATCCTGGTCATGATTGCCGAACCCGGAACCATAAAGTGTTAATCCCCCGACGTTAGCCCCCTCCTCGTCAACTGTGAAACGAAGCGTCCAGAATGGCTGCTCCAGTTTGATATCCTCGATCGTCACGTCCGACATCCGCTCTCCATCCATATACGTACCCGAGTCATCAACACGAATCGTCTTTAATAATCCATATTGATTCACATTGCGATGCCACCATGTTGGTGTATATTTGCCTCGGGCAGCTCTTCCGAAGTCAGCGGGGCTTGTCCACGTTCCAAGCGAAATGCCGTTAAACGTAAATCGGATATCCGATGGCCAATGATCTCTTAAACCCGGGGCTTCAGAAGCCAGTTCCACTGAAATTTCAATGGCGTTAGCAGTCTGATCGGGAAGTATATAGTTAGGCGTTTTGTATTCGACATAACCTCTTCCAAACCAAAGGATGGCAGCGTGAACCCGCTCAGGATCAAGAAAGTAGCGTGGGTCGTCCCAAACACCAATTTCTTTCTCGTGTGTTCCAAGTCCACAGGTAGGATGGATTTCAAATGCAGTATAGTGCCCCACTGAAATTGTCTGCTCTCTAATTCTTGCTGTCCGGCTGGGGGATGGTAGTTCGATCTCAATGTTATTTTGTTTGAGGAAACACAATTTGTGCGTGCCTCCATTCAGGCGTATCCTACGGCTATCAATCAGTCCGGCTTGCTCAAGCTTTCGTATGTGCATCGTGACGATGGAGGGGCTAAGTTCTAACGCAGCCGCAATATCCTTGACATTCATTTCGCTATCTGCAATCAAATCCATGATCCTCCATCTAACCTCGCTTGCCAGCGCTTCGTATAATGGTATGAATTTTGGATCTCCGTTCGCTTTGATCATCTTTAACAATCTCCTAACCAGATCTATTGAAATCATATATATATTAATTTAATGAATTTAACTGGACTCTTCAACTCTAATGCATTGAAAGTATGTTTGCGATAGTGTTTAATTTTTTTATCTACTTATAAAGTTGGATTCTTAAATATATGAATTATAGAAAAAGAGGTGGCTCAAATGAAATACAATAATCCGGTTATTAAAGGATTCTATCCTGATCCGAGCATCTGCAAGGTGGATGACACTTATTATCTGGTGTGCAGTTCTTTTCAGTATTTTCCGGGTGTCCCGCTTTTTGAAAGCAAAGATTTATTGAATTGGACCCAAATCGGTCATTGTTTAACTCGAAAAAGCCAGATTCGTCTGGAGACGGTGGGCAGCTCTGGAGGTGTCTTCGCCCCTACAATTCGATACAACAATGGGCGATTCTATATGACCACGACGAACGACACGACGCGTCAGAATTTCTACATATGGACTGACGATATATACGGGGAGTGGTCAGAACCGATTATTGTGGATCAAGGGGGAATCGATCCGGATTTGTATTTTGAAGATGGTAAGGCCTTCTTTATGAGCAACGGGACCGATGATGAAGGGATTGGGGGAATCATTCAGTGTGAAATTGACATTGAAACAGGTCGCAAAAAGACTCCAAGCCGTTCAATATGGCAAGGATCAGGCGGACGTTATCTGGAAAGCCCACATTTGTATAAAATCAATGGATACTATTACCTCATGGCATCTGAAGGCGGAACCGAATACGGTCATATGGTCACGTATGCGCGGGGAGATTCTCCTTCGGGTCCTTTCGAGCCCTATGCCAAGAATCCTGTTCTGACCAACCGTAATCTGGGCGGTTACGAATTGCAGGGGGTTGGTCATGGCGACTTGATTCAGGACAAGGAAGGCAACTGGTGGATTTTCCATTTGGGATTCCGTCAGAGTGGACAATGGCTTACCTATCATCATCTGGGCCGAGAAGTATTCCTTACGCCAGTTAACTTTGATGAGGAAGGCTGGTTTACGGCAGGGCATGAAGGTACGACGCTTATGAGTTTTGACACTGATCGTATTTCCGACATAGTCATTCAACAAGAGAAGAAAAGCTATACGTTTGAGAACACGGATTGGAATCTGGACTGGTGTTATCTTCGTCATCCCAATACAGAAAATTATTTGTTAGAGCAAAGCAACTTAAAGTTAAAAGGAACCGAAGTGACACTGGATGTTCCAGCATCCCCGACATTCATTGGCCTACGCCAAAAAGACTTTGATGCGACCATCTCTGTTGACGTTAGTCTTACGAATGGCGAGGCAGGCATCACCATCTATATGGATGAACAGCACCATTATGACTTGGCCATTCGCAAAGAGCAGAGCGGGTATAAGGTGATTGAGCGTCTGAATATTGGGGATATCAAATCAGTCGAAAATGAAGTTGAACTGGGAAGTGATCATCATGCCACATTGGTTATACAGGCAAGCCATGAACGCTACAGCTTCCTAATTCATGCAGATGGCAAGGACATCCTCTTAGGTACAGCACAGACGAAATACCTTTCTTCAGAAGTTGCCGGGGGATTTACAGGGGTGCTCATTGGTCTATACGCGAGCGGAGAAGGTTCTGTAGCTGAGTTTTCTAAATTTAAGTGTGATTATATCTGAAAAGGTAAGGGGAGGGACTTTTGTTCCTTCTCTTTTTTTGTCAATTCTCGTGATTTCTCAAACAAAAGTGTAGTAGCACTTGTTTATGTATTATATAGCCGTAGCAAAGAATGAGTTGTATGCTGAGAATCAAATATAGATTACAACATATTTGGATAACCACCGAGAAGTAAGTTGTAGTAGAGAGGGAGAAGGCAATGAGTGATAAGACTTCATATTCGTTAGTAGCAGCGAATCAAACTAGCTATGCCAAGTATTTTGCGACGTATAGAAAGAATATCTGGTTTAGACCGAGCTGGGCATCTCTTCAAGAAATGATGCTAGACGCAAGTGATTGTTATTGGATCTATCAAAACAATCAACGAGTGGGCGGGATTTCTTTGACAAGTAATGAACTTGGATCTTTCTTTATGATCCCTCCATCCACGTTGACTGTAGATATGGTTCATTTCTTAAAGGATTATGCCATTCAAAATTCAGGGGGGCAGTCAAAGGTAGATGCTTACAATGTTCTGGCTGAACATATTGATGTGTTGAAGTCGGCTGGTTTCGAAGTTTTAAACACAAGGAAATGTATGATTAGACCTACAGAGAAGATCGAAAATGACCTCCATACTGATTGTATTTGTATTAAACCCCAACTGGAACATTTGCCAAGCATTGTTCAAGTCATGAACGAATCATATCGTGGAGGAATGGATGAGGGAAATCTGGATACATATCGGGATGACGTGAGTTATTATTTTGAACATAACCGTCAGGATGAGCTGTTGAATGCATCATCGGTTTTAGTAGATAAAAAGACGAACGAGGTCGTTGGATTTTGTTTGATTTCGATGTGGGAGGATATGCCTCTTGTGTATGATATATCGGTTAAGCCGGGCTATAGTAATCAGGGTCTAGGAAGATATATGTTATACAAGGCGATTTCTCATTTGGAAGGTTTCTCTCCAACCATTCGTTTGTTCGTTACTATAGGAAATAAGGCTGACTGTTTATATACCAAATTAGGTTTCCTTTCAGGAGACGAAGCATCTCACATGGTTTATAGAGTCGTGTAGAGAAATGATGATAGAAACTATACTTAATGAAATTGAAGGGAGGACTACATGGAAGATCAATGGAGAATTGCAACGTATGATCCTGCTTGGAGGCACATGTTCCTCGATACCGGAATGAATTTAAGAGAGGCGTTGGGAGAGACGGCTGTGCGGATTGATCATGTCGGATCAACTTCCATCGTCGGAATGGATGCCAAGCCGATCATAGATATACAAATTTCCGTATCTGATTATGATGGTTTGCTTAACTACAAACAAGAAATCGAAGCGGCCGGCTTCGTATTTAGAGAAGAAAATCCCGATAATACCAAGCGATATTTTCGTGAAGTGCCCGGAAGCAGGAGAACACATGTACATGTAAGACAAGCAGGGAGTTTCTCTGAGCAGATGAACTTGCTTTTTAGAGATTATTTGAGGCAACATCCAGAGGATCGATTGAAATATGTAGAAGAGAAGCACCGGCTTATGGCATTATACAAGGACCAGCGTCCAAAATACGTGGAAGGCAAAGGACCGATGGTGTGGAGCATTTTAGAGAAAGCTCATCTATGGTCCCAAGAAATCGGGTGGCAACCGGGAGAATCTGACGCATAGGAAACATTCATTGTATATGGATAACCTTATGGGAGTGGTGAGATGAACATTGGAAGAAAGCTTCTGACGACCGTTCTAACCATCATTAGTTTTACTTTAATTGCAAGTATCATATCCATGAATGAATCTTACAGCTTTGATTTCTATATTCTTGTTTATCTTGTATATGCGACTCCCCTGATCACATTGATCGGGCTACCGTTATCTTTATTGCTGGACTATCTGTTGAGCAGAATTCAGTTCGTTAATCATGCCTTGTATCTAAGTCTGAGAATACTGGGTTACGCATGTGCTGGAGTCTTAGGTATGTATATCTATTATTTACTCATGGGTGCTGGAGAAGAAATTTTAAATTTTAAAGAGTCGTTAGTTTTGAGCTTATTTGGCGTCCTAGCTGCTATACTATTTGTGTTGATCGATCTGGGTTTGGAAGGTTTGTTAACGGTGCGAAAACGGAAGAAGGAGTCATAACAAGTGCTAATTTAATATTATTTTTCAGGAGGAATATAAGATGCCAACCCACTGTGCACTTCTTGTAATCGATGTTCAGGTAGCCATGTTCGATGAATCAGATCCCGTATATCAGGGGGACGTATTGCTTCAGAAAATTCAACACGTCATTTTCAAGGCTCGGGAAAAAGGTCACTCCGTTATCTACATTCAGCACAGTGAAGGAGCAGGCAGTCCCCTTGAGCGTGGAACGGCAGGTTGGGCGATTCATCCGTCCATTGCGCCGATCACTGGTGACCTTATTATTGAAAAGCTTACACCGGATTCGTTTCACGAAACAGATCTGAACATGAAATTACAAGAAAACGAAGTGAAGGATCTTATTCTGACTGGCATGCAGACGGAAATATGCGTGGATACGACTTGTCGCAGAGCAAGTAGCCTTGGCTATGCACTAACCTTGGTTCGTGATGCTCACAGCACATGGAATTCCAACATTCTTCAAGCTGAGCAAATTATAGAACATCACAATTCGGTTCTGAGTATGTTTGCGAATGTGGTGGATACCGAAAATGTAATGAATGGATGAGATGAATTGACGTTTAATAAAAGAATATTTAATCTTTCGGCTTGGCTTGCTGTATTAGGTTTGATCTTTATTCCAGGAACAGCCTACACGGAGGGTACTTTACGAACAGAGTATGGTTTTCCATTCCGGTTCTTTACTGATTATCACTATAAGACACCTGATGATACGATCTGGTTTCTTTCCAGTGTAAATGTGAATGCCCTTCTTTATCTGTTTAATGTCCTGTTTATATACGCTGGAATTCATGTTTTACTCTATGTAAAGAAGAGAATAACGACGCCAAAAGAGTAGGAGCTGCGACGATCGCGGCTCTTTTATTTTTACCATATCATGGGTTATGATAGAAGGCACGAATAGATTGGGGCCACAGAATCAACGTGGCGCTCAAAAATTGGCCTGCATTACGATTTTGGACCAAATCGGGATTTGATCAAATTAGCGGGATTTGCGGAGACCCTGAACATTCGGACAAAACTTTTGCAAATATGGAACTGATCAAAATACTTAAAAAGCATGATATATAAATTGAACTAAACATTTACACGAGAACGTAGAGGGCAGAAATAACCTGAAGAAGCGGAGCGTTCGCCTAAAAGCTTTCTGAAAGAAAGCTACATCGGAAGCATAGGCTATCCCCGGATTTTCCCCTTTGAAAAAGGGATTCCAAAAAATCTGGGGATAACAGCGATCGGAAGGTTGTTCTGTCATTGGAGTGGCAAGTGTAAATATTTTTTAGTTCAATTATATAGAAAAGGAGAATAGCTAAATGGAATCTTTCTTTCGTTATAACTGGATCGTGCGTGAGCAATGGTTTCAGTGGTGTGAGGATGTACCGCTGGAAGAGCTGCTTCGACCTCGGACGGGGGGAGTAGGCAATATTTTGCAAACGTTTTTTCATATCATCGATGTAGAGTGGAGCTGGCTCCAAGTATTGCAGGGCAAACCGGATGGTATGGAGAATTTTGATAATTATAAAACACTGGAAGCCGTACGACAATTCGACCGCAAGCTGCGACCTGATGTGGAAGCATTTGTTCTATCCTGGGATCCCAGCATGGAAAAGAGACCTTACATTGATCCCGAATTGGATAGCTCCATCGCCAAGGAATCGTGGGGAGAAGTGATGCGTCACGTGATTGCTCATGAGATTCACCATATGGGGCAATTATCGGTATGGTCCAGAGAACTGGACAAGAAGCCTGTGTCTGCCAATTTCATTGGTAAAGGACTAATTCCACTCGACAACTAGAGTGAAGAGGAGACAGAAAGATTCAAATGCTAATTCACAGAGAAGGGTTGGGCAAAATGAAGTTAACGCTGGAAAGTATCCGTTGGATAGAGTTGAGCGAAGAAATTCGCATTCTGACTGAAAAACCATACAAGGTGCTTCCCCTGTCACCAGGGCTGGAAGCAGATGTTGTGAAGATAGAATGCGCCGATCACGCTTATGTGTTAAAGATATGGAACAAGGATTCCAAACCCAATATTCGCAACCAGTATGAACTATTATCTCAACTATACGAGAGTGGAATAAAAGTCTCCCAACCCTACGGTTGGGGCGTGGATGTGGATTCTAATCAAGTCCTGTTAACAAGTTATGACGGGGAGCCTATAGCCAAGTTAAGCAAAACCAAGCTGGAGCAATTGGCTCAAAAGTTAATTCAGGTCCACGGTTATGATGTAAAGGATGCAGGTAACGCGGCTGCAAATTACATACCACAATATGATTTCGTTGGATATTTTTTTCCCTCCATTGAACTGCATGAGGATATGCATCAGATTCTGACGACCCTTCTTCAACGGACTGAGTTGAGGCAAGATCATTTGATCCATGGTGATTATAACCTGGGAAATGTTCTGGAGGCAGGTGATCAATATGCGATCATCGATTGGACAAATGGTCAGCGTGGTGATCCCAGATACGATATGGCGTGGTCCATTTTTTTGATGACGATCTATACGGGGGAACGAAACGGTAAGATGTACAGTGCTCTATTCAAGAGTCTGACGGAATACACACCAGACGATGCGGAGATTTTTGAAGCGATGGCTTGTTTGCGCTGGATTCTATTAAAGCGAGTGTCTAATGTTCCTCTGGGGCCGGGTGTGATGCAACGGATTAAAAAGATTATTGGCAATAATTCATATTTAAATGATGAACTGCTGTAGTAGTGTCCTAAACTATCCTTCACTGCATACCTATGGTATAGAGGAGCGTGATGGGTATGGAACAGAAGGTGCAAACCTATTTTGAATTAAAACAGCAACAAAAAGAAATTGAACAACGTCTATCTGTGTTACGAGATGAGATTGTCGGGTATTGTGAGGAGCAGGGCGTCTATGAGACGCAAGTTGGCGGATACGCTGTGAAAACGGTGCTTCAGCACCGCAAGGAATATAATGATCAGAAGCTGTATGCTTCCCTTCCCGATCCGGACATCTGGCGACTTCTGTCCAAGGTGGACAGTCATAAGCTGAAAAGCCTGATCAAACTGAACATACTGACTGAGGAGCAGATTAGTCCAGCTTGTACGGTGAAGCCGGTAACATTATTACAGGTGGACAAGTTGTAACCCTTCACACGCCATTACAGATTAACCATTCTATGATCGTCATCACAAAGCACCTTCCAAGGCATATTGCTCTGCTGTCATCATGGACGGAATACGGAGGTGTTTTTGTTTTTTTGCGTGGAAGCAAAAACTGGCCTTTGTATATTCGATCAGCAGCTCAGCCAAAGAAGCCGTTCTGGAGTAACATTAAGGAGAGCAATCATGGGCTCCTTGTCATTCGCTCATATTTGCCAACGCTCCCCGAGGAGCTGATTGAATCGGTCACGAGGTGACCGGTTTTTTTGTTGTATGCAAAAGTTGTGTGCCAATTTCAGCCGTGCGTTTTAAGGCATCTGTAAGCATAGGCCTGATTCCGTGCCGTAATGAAAGTAAGTGAATTGCTTTAAACCGTTATGCGAGTAGTTTATATGTTATAATTTGTAATTAATTCATATGCCATCTTTGATAGGGGGGGAATGAAGACTTTCCCATCCCTGTCCATATTCAAGGGAATGAAGATCAGGAAGAGACAGTATATCTTCAAAAGTTGTAGACCGATGAGTTGAGGAGATGGACTATGAGGAAAAAAATCATTTCGATCGTGCTTGCCATCTGGGTATTGATGATTGTGATCAGTGTGGTTCTTCTGTTTCTGCCCAGAACGATCCATCTTGATGGTGTGGGTGTAAAGTATCGGCTGGGGGAGAAGACAACAGGGAGCCAGAGCAAACGGTTCATATCAAGATGGATGGCAAGCGTTATCTAACGACCTCGGGTGATTACATATTCAAAGGAACCATTGATATTGAAGGTGAGCCTTTCCCTGTACCCGAAGATCAAAAGATGCTCAAAATTCGTTTTCATAAAGGATACGGATCGATGGAGTACATCATTTTTGAAAATGGGAAAACGGATATCTTCCTATACGGAACACTATTTGTTGATCGTGCATTCAGCAAACTCACCATCGCCATTTCCGAGGAGGATTCAAGCGGAGAGCAGAACAGTAAAAGCTGGAGCGCCGAAGATGGGCTCATGCTCTCGATGCCTGCAACGAATCGTTCCGAAGCTATTCAGCTCTCTAATGAACTGATGGAAACTTATCTCGGGGGCTATACATTAAAATGAGAAACAAAATCATAAAC
Source organism: Paenibacillus marchantiae (assembly GCF_028771845.1). Classification (NCBI taxonomy): domain Bacteria; kingdom Bacillati; phylum Bacillota; class Bacilli; order Caryophanales; family Paenibacillaceae; genus Paenibacillus; species Paenibacillus marchantiae. The sequence goes on along the minus strand of NZ_CP118270.1, from coordinate 6,559,608 downwards.
ATAAACATAAACATAAACATAAACATAAACAGGCATGCATTTACGTTGAGGGCCTTCCCCCTTCATGTAAACGACATGCCTGTTTTTTTTTATTTATGCCGCAAATCTCTAGTCATCTTGCGTTCAGTTTCCAAGCAAAGCTTGTTCTACTTCATCCAGAACCTGGCCATAGGCAATCGGTCCAAATCCAGCTACCCAGACCGTGTTGTCCACCATGTAGACCTGGTTACTTTTCACAGCTTTCAGGCCTTTCCAGACTGCATTGTCACGCAGCTTAGTGAGTGCTTGTTCGTTATCTGCTTCACTACCGGAGATGATCATGAAAATACGATCCGGATTCAATTCAGGCAACAATTCGAGCGACACATTCTCAATAACTTCATTCATGACGATGCCTGCTTTGGCAAGATCAGGTGCATGGAGTCCGGCTATATCGTACAGCAGGTTCGGAGAATAGAAGGCGTCAGGTGATTTGTCACTTGGAGCAAATACCTGAATCTGCTTATCGGTCAAACGAAAAATCAGAATGGTATCATCCGCGGCATCGCTGGCAGCAACCTTGGTGCCCAGATCCTTCGCCTTTTGATACAACTGATCCACGATTTCGTCTGCCTCTTTTTCTTTGCCCAATACTTTGGCTGTATCCTTGAACCATTCAAGCGAATTGCTGAAGTAGCTACTCATATAGACTGGTCCAATTGCGCTGATTGCGTCGTATTCATCAACAAGTACTTCATTGGACAGAATGAGATCCGGCTCTGTGTCTAGAAGTGCTTCCTTGTTGAATTCATTAACTGAACCGAGTGGAATGACGCCTTCGAGCTTGTCCTTCAGATAGGCAGGCATCTCCTGACCGACTTGGGTCACCATGGCGTATGGTTTCATGCCCAATGCCACGAGGTGATCGGCATACGCATAGGTCAAGCCAGCGATACGCTTGGGTTCAGCAGGAATATCAACAGGACCCTTAATACCCTCAACGGTGCGTGTCTCTGTACTGATTGCCTCGCTATCCGACGATGAGGTGCCGTTGGTGCTCTCTGTTGACTCACTGGTTGTGGAAGTAGATTCACCCGTAGAAGCTTGTTCGGCCTTGGAGCACCCGGCAACCAGAATAAGCAGCAGCATTAGCATGATGCTTGCCTTCAAATTGGTTTTGAATCCACGTTTGTTTCTTCTATCTGTATTCATATGTGCATGTTCCCCTTTACTGATTATCATTCTCAATTACTAGTATAGGAGAGAAGATTCCGTGCGTCGAGGCACAAAAGGAACCATTCACATGCACGATAGTGACCGAAGGCGCTCGGGAATTTCCCGTAATAACAGATCATGCGAGAAGGCATTATAGCTACCGAGTACATAATTCATCTGATCCAAATAAACCCGCCCCCGCTTCACCGCTTCCCGCGCTTTCCACCAGGGTGAGTTCAACCATCTCTGCTGCTCGGCATCACTGACCGAAGGGTGGAACACTAGCATGATGTAATCGGCGTCCAGATCGTCCATTTTCCAATCCTCAGCAATATAGTGGCTCTGCTGTTCATGGATCAGGGAAGGGGTGGACAATTGCAGATCCTGATACAGGACCGCACCCATATGGCGGTAGCCGGCAACAAAACAATCCTGACTTCGAACGAGTAACGACACGATTGAAGCAGAGCCAATCTGCTGACGAAGATGGGTTGCAGCCTGATGGGATTTCTCATCATATTCATCCAGCCAGCTGCAAGCTTGTTGATTTCGTCCGGTCGCCTCAGCAATTTCGAGGAACTGACTGCGCCAGTCCTGGGATTGAAAAGCAATCGTCTGTGTAGGTGCAATCTGGTGCAACTGCTGAACATGTGCCTCGTCTGCATATTCACTGGTCAGAATCAGATCCGGTTCAGCCCGGAGCAATGTAGTTGAATCGGGCGCATCCCCTTCATAGGCATTCATGAAAAGCGTATGATCCAGCAAAGAGGTTTCGGCTTTGAAAGAAGGACCCGTTGCGGCGCAAGGCTCCAGTCCCAGTGCTAGCAGATGACCTGTATATTGATTATTCATGGCGGCCACCCTGATCTGGCGTGGATTTGAATGAATATAGACGGTGGGCGAGAGGCCCACGGTTTTTTTGAATATACGACTGAAGTATAAAGGGTTGTTATAACCCACTTGAGCGGCTACATCCTGTATGGAGCTTTGTTGCCTGGTGAGCAGCCGTTTGGCATGATGCATTCGAATGTCGGTCAGATATTCTTGCGGACTTTTGCCCACGTTTTTCTTGAAAAAACGGGAGTAGTACCCCTCGGAGAAACCTGCCCGTTCGGCAAGCTGTTGGCGTGTAATCGGCGTCTGATAGTTCTGCTCCATGTAACGCAGCGCATCCAGTACAAGACTGGCCGAGTCATAATCGGAGGTGGATTCAAGCCGTTCTCCTACATCTGCGACCCATTGCAGAAATTGTCCTTGGATACGAATCTGCTGCCAATGATTATGCTTCTGCCAGAGTATATGCAGTTCTTTGATTAACTCGCGTTCATGGGATTGCAGAATACCCACACGGTTATGCTCAAAAAGGGGAGGGAGAATAAGAGCCTCTTCGGAATCCTCTCTATTCGAGACTTGCCCCTCTATCTCCAACGCGATGATGCGTAATGGATCTGCGGAAGTCTGTCTAATCTGCAGCTGCTTGCCATCCTGGAGAAAAATAAAATACCCTGCCTTAAGATCGCGATGCTGACGATTCACGGTCAGACAGATCTCTCCATCCTCCAGCAGCAATAACAGTTGTCCTTCTGTATGTGTGAACGGGTTGCCGTTAGAGGGCAGCCTGGTGTGGTGCTCAATGGATGTAAGATTGTACATCGAGATGTCCCCCTCTATGAAGCCGATTTCAGTGTGTGTTTAAAGGCATTGAAGTCAAAGCCTATGTATTATCTTATCATTCTAGCGAGTATCAGAAGTGCTATCAATCATCTTCGTCATCTTCGATGTTCCCTTCGTTGTTCTCCCATCCTCTTTAATGATCCAGTACGCGATGATAATTGCTTTAATAGCGTTTACATTGAAATTCGAAGTGAAACACCGAAATTAAATGGATTATCCTTATAAAATGCTCGATCTGCCGTTGATTATGTATGCCAAATGTGGGTTCGATTTTATAAGCTTATTCTGTAGGCCAGAGGCTTCTAGATTATACAAAAATAAAGGATAAAGGAGAGTTTTTGTGAACGCGAACACAATCGCAAAAGAACGCCTTCCCTGGTCAGCTCTACTCGCTTTGGCCATGGCTGGATTTATATGCATTCTTACAGAAAGCCTGCCGGCGGGGCTGCTGCCGCAAATAGCGAAAGATCTGAATATCAAAGAAGGTTTGGCTGGACAGCTCGTCACTTTGTATGCGGTGGGGTCTATTCTGGCGGCAATTCCTCTGACGACAGCAACTCGTGGATGGAGACGCAGGCCGTTGCTGCTATTATGCATCTTCGGTTTTCTGATTTTCAATACGATTACGGCCGTATCTACAGTATATGGTTTGACCCTTGCTGCACGCTTCATGGCGGGTGTATCTGCTGGAGTGTTGTGGGGGATGACTGCAGGTTACGCACGCCGGATGGTTTCAGACTCGCTAAAGGGAAAAGCGATGGCTGTCGCCATGGTGGGAACACCGCTCGCCCTTGCATTGGGCGTTCCCTTGGGAACCTTTTTGGGCAATTACGCAGGATGGCGTCTTATTTTTGGAACAGTCTCATTATTGACGGTAGTGCTTGTATTGTGGGTGCTCTGGAAAGTACCTGACTATGAGGGGGAGCCTGCACGTCATCAGCTTGCGCTTCATCGGATTTTTGTTATACCGGGGGTTCGTCCCATATTGTTTGTTGTTCTGACCTGGGTACTGGCCCATAACATTCTGTACACGTATATCTCACCTTATCTGGGCGAGACGATGCTGTCCGAAAGGGTGGACCTGGTTCTGATGATCTTTGGAGTGACTTCGGTAATCGGTATATGGATTGTTGGACTGTTGATTGACCGTTACATGAGATTATTGATTCTGGTTAGCCTTGTTCTATTTGCGCTGGCATCGCTGGCAATGGGGATCTTTATCCATCAACCGATAATGATCATTCTGGGAGTAGTCGCTTGGGGGCTTACATTTGGCGGAGCGGCTACGTTATTACAGACTGCAATTGCGCAGGCCGGAGGCAAAAGTGCCGATGTTGCCCAATCCATGCTGGTGACAGCATGGAACCTGGGGATCGGAGGGGGAGGGATCGTCGGAGCCATCCTGCTGGAGCAGACAGGCGCTCGTTTCCTACCTATTTCCCTGATCCTGTTGATCGTTATGGCCTTACTCGTCGCCTGGTTCGCCAGTAAACATGATTTTCCAAGACAGGTTAAGGACCGATGATCGATGAAACATTTAAACCGGATTCGTTCCTTCGATGAGATTTTTGGTTGCAATAGGTGAGGACATCGCGATGAGGGTGGTGTAGGTACCGTATTGATCGCATCGGTCTCCAAATGCTTCAAGACCAGCAATCGAATCTGTCATGATCTTCAACAGGTAATTATGCTCTCCGCTCACGCGATGACATTCAATCACTTCGGGTGACGAACGGCAGAAATCAAGAAAGGCATGACAATCCCGTGTGCGAAAAAGAAGATAGGAAGTACTCGACCTCCCTATTTTCAGCGGGGAAATGATAGTACGGTACTCTTCGATTACACCGCTTTCTTCTAGACGCTTCACGCGTTCCGTTACGGCGGGTTGAGATAAACCGACCAGCTTGCCCAATTCCGTCATGGATAGCCTTGCCTGGTTTTGCAAATGAAAGAGGATATTAGTATCGATTTGGTCCATAAGATGGCCTCCTTTTAAATTATAGGAAATATTTTGTGAATGCCTTTATATTCATTGTAGATTAAAGCTGATAACTTTGTTGTCTTATGTAATATGAATGAGATCATTTATATAATAAGCACACTTACTTTAAATAATCAAGCAAGTGGCACATGGAGGGGAAGAGAGAAATGGGAGACAAAGATATGAAGTTTAATTCTGCATTTGTAGAAGAAGTGATTCACCGTACGTTGGCAGAAAAAAGAATTGTGGGTTCCGTTGTTAAGATTGCGTGGAAAGGGGAGATGGTCTATAACAGCGCGGATGGCCTCGCCGATCGGGAACAGAACAGACGCATGCAAGAAAATGCACTGTTCAGGTATGCTTCTGTAACCAAACCGATTGTATCCACCGCCGCCATGGTATTGATATCCCAAGGTAAATTAAATCTGGATGACCCGGTTATGAAATGGCTGCCTGAATTCCGTCCCAAACAGCCAAATGGGGAAGTTGCCTCCATGACGGTTCATCATCTGATGACACATACGGCGGGTTTAACGTATCGTTTTTTTCAGGAAAACGGAGGAACGTACGAACTTGCCGGAGTATCAGATGGGATGGATATCGCTGATATTACGCTGGAAGAGAATTTGCAGAGGATTGCTTCTGCTCCACTTCTGTATGAGCCCGGGAAGATGTGGAGATATTCGATTGCAACAGATGTACTCGGTTCTGTTATTGAGAAAGTGACCGGGGGGTCACTGCGAGAGGCCGTACAACTGCTCTTGACTCATCCACTGGGTATGAAGGATACGGATTTTGTCGCTGTGGATTCGAAGAGAATGACAGCTGCCTATGCGGACAGTTCCAACAGTTCGGGGCAACCTCGTCGCTTGTGCGATGAGGACCATGTACCTTTTATTGAAGGAACGGCGGGCTTCCAACTCGCACCCGAAAGATACCTTGATCCATCGGCCTATCTTTCGGGTGGTGCGGGCATGATAGGAAGTGCAGGAGACTTTCTTATATTGCTTGAAACACTGCGTCAAGGTGGAGGTTCGCTTCTTCCTAAAGCGCTGGTCGCTGAAATGACGAGCAATCAGATTGGCGATCTGGAGATGCCTTATTGGCCAGGCAGAGGATTTGGCCTGGGATTCACGGTGCTGAAAGATCCGGTTGAGGCGGGTACTTTGGAATCTACTGGAACGTGGCGCATGGGTGGAACCTATGGTCACTCGTGGTTTGTTGATCCAACAGAAGAACTGAGCGTTGTCGCATTTACGAATACGGCTCTGGAGGGCATGTCAGGCAGATTCACAACGGAACTTTGCGAGGCGGTCTATGAGGGGATTGAGCGAAAGAGATAAGTTGTATTATGGATTTATATGGAAAATTATGATAAGGTAGAGCAGCAGATTACAGTGAAATCTAAATTTGATTCCGAAATGAGATGAGAAGATGGATCGCATCCGCAATTACCTGTTTGTTTTCGCAGGCAATTTTCTAGCTGCCTATATGATCTTTCCTGAAAGAACCATTGGTAAATCCGTGATGTTTGCTGCACTGATGCTGTTGCTGTGCATGGGGATGGATTTCATGAAAAGCAAAAATCAGCATTCGCTAGAGTAGCAGTAAGCCAGCTTATCATTACATGTCAGTATGGAATATCTTATCCGTATTTAATAATGGGGCCGATTCTCGACAGAGGATCGGTTTTTTGTGTACAGTTGAAGCATGAATGGCCTGAATGTTGGTCAAGCCAGAAGGCAGGGAGCGTTTTTCATATGATCCGAAACCAATTTAATCAATGGGCCAGGTGTCAGGTAGAACGGCAACAATCGTTGGGTATCTCGACGGAGCAGGCCAAACAGGGGGACGTTGATGAACAACTTATCCCAGATCCTTCAACCGGATTCGTTCATGAGTCCGAGTATGCCATCGGCCAGGTGACTGTCTGGGCATCAAAACAAATGGAATATGAGGTTGTGAACATCGAGACGGAAGAACTTCTTTTATGGAAGTATGTTGAAAACGTAGAGGATGACGAACCTGATTTTGATGAGATTTTGAAACCATATTTCGACGTGTTACAGTCAGGGCTCAAACTTTAACCTGCTTTGGGGAGGAGAGGCAGAGTCCACTTTATCCGGCTCCCATTTACTTGATCACTAATGTTCATTACACTTGGTTTATAGTACTTACTTAATCCAAACTCAGATGTTCAGGGGGAATATATTTATGCATCAATCCGCACATATTCAGGAAGCCAGAGATTACATATTAAACCGTATTAATAACAAGCCTGTCGTGGGTATGATTCTGGGATCAGGGCTGGGAGCGCTCGCGGACGAGATCGAGAATGCTACCGTCATTCCATATACGGACATTCCTTATTTTGCTCAATCCGAGGCGATTGGTCATGCTAACGAATTGGTCATCGGAGAACTGATGGGCAAGACAGTCGTAGCGATGAAAGGACGCCTTCATTATTATGAAGGATTTACCCTGGATGAAGTCACGTTCCCGGTTCGGATTATGAAAGCACTGGGTGTTGAGCAGTTGATCATCACGAATGCTTGTGGAGCGATCAATACCAGCTTCGAACCTGGACAGCTTATGTTGATCACGGATCATATCAATCTGGTAGGCAATAATCCGCTGATGGGGCCGAATAATGCCGAGCTGGGCGTGCGCTTCCCTGACGTGTCACAGGTATATAATCGTGAACTTCGCAGTATCGCCCTGAAGGTAGCGGAGGAGCAGAATGTTGGCTTGCAGCAAGGGGTATATGCATGGTGGAGCGGTCCGGCGTATGAGACTCCAGCAGAGATTCGCATGATTCGTACGATGGGCGCGGATGCTGTGGGTATGTCGACGGTACCTGAAGCGATTGTAGCCATTCATGGCGGGATGAAAGTACTGGGCATTTCCTGTCTGACCAATATGGCCTGCGGCATTCTGGATCAGCCGTTAAGTCATGATGAAGTGATTGAAGTCGCGGCAAAAGTGAAAACAACCTTCATCGGACTGGTTAAAGGTATTCTGAAAGAGATGTAATCTGTAATCGAGAGGAAGCTCTTCTTTCAAAGCACTAATATATTAAGCATTGTCCAAGACGGAGTGATTCCGTTGGGCAGTGCTTTTTTTTACAAATGAACATGTGCAAAATATTCCTATATCGGTCAAAACGACCTATAATAATAGAGATTCAAGCTATAGGCTGAAAAAGGAGACTGATAGAAATGGAAGAATTGGGCCCCCATGAACACGTCATTTTTGAGAGGATTCATGCAAACTGGTTAAGAGGTTTTGAAGGAGTAGGAGGAAAGCTTTTTCTAACTAATGAACGATTAGTTTTTATTCCTCATGGTCTGAATTTTCAGACGGAATGGGTTCAAATCGAGATCTGGGCTATGACTAAGATTGAGAAAAGTGCGACATGGGGACTAATCCCTAACGGAATTACCATTACATTAGACAGTGGACATGTCTTCAAGTTTGTTGTCTGGAATCGTTCTAAGATCATCAAGGAGATTGTACAAGCCAAGAGAATGAATAACGAAATAATGTAAGTTTCAGATGAAGTACATAAACCAAAAAATGTGGGATAATAAAGTGAACGGATTCTGCTCTGGACAGATGAATTTATTAAATCCTCACAGATTAATCATGCATTGAAATCTATATAGACAATATTAATAACATGATATGCACTAAAAAGGCTATACAATGGGCACTGTCTATACGGAATTAATCCGTTGGGCGGTGCTTTTTGATTTGGCAAAATGATGGGATTAACAAGATCGTCATGCACTCCCTTGTATTTCCTATCTCTGATATCGTACAGTTAGATTTTCTATATCATTAGACTAGACAATCTATAAAGCGCACAAGAAGGAGGATGTAGAATGATCAAGCAAGCAGAACTGCTGTGGCAACGTATTATTGCAAAAGGGACGGTAGCAAATGCAGATTTTGAGGTAGCACTGAATCTTCAACCTGGTGCGAGCGATGAAGATTTTCGATCCGTAGAAAACGAACTTGGCGTGACCTTGCCTGAAGAGATGAAGGCTCTGTATCGTGTGCATAACGGACAAGCCTGGAATGTTGGCGTAGATTCCTTTGTTCGTACCCTGACATTGTCACCTCTGGATCAGGTGAAGGAGAACTGGGCCTTTTTGCAGGAAGAATTCGATTCGGACGAGATGGAGCCCGAGATTGAGGATGATGCCATTAAGCCAGTACTGTGGAACTGCAAATGGATTCCGATTGCAGAAAATGGCGGTGGGGATTATCTATGTCTGGACACAGACCCATCAAGTTCTGGAACCGTGGGACAGGTATTGTACTTTTGGCATGATTGGGGACATCGGTCGGTTGAGGCTAAGGGATTATTTGATTTTATTCGGAAATGTATAGCAGAGGACGAATCGAACGATTCCGCTTAATCATTAGGCAGAAGAAAGAAATTTCCGTGCAAAATAGTGGCGCAGAAAAATAAATCGCTCCCTGGAGTGCAGGCATCAAGCCGCACCAGAGAGCGATTCTTTTATGTTGGATTTAGTAGGATACGGGCCAGAGCAACAGCAGTGAACATAGAATCAGACCTGAACCGCCGCCCAAGGTATAGACCGTGAGCTGGCGGAGTAAGGACTTTTTCCAGAACGGCAGAGCTGTCTGGGTGCGAATCCGTTCATTTTCCCGTTGCAGGGCGTTCGATTCTCTGACAAACATGCGCTTGAGATCACCGAATCCTTGCAGAAAGGGGTTCATGAACCCAGTCTGCAGCACATGGATTGCTGTTCCGGCCAAGAGACATATCAGACCGGCGACAAACAGCTGGTCTGAACCTTCATGTAGGCCACCGGAGCCGCCTAGTATTCCGCAGAAGTCCAGCAGATAGGCGGCCAGAGCCGTTATCAGACCGGCCAGAGCGTAACGGATAAACATTACTCGGCTACCCGCTTGGTGAAGCGGAGATCCGGGTTGGAACGAGTGTCAAAGATAACGCCCTCAATACTAGGACTAATCAATGCAGTGTCGGCAGAGAAGAGGATCGGTATAATTGGCAGTTCGTCCATTAGAATGGCCTCGGCTTGATGCAGCTCTTCAAACCGTTTAACTGGATCAAGCTCAAACGTGGATTCACTGATCAGCTTGTCGTATTCAGGATTGCTCCAGTTGGTGAAGTTGTTGGAGTTCTTCGATGTGTAGTGTTCCAGCACACCCAGCGGATCGAGGAAGTTTCCTTCCCAGCCCATACGTGCGACTTGGAAATTCTTTTGCTTGAAGGTATCGATGTAAGTTTTCCATTCTTGATTCTCCAAGTTGACTTCAATACCCAGATTAGTTTTGAGCATTTCCTGAATGGCTTCGGCTACTTTTTTATGTTTGTCGGACGTATTGTATTTGAAGATAACTGTCGGGAGTGCAGACAAGCCTTCTTCCTTCAATCCTTCCGCCAGCAATTCTTTGGCTTTTGCCGGATCGTACGCATAATATTGGGTTGGCGCCTCTTCCCGGAAATCTTTGCCGGATGGTGCTGTTACGCCGTAAGGGACATATCCGAAAGCTGGTGTTTCACCGCCCTTGGTTACACTTGTCGTCAACGCTTCACGATCAAGTGCATAAGCTAGGGCCTGTCTGATCTTTTTGTTCGTGAAAGGTTTTTCCTCCACATTGAAGGAGTAGGTATATACGCTGAACGAAGGATGGGACAGGAACTCGGCATTGTTCCGCTCCTGATCAAGCGTATCCACTGGTAGGGAGAGGATCAGGTCAAGCTCACCCGTTTTGAACAGTTGATAGTACGTGTTGGAGTCCTGAACCATTTTGAAATGGATGGTATCCATTGTGATGTTGGATTTATCCCAGTATTGATCATTTTTGGCCAGTGTAATTTGTTCATTGTGTTTCCATTCCTTAGCAATGTAAGGACCGTTACCTACAATCGTATCGGCTTCTGCTGCCCACTTCTCATTGTTGTCCACAACGGAAGCTTGAACCGGCAGATAAGCATGGCCAACGACAATGGTTGGGAAGAAGGCCAGCGGAGATTTCAGCTCAACCACCAGTGTATGGTCATCTTTGGCTGTCACACCGACATCCTCAGCTTTTCCTTTTCCCGTGTTATAAGCTTCTGCACCCTTAATGTAATACAGAGAAGAGGGGTCGTAAGCGGCAGTGGCAGGGTTCAATACACGTTTCCAAGAGTATTCAAAATCCTTGGCAGTTACAGGTTCGTTATTCGACCATTTTGCATCGTCGCGGATAGTGAACGTGTAAGTTTTACCGTCCGGTGATACATCGACTTTGCTTGCTGCCCCTTCAACGATTTTGCCTGATTTGTCGTATGTATACAGTCCCTCATACAGATTATCAATCACCCAGTAGGATGTTGTGTCAGATGCCAGTGCAGGGTCCAGTGTGTATGGTTCTCCACCGGCCAGATTTGTGTTCAGTACTTGCTCAACGTTTGCCGCTGCTGCCTGATTGTCCGGTTTTGAAGCAGTGGCACCATTGTCAGTTGTCGAACTGGAGCATGCGCTCAAGGCAACGGATGCTGCGAGCAAGAGAGAGACGGTCCAGTTCGTTTTTGTTTTGTTCATTTGTTCATTCCTCCATTAATGATTAATTCGTGTTATTCGTAAAGATGACATGCTACCCAGTGTCCTTTTTCGACCTCCCTTCCGGCAGGCATGCGGTTTGCGCAAACATCCATCGCGGCAAAACATCGTTGATGAAACGGACAGCCCGCCGGGGGATGAATGGGACTGGGCGGATTCCCTTGAAGCCGAATACGCTCCCTTTGCCCTTTTAAACGGGGATGTGCGGCGGGAATGGCCGACAGCAGCGCCTGAGTGTAGGGGTGGAGCGGATTAGCAAACAGATCGTCCCGTCCGGACAGTTCCATCATTTTACCCAGGTACATGACTCCGATCCGGTCGCTGATATGCTTCACCATAGCCAGATCATGCGCGATAAATAGATACGTCAGTTCCTCTTCGCGCTGCAGGTCCTTCAGCAAATTGACGATCTGTGCCTGAATGGACACATCCAGCGCGGAAATGGGTTCATCGGCTACGATGAAACGTGGCTTGACGGCAAGTGCCCGGGCAATCCCGATGCGCTGGCGCTGTCCTCCACTGAATTCATGGGGGAAGCGGTGGGCATGATCCGGGTGAAGCCCGACGCGCAGCAACAAGTCTGCGATGATGTCTTTTCGCGCTTTTCCTCGAGCCAGCTTGTAAGCATCCAGCCCCTCAGCGATAATATCTCCGATGCGAAGCCGCGGGTTAAGCGAAGCGTGCGGGTCCTGAAAGATCATCTGCAGATGGCGGTTCAACTCCCGCTTCTCACGCGGTTTGGCCTGTCCGGTATCTTGTCCGTTAAACAAAATCTGTCCTTCCGTAGCTTTCAGCAGCCCCACGATGGTTCGACCTAGTGTAGATTTGCCGCTGCCGCTCTCGCCGACAAGCCCGAGTGTCTCTCCCCGACGGATGTTCAGGCTGATGCCGTCAACCGATTTGACGGTCAGATTGGACGGGCCGTGAAAATGCTTCTTCACATTGCGAATTTCAATTATAGATTCGGTCATGCTCATTCCTTTCTGCCGGGATACGGTCATCCGCTCGAGGAGCTCGAGGATCGTTTAGCCAGCATCTGGCACTGTGTTTTGATGAAAATATGGTTGCATCAGGCATTTCCGTCAAACAGATATCCATCGTGTGCGGACATCGGTCTGCGAACGGACAGCCAGGCGGGAGCGCAGCAATATCCGGGGGCGAGCCCTCAATAGGAATTAGCCTGTCATGTTCTGTATCATCCAGTCGCGGGGTGGACTGGAGCAGTCCCCACGTATATGGATGGCGTGGCCGATCAAAGATATCCTCCACCGTGCCGGTCTCCACAATGGTGCCTGCATACATGACAGCAACGCGGTGAGCCACTTCGGCGACAACGCCCAGGTCATGGGTAATCAGCAAAATTGAACTGCCCGTTTGCTGCTGTAGGCTGCTTAGAATATCCAGAATCTGCGCCTGAATGGTAACGTCGAGAGCGGTCGTTGGCTCATCGGCGATCAGAAGCTTGGGATCACAGGCAAGTGCCATCGCAATGGCAACCCGCTGACGCATTCCGCCGCTAAATTCATGAGGATATTGATGATAGCGGCTTGGTGCATCAGGAATACCCACGAGGTTTAGCAGTTCTACAGATCTGGCCCGGGCATCTTTTGGCGATAGTTTGCGGTGCTTGCGAAGTCCCTCGCCGATCTGAATACCGACCTTCATCGTTGGATTCAGAGAAGACATGGGGTCCTGGAACACCATGCTGATCTCGGAGCCTCGGATTCGGCGCATGGCTTTAGCGGATAATCCGCTGATAACCCGCCCCTCAAAGCGGATTACGCCGCTGCGAATACGGCCGTTTGGTGACGAGAACATCCCCATCAGGGAACGGGCGGTTACGCTTTTTCCACTCCCACTTTCACCGACGATGGCAAGTGTCTCTCCTTCATCGACGTGAAAAGAAACATCTCTTACAGCTTCAAGTTCTTTATCACGTGTGGCAAAGGAGACCTTCAAATGATTGACCTCCAGTAAATGACTCATGGTGTGAACCTCCTTAACGGTTGGAGCGCGGATCAAAAGCATCCTGCAGCCCATCACCGAAAGCGTTAAATGCAAACATGGTGAGCGAGATCATTAGACCGGGAAATAACAGTCTCCACCATTGTCCACTCAGAATGACCCCAAGCGAATCGTTGGCCATCGTCCCCAAGCTAGCGATGGGTGACTGGATACCGAGTCCTAAAAAGCTCAGAAAGGATTCGGAGAAAATAGCCGATGGAATCGTGAAGGTCAGGTTGACGATAATGATTCCAGCCGCGTTGGGCAGCAGGTGCCTGAAAATGATCTTGGCATGGGATGTGCCGAGCTTCTGCGCTGCAAGCACGTATTCCTGTTGTTTCAATTGCAGGATCTGACCTCGGACGACGCGGGCCATCCCAACCCAACCAGTAATGGACAGGGCAATAATCATCGTTAATAATCCCGGTTTCATAACGACAAGAAGTAGAATGATAACCAGCAAATACGGGATACTGTACAAAATTTCAATGATTCGCATCAAAAGGCTGTCGATTCGATCTCCTGTCCGTCCCTGTCCGGCGCAGTAACCGGCGATTCCGCCAATTAGGACGCCAAGCACGAGGTCTATGGCTGCGGCAGTAAAGCCAATCAGCAGGGATATACGAGCTCCTGACCAGGTACGGGCCCACATATCCCGTCCGAGATCATCCGTGCCAAACCAGTGATCAGCGGAGGGTGGCAAATTGGTCTTGAGCAGGGACTGTGAGCTTGGCGAGTAGGGAACCAGTAACGGACCTACCAGAGCCAGCGCAATAATGACAACGAGCAACAACAAACCAAGCAAGGATAATCGATGACGAAAAATACTGTATGTACGTTGCTTCCATAAGGGAAGACCCGGGCTGGATATGCGGTTCGCACTCAATCGGCTTCGATCTGCCGGTGTGAAGCGAGGGTCCGATGTAATGGGGTCTGTAGTTGTAGCTTTCATGCTAATCTCCTTTGCTGGAAAGCTTGATTCTCGGATCGACGATCCGGTACGAAAGGTCGATCAGGAAGAGGGTTACGACCAGAATGACACTGTAAAAGATCGTCGTTCCCATGATGACCGGGTAATCACGGTTGAAGATGCTGTCCACAAAATATTTGCCGATTCCCGGAATGGCAAATATCTTCTCAATTACGAAGGTGCCGGTGATTACGGAGGCGAAGAGCGGCCCGATAAAAGATAATACCGGAATGAGCGCGTTTCGCATTCCGTGCCGGATGACGACTGACCAGGTAGATAATCCTTTGGCTTCTGCTGTTCTTATGTATTCCTGCTGCAGCACATCCAGCATGCTGGTCCGCATGAAGCGAGCGATGACAGCCAGTGGTGTTACCGACAAAGCCAGCGAGGGCAGTATCGTATGCTGCCAGGTTCCCCAGGATGCAACGGGGAAGAGCCTCCATTGGACAGCCGCATATTTAATGAGCAGCGGTGCAAGAATGAAGCTCGGGACGGATATCCCGATGATGGCAATGAACATGGATATGTAGTCCAGCGGCCTTTTGTGGAACAGGGCGGCAACCGTGCCCAGTGCAATGCCTGCAATCAGTGCAATGACAATGGACTGGATGCCAAGAAGGGCGGAGGGCGGAAACCCTCGTGCGATCAATGTGTTGACATCGGTCGTTTTGGACTGGATGGAGGGTCCCAGATCCAGCACCAGCAAATTTTTCAAATACAGTGCATACTGGACAGCAAGCGGTTCATCCAGATGGTATCTTGCACGCATATTTTGCAGGACAGCTTCAGGTATCGTTTTGGAATCGTTAGAAAAAGGGTCTCCAGGGATCATGTGCATGATTAGAAAGGTCAGCGTCACAATGATCCAGAGCGTCAAAAGCATGGTGAAAAAGCGTTTAACAATATACATGATGCAAATCTCCTGTTCTGTTTCTCTAAGCACTCTTCCCATTTAATCTACTACTGTTCAATTAATAATCGCACAGAAATGCACACATTCGATGTAGAATGCGAGAAACTATTAAAAGCTGATAAGAATACTAGGTATATTAAAGTGGTTTGCATATATTGTCAACATAGGTTGTCAGGTTTTTCGCCTTGGAAAACGCTCAGAACATAAAAATAGCTTGCTTTTTCCTGTATAATTGGGGTCGAATGAATTTATTAAATCCCCATAGACCAATGATCCACCGAATCCAATATAGACAATCTGAATAGCTAGAATACAGAATAAAATAATCGAAGAAAAAGGAGTCTTTCCAATGATCCAAATCACCATGCGTCAATCCAAGCAGGCAGATCAGGAGCACCTTGCTGAGTTGCGAGCTTTGGTTCTATATGATGATCTAAACAGGCTGGGAAGGTATGACGATGTGAAGGTTCGTGAACGTTTCCGTAGTACATTTGACCCTGTCCACTCGTGGATTATTGAGGTCGAGGGTGCACTGGTGGGGTGTGTAGCGATGAAGCCCAAGTCAGAGGAGATGCTACTTGAGCATTTCTATATTCATCCCGATTATCAGGGTCAACAAATAGGAACTCAAGTGCTGAATATGCTGCTGAAACGGGATGAGGTCCGGGGCAAACGTGTTACTTTAAATGTATTGCAGGGCAGTCCGGCTCGGCGTTTGTATGAGCGCTTTGGGTTTGTTTTGGACAGTGAAGATGAGGTGGATGTGTTCATGTCCGTTCAAGTGCACTAATTGTTACGGTCAAAATAGCAGCATCTAACAGACCCATTCATTTAATTCTTGAATGGGTCTATTGAACTTTTCTATTATACTTTCCAGTGACGGTATCCTAATATGGATAATAACCTACTTTTTATATAGGAATTATATAGTATGGAGAATACCAAGATGCCGCATTGGAAGCGAAATCTGTATATTCTGTGGTTTGGCCTATTTTTTAATCATATGGCTTACACCTTGTCTGTGCCGTTCTTTCCGCTGTTTCTGCAAAATGATCTCGGTATTCAGAGCGGATTGGAAGTCTGGTCCGGCATTTCGATCTCGATCAGCTTTCTGATCAGCGGACTATGTGCTCCTTTCTGGGGCTCGCTGGCTGACAGATATGGAAGCAAACTGATGCTGATTCGTTCGGGCGTTGGCCTCGCCATTGCTCATCTGGCTAACTATTTCGTTTATGATCCTTACACGTTTATCGCTGTGCGGATATTTCAAGGACTCATGGCCGGCTTCAATCCTGCATCTATTACGTTGGTCGGCACCAATACACCAGAGAAGCATGTAGGTTATGCGCTTGGTGTCATCTCTACATCCACGGCTGCCGGAGGAATTCTGGGACCGCTTGTGGGTGGAGTACTAAGCCATTGGATCGGGCTGCGAGGATGCTTTATCGCCTCGGGAATCATTACGCTGCTCTCGGCTGTGATGGTGATATGGGTAAAAGAAGCCCGCGGCCCCCGCACTGTGGTTCGCACAAGTATTCTGGGTGATCTGAAAAAAGCTGCCTCCACTCCGGGATTAATGCGGATCTATGGTTTGATTTTACTCGTTTCAACTTCCGTGCTCATTATTGAACCTGTATTGACGCTTTATGTGGTCCAGATTGGTGGAGACGTTAGTAGTGCAACACTTAGTGCAGGAATCGTCTTCTCAGCCATCGGCGTGGCAACGGTAATAATGGGGCCGCGCTGGGGACGGATTGGTGGGAAAATCGGATACGAGAAAACGCTGTTTATCGGCCTGCTGGGCGGCGGCATTGGTAGTTTACTGCAACTGACGGCGTATAACCTCATTTATTTTGGAAGTTTGCGATTTGTCTACGGTCTGTTCTTTGCTGCCGTGTATCCGGCCTTGAATGCGTTAATCATCAAATATGCTGACCGTGATTTCCGGGGAAGGGCTGTCAGTCTGAGTCAGACTGCAAATCAATTCGGTATTGTACTCGGCCCGTTACTCGGCGGTTTTCTGGGCGGATGGACGGGGATTCCTTTTATTTTTCTCCTAACGGGCATTGTCCTTCTGGGAGCAGCCTGGACAGTCCAGGTAAGCGAAAGGAACGAGGCGAATAAACCGGGATTGGGCATGGCAGCAGCAGAAGCAGGCGGAAACAGCATAAAGAAATGATGAAATGATCCTCAGAGAAAAAAAGGTACTTGGACTGAATTAAATGGTCATCACTACAACATAGGGAGGAATCAATATGTCACAACGACGATTGAGATTGGGAGCAAACTTGAATGGAGTGGGAAATAGCATCTCTTTTTGGCGACACCCGGATATTCCGATCAATGCCAGCGTAAATCTGGATTTCTACAAGAAACAGGCGATTAAGGCGGAGGAAGGGAAATTCGATCTTCTCTTTATTGCCGACGGCCTCTTTATTAACGAGAAATCCAACCCGCATTTTCTGAATCGTTTTGAACCGTTAACCCTGCTCTCCGTTCTCGCAGGAGCAACCTCACACATCGGGCTGGTCGCGACGTTGTCCACCTCATATAGTGAACCGTTCACAGTGGCAAGACAATTTGCCTCCCTGGACCATATCAGTGGAGGACGAGCCGGATGGAACGTTGTCACTTCACCACTGGAAGGCTCGGCTCTGAATTTTGGCAAAGGTGAACATCCGAACCACGCGCTGCGCTACGAAATTGCAGAAGAACATCTGAATGTGGTCAAAGGGCTGTGGGATTCATGGGAGGATGACGCGTTTATCGGGGATAAAGAGAACGGTGTTTTCTTCGACCCATCCAAACTGCATACGCTGAATCACAAGGGAGATTACTTCTCCGTTCAGGGTCCACTCAATGTGGCGCGCTCGGAGCAGGGACATCCGGTCGTTTTCCAGGCAGGTTCTTCCGAATCCGGCAAGGATCTGGCGGCCCGATCGGCCGATGCTGTATACACGGGGCATGAGACGTTAGAGGAAGCTCAGGAGTTCTATTCGGATGTGAAGGCAAGAGCGGTGGCTTATGGGCGTAAGGCAGAAGATATCCTGATCTTCCCTGGCATTGGTCCTATTGTGGGTAGAACGGAGGAAGAAGCGGAGCGCAAGTATCAGGAAATCGCGGAGTTGGTCGATATTGACCATGCGCTGAATTATTTGGGACGTTACTTCGATCATTATGACTTCGCCCAATTCCCATTGGATGAGCCCTTCCCCGAGATTGGTGATTTGGGAAGTAATAGCTTCCGCAGTACAACAGACAAGATCAAGCAGCAGGCACGAGAACAGGGACTGACCCTCCGCCAAGTGGCATTGCTTGCATCGACGCCTCGCACTTCTTTTATCGGTACACCGGATCAGATCGCTGATCAGATTCAGGAGTGGTTCGAAGGTGAAGCTGCGGACGGTTTCAATATTCGCACAGTTGTGCCGAACGGACTCGCGGACTTCGTGGACCTGGTCGTACCTGTCTTACAAGAGCGAGGCCTGTTCCGTACCGAGTATGAGCATGAGACACTGCGCGGTAATCTGGGGCTTGAGATTCCACGCAATCGATATACATTGGAGACTGTAAAATAAATCAATCATGGCTCATCGAACTTGCTTCCGGTTCAGAATGCTTTAAAGGCGATCCATAAAGCCCCTATCATAACGACAATCCCGCATACCTTGCTCAAAAAGTAATCAAAGTCGCTAGGCTCGACATCGTTCGCCCAGAACGAACGAAGTGAGAGGTAGAAAAGGAAGTTTTGAAATTTTTGATAACGGAAGCTGCACCATCCGAAAATCACTGCGGCTAATGCGAGAAACAGATAACCTGGAGCACCACGAGTGTAATGATATTCTGGGTAAGCGGCTGTTACAAGCGTTGCAGGAGAGAATTGTTCTTCCCCCTCCTGAAGTACTCTTTGACTGCCAACGTACAAGAAGACCTCGGAAACGCTATTGCCTTTTGCATCAAAACTTATTAATTGTCCGGAATGATCTTGGACTTCATATTTGTTCCCGTTAGGATATATCAACTTATACGTTGTACTGAACGCAGAATCAATTTTCTTGATGAGATATTGCTGATGATTGATGTAAACAGTCCGTTCCTGATGATCAAGGCGTACTTGAATAGGATCTGCCGTTCCGCTGCGATAAGTCATTAGATTACCTTGTTCACTATCGAATGTGTACTTGTTGTTCTCAACATGGAAAATCGGCTCTGTGAAATAAGGTCTGGACAGGATCGCGATGATTACGGACAGGACCAGAACGCATGAAAAGAAAATGAAGGTGGGGGACTTCATTTTTTTGAGTGACTCTCCCATATAAACGCCATCCTTTCCATTTAGTTCTATAATACGTCATTAAGAAGCACAGGTTGCGATCTCCGTTACTGTCTGAATAACGATCAAATAACTACAACACAAAGAAACCAGCAAGTCGCCCATCATCTGGGGATTTGCTGGTTTCTTTGGTTAAGCTGCTGCAGTTATAGGGTTATACTCTCAGATCAATCTCAAACGTCTTGATTTCATAAGGTTCAAGAGCAAAAGTTATCGGTGTATCATACAGGAGTTCGCCCTCTGGTACTTCCATAAGATTGCATTCTCTCCACGCGTGAATCCGTAGATCGCTTGTCAGTTCAAGCGTATTCATGCTGCCTGAATAATCATGAACGCGTACGATGACACGATTGGAATCCTCCGCCTTCTTAACTGCCGAGATCATGGCTGTGCTGCCGGACAAGGTGAGCATGGATCGACTTGGCTGCTCTGATACCCCTTGTGTATATCGAGCTGGAGCATTCAGAAGCCAGGCCTGCTGCACGGTTCCGCCAACGAGCCAATCTCCCTGATGCGGAAGAAGAGCATAGGTGAAGCTGTGCAGTCCCTGATCGGCATGTGGATCAGGGTGCGTAGCGCTCTTGATCAGGGTCAGCCGCATGACGTTGTCTTTAATGTCATAACCGTACTTGGAATCATTCAGCAAACTGACGCCATAACCTCTATCGGACAGATCAGCCCATTGATGGCCAACAGATTCGAAACGCGCCCAGTCCCAACTTGTGTTCCAGTGCGTCGGCCGTTTAACGTTACCGAATTGAATATCATAGGTGGCTTCCGTAGAGCGGATGCCGACTGGGAAGGCAACTTTCAGCAGTTGCTGCTGTTCATGCCAATCCACCTCAGTGGTGTAATCGATTCGTCGCTGCCCGGTATATACAGTCATGTTCTGCGTAATCGTGGAGCCGAGGTATTCCCAAGCGAAGCGGATCACGGACTGAAGTGGCCCCGTCTCTACGACTTCAATGCTGGTGCATTTCGTAATCTCTCGCATATCTTCCTGATAGAAGATATCAATATCCCAGGCCTCGTGGGCAAGTGGTTTGTCCTCGAACACCTGAAGCACATTGCCTCTAGCGCCTTTGGCAAGCACCTCACGATGTGACTCTTTATCGTAAAGGCGGGTCAACTGCCCATTCTCATTCCACTCGAGCAGATAGAATGGTGTCTCGATTCCATTAGCTGTGTGGATGAATGGAGATTGCTCAGGGATATCGTTTACCGTATTGCTCTGGAAGTGAATTGTGGTATACCCCAGCGAAGGAATATCCTTTACCTCGACGGACCAACGTGCATCCTGGTATTGAGCGTTCAGAATCTCACCGGAATCGCTCAACCAAGTTCCCATTTCCAATTCGCCTGATGCCGCAGGAATGCTCACGATTTCTGTAACGACCCATGGGGAGGAGTTCCAAATGGTGTACGTACACGGAGATTCTCCGCTGCCAGCAATAGCCATCCGAGCCTGCGTGTCCACGTGATTGCCAATCAGCTCAGCTTCTGCATATTCAATTCTGCTATCCTCATACACCTCTGTGATGGAGGAACCGGGAATGATGTCATGGAACTGGTTGCGCAAAATGATTTTCCAACCCGCAGTCAGGGACTTCGCTTGATACAGATTCCAGTCATTGTGCACAATACTTTGCAATGCATTCAGCCACTCCGCTTCGCGGTAAGCCAGCTCAAGCTTGCGGTTCATCCGTTTGTTGTACGCCTGACTGGTATACGTTCCGCGGTGATACTCCAGATACAGTTCACCATCCCATGTATGGATGTACGAATCGGTTTTCTCGACCGTCTCCTGCAGCTTTTCAAAATAATCATCTGCGCGTCCTGTCTTGACCTTGGGCAATCCGGGCAGTTGATCCAGCCGCCGTCTCATCTCCAGCATTTCGCGGTTAACTCCGCCTCCGCCGTCTCCGTATCCGTACGACAGCAGCAGATCCTGGTTCATCTCCTTATCGCGGTAGGCATCCCAGATGCCCTTGACCGTCTTCGGAATGATTTTTCCGTTATAGGTATAGAACCATGACCCCGGCTCGGACCAAGGCTCGGGTGTAGTAATGAAGTGGGTCAGCACCTCTGAGCCGTCAATTCCGCGCCAGTGGAATGTATCGAATGGCATGCGGTTGTATTGGTTCCAGCTGATTTTGGTCGTCATGAACGTATGAATGCCGGATTTTTTCAGAATTTGCGGCAGAGACCAGCTGTAGCCGAATACATCGGGCAACCATAGATATCGGCAATCCGTCCCGAATTCTTCTTTGAGAAAACGAGTGCCAATCAGCAATTGTCGGACCAGGGATTCGCCCGAGGTCAGGTTACAGTCAGCCTCCAGCCACATGCCGCCGCCCGCTTCCCAGCGTCCTTCAGCGACACGCTCCTTGATGGATTCGTACAGTTCCGGGTAGTCCTCTTTCACATATTCGTACAATTGGGGCTGTGTCTGAAGGAAAACATACTCCGGGAACATCTCCATCAGGCGCATGACCGTAGAGAAGGAACGGGCGCATTTCTCGCGCGTATGCTTCAACCGCCACAGCCAGGCAACGTCAATATGAGTATGGCCGATACAAGTGACGGTCACATCAGAGGCTTTGTCCATCGTACTCAATCGGGCGCTCAGGTCATCCCTTGCCTCATGCACAGAGGTATAGAAGACATCGGACTTAGGCTGCGACCAATCAATCAGGCGGAAGGACTGCTGGAGTGCATGAAGCAGCTTTGTGCGTTCAGGTGCATGGGCATCCAGAATGTTGACCGTTTCCAGAATTGATGACCCTGTAAATACAAGATCATCAACAGCTTCATCCAGCCAACACAGTTCTGCTTGTCTGAACGTATGCGTCTGGTTGCGGGGCTGACCGCCACCTTCCAGACCGGACCATAAGCGGAAGACCAACTCGTTGGTGCTGCCTGCGGCAGAGGCTGGAAAGAACACTTCCTTGTGGTTGGAATCCACGCCTTGAAACGGCTTTCCATCCCAGTAGAACAGTGATTCAAAGCCGGAATTGTTACCACCCCCGGTATCGCCGAAATCAAACAGTCCGACAATCCGTTTATCTTCCCAGGAGGCAGGGAACTCGACTTTTGTACGCAGCCACAAATAGAGATCTCGACCGGACCAACTTTCTCCTGTATGCATAGGCTTCCAATGGCTATCGTCTCCCGGCAGGGCAGGGTTAATTTCTTCCCTGCGGTCTTCGCAGGCAAGAAAATGATTTAAAGGCAAACGATCCCGGTAACGCAGCTCGGATAATTCATGAATACGTGCTTGTAGTTTGTTTTCAGTAAGAAACATCGTTAAAAACCCCCAGTTCATTTTATCGGGGAGTGATTCATATATAGAGAGCATCCAAAGCGATTATGTATTACATAACTATTATAGGGGAATGCGCCCATTATAGCGCTTCCATTCGCTTTTGACAAATCAAAATATGGATTACTGATTCTGAGCGCTGGTGATTGTCGAATTTAACCAAACGGTGATACACTGAGTTGGAAATTGGTCTGGAGGAGGTGTTCAGGCGCGAATGTCCAGGATACGAACCATGTATAAGAACTACTTGAAGAAAAAAATGTTCAACAAAATCCTACTGTTTTATTCCATGGTGATGGTCCTGTTGTTCATCAGCATCTCGGTGTTGGCCTACCGCTACTATGAACAGCGAGTGGTACAGGAACAAATGGATGCCAGTTTGCAGGAGCTGGATATTGTCAGTATCAACCTGAATCAGCAGTACGAACGGCTGTATAATGCCGTGCAGCAGATTTATACCGACGCCATGATCGGCGATGATCTGAAGTATTTTTTGACTAATGAATACGAGGATTTTCTCAATTGGCGCCTGAATCAATATGCTTACAGCTACCGTACAGAGCGAGGGAACTTCGATTATCAATTACGTCTGCTGTTAAAGGATGAGGCCTCGATTGCAAATGTCGTGTTATACAGCACGGATCAGGATTTTTTCTATGTTCTTAATCGGGAGACCCAGCACTTTTACTATCATCCCAAGCTTTCGGCAGGGCATCAGGACTGGTTCCAGCGGCTGAGGAGTGCACCTTGGCAGTATATGGGCAGCGAACCGCTTTTCGAAGGGAAAATGGCTGATGAGCCTACCCCGTACAGCTACGCGAATGTGCTCAAAGACTCCGTGACATTGAAGCAGTACGGTGCAATTATGTTTGAGCTGAATACAGACCGCATCAAAGGGCTGCTTCGAGACAGACCGGGCGGCAAGAACAGTCGGATCATGTTGATGACAGGGGAAGGTCAGGTGATTTTCGATTCAAAGGGCAAGTATGACAACACCGTCTACCCGTACTGGGGGAAGATGAATTTGCCGGAGGATTGGGTGGATCTGGAGGAGCGCTCCAAGGTGCAGCTGCTGAATATCGGGAATACGGGAATGGTCGTGGCTTCTATTATTCCGGAGTCGCAAATCAAACAGAGCCTTCAGGCGATTCGTTTCAGCCTCATTGGGATTGTGATTCTGTGCATCATGATTAGCATTGCGGTGACGTTCACCATCATCCGCCGTTATTCCAAAAAAATTCACAGACTCGTGCTTTACATGCGGCGCTGGCAGGAGGGTGATCTGAGTAAACGTATCGAGATGGAGGGGGAAGATGAGCTGCAGCAGATTTCGCAGAGATTTAATCATATGTGTGATCGGCTGGAGTCTTACATAGAAACGGTATATGTGTCGGAGATCAAACAAAAGAACGCGCAGCTTGTGGCTTTGCAAGCACAGATTAATCCCCATTTTCTGTACAATACGTTGGAAAGCATCCGCATGAAAGCCATCAGTTTGGGAGCCAGGGATGTTGGGCAGATGATTTATATTCTCGCCACGATGTTCCGTCATTTGATCAAAAAGCAGACCCATGTAACCTTGGCGGAGGAAATAGAGCTGTGCGGCATGTACCTGGCTTTGGTCCAATATCGGTATGAGGACAAGCTGCACGTGGAGACCCATATCGAGAATGCAGCGGCGGGAAGCATGGTCGTCAAGTTGCTGGTCCAGCCGATTATTGAGAATTACATTGTGCATGGTTTTCGTACGAATGATGATGATAACAGGATCTCCATCACAGCCGAAGAAGAGAACGGCGTGATTCACATCCGTGTAAAGGATAACGGAAAGGGGATTTCCGCGGAGAGACTGCTTGAACTGCAACATGGGTTGCATAAGGGCGATGAAGCTGCTGAGACATCTGACCGATCTTTGGGTCTTAAGAACGTGCACGACCGCATACGTCTGAATTATGGCAGTGATTATGGTCTGCACCTGAACAGTGCGGAAGGCGAAGGATGTGAGGTGACCATCAGCATTCCAGTTACAAGGGAGGAAACGGGATGAGAAGTGTAATGTTGGTCGATGATGAGCCGCTTATTGTCAAAGGAATGCAAGCGATCATTGATTGGGATCAGAATAACATGCAGATTGCCGGAACGGCATGCAATGGGTTGGAAGCGCTAGCAATGATGGACGAGGTTCCTGTCGATCTGATTATTACGGATATCATGATGCCGCAAATGACCGGACTTGAACTAATCCGGGAGACTAAAGCGCGCAATCCATATACCAAATTCATTATTTTAAGTGGTTACGAAGAATTCAAATATGTGCGGGAGGGCATCTCACTGGGGGTTGAGAACTACCTGCTCAAGCCAGTCAATATGGATGAACTGGAAGCGACCATCAAGCATATGCAGCGGGATTGGGAGCACGAAGAGATGCGCCAGATTCAAATGGATCAGAGCTGGAGGATTCTGCGCAACAATATTTTGCAGCGGTGGGCGAACGAGACCATTGACGCCAAAGAATTCCGTGAGCGTGCGCAGATGCTTGAGATTCCCATGAACAAATCCACATATTGTGCGGCTTCTCTAAGGATTGTAGGAGATGACAAGGGGGATGATCCCCAGATGTATCTGCCGGGAATTGCTGAGCAGTGTGAGCAGATCGGGAACAAAGGCCTCCCGGATGGCTGCGGTATCATCTGTTTTCCTGATCAGAACGGAGACATCATGCTGCTGTTCGTTTCAGCCGGTACGGAAGGTAGTGATGAATGGCAGCTTCAGGCACTCACCAAAATGAAGCAAGCGGTTGCTGAGGACACAGGTGCACGTGTATGGGGGATCATCGGTCAATCCGAGTCGACCTATCTGGGTTTTCCAAAGAGTTGCAAGTCCGTAAAGCTGTGGCTTCAGAATCATTTGTTTATGGATTGTAATACCTTCATCATGCAAGTGGAGAACGAAGAAGCTAGCAATCAGCATCAAGAGAAGCCTGGGCCAGCGATGGAGCAGTTCCACAAGCTGCTGCGGGATGGGGAAGGTACTGAAGTGGATCGATTCATCGACGAATTCTTCATTGTTGAGGGTAAGGAACCCTGCCTCCCGAGAACACCGTTCTTCAATTCTGCGATCCAGCTTATGCTGGCCGCCAAGGAACTAGAGAAAACGCCTGACTACGGGGACATCTTCGGCCCCCTGTCCAGAATTCATACGCTCAGCAAACTGAAACAATTGGTCAGAAAGGTTGTTCATCACACGCTGGATACATACCATACTGCCGAGAAAACGTACAGTCCGCATATCATGGCTGTGCTGGAGGTGGTGAAAAATCACTATCAGGATGAGCTTTCACTTAAGACGCTCAGTCAGAGGCTGGAGCTTCATCCGAACTACCTCGGCCAATTGTTCCAGCAAGAGGTCGGTACCACCTTTTCTGATTATGTGAACCAGTACCGAATCGAGCGTGCCACTCATTTGCTGTTATATTCGGACAAAAAGACGGCAGAAATAGCGGGAGAGGTGGGCTATTGGGACTCCACATATTTTTACAGACAGTTTAAGAAATATGCTGGCGTTTCTCCTACGGAGCTGCGCTCGATCTACATGAAAAAATAAGCCGGGTGCTCCGGCTGAATGAAGACACTCCCCATGTGGGGGTGTCTTTTTTGTTATGCAATGAAAGCACGATCTTTAATTAATCCATCAATTTATTGGGTTTTTCAACTATCTCAAAATTGGTAGCGCTTGCATAATGGAGGTAGGAGTGAACGAGGAAATCCAAAGCACCAAAAGAGCTTAGATCCAGTGTTGATTATAGGGGATTAATGCTGGATGCAGCTAAAGCGATAATGAACGAGATTATAAGGAGGGACAGCCGTGCAGGGCATCTTCAAAAGTCTGATGAAGAACAAGGCGTTTCTTCTGCTGGTACTGCCGGGAGCAGCTTGGTTTATCATTTTTGCCTATTTGCCAATGTTCGGAACGATTATTGCTTTTAAGGACTTCCGGATACATCCGGGCGGATTTCTTGAAAGCGTTCTAAAAAGCGAATGGGTTGGGTTCAAGAACTTTGAGTTTCTGTTCTCCACCAGTGACGCCTATATCATCACACGTAATACCATTCTGTATAACCTGGGTCTGATCTTTCTCGGGTTGGTGCTCGCGGTGACGCTTGCGATCATCATGAACGAACTGTTGAACAAACGGCTGGCGAAGATTTACCAGACCGCGATGTTTATGCCTTATT
The DNA here is from genome assembly GCF_028771845.1 of Paenibacillus marchantiae. Lineage (NCBI taxonomy): Bacteria > Bacillati > Bacillota > Bacilli > Caryophanales > Paenibacillaceae > Paenibacillus > Paenibacillus marchantiae. The sequence goes on along the minus strand of NZ_CP118270.1, from coordinate 6,532,381 downwards.
TCCTGTCTTGGGTTATTATCAGTTATTTCGTCTTCTCGTTTCTGAGTGTGGAAAAGGGTGTGTTCAACCAGATCATTACCTATTTTGGTGGAGATCCGGTTAGTTGGTACAGTGAGACAGGATATTGGCCGTATTTTCTCATTCTGCTCGGCCTGTGGAAAGGTGCAGGTTATGGCAGTGTAGTGTATCTGGCAGCAATCGCAGGTATCGACCGTTCTTATTATGAGGCAGCGATGATCGACGGCGCTACGAAGTGGAAACAGATCCGGTACATTACGCTGCCACTGCTCAGACCACTAATGATCATCCTGACCATTCTGGCGATCGGCGGGATCTTCCGTTCCGACTTTGGACTGTTCTATCAGGTTCCGCGGGACTCTGGTGCGCTGTATCCGGTCACCAATGTCATCGACACGTTTGTATACCGCGGCTTGACCATTATGGGTGATACGGGAATGAGTACAGCTACAGGATTGTATCAATCGGTTGTCGGTTTGATTCTTGTCCTGCTGGCAAACTATGCTGTGCGTAAAATTGAAAAGGATTATGCCGTATTCTAGGCTGCGGCAAGGGGGTGCTTCCATGAGTAATTTAAGCGAACCGGTAAAGCGGGCATCTGCCCATACGAGGAGAACCGGAAAGAAATCGAGAGATCTGAATGCCATTTCGCCATTATCCAATGTGATTTTTAATATAGCTATCGGTCTGTTTGCCTTATCTTGTATCTTTCCGTTTCTGTTCATTGTTATCATCTCATTTACCGATGAGAAGACGCTGGCGATCAATGGATTTAAGTTATTCCCTGAAGTCTGGACGCTGGATGCCTACCGATTCCTTATGGAATCCGGGCAGCAGATGGCCCAATCGTTTGGGGTTACCTTAACGGTGACGGTTGTCGGAACCGCGCTCACACTGTATTTGGTCACCACGTATGCATATGCCATCTCGCGCAAAAATTTTGCACAGCGTCGGTTTTTCAGCTTTTTGGCCTTCTTCACCATGCTATTTTCCGGCGGTCTCGTTCCCAGTTACATTGTGGTTACGCAGGTGCTGCACTTGCGGGATTCGATCTGGGCGCTGATCCTGCCGTCAATCATGAACGCTTTTTACATTATCGTTATGCGTACATTTTTCACGACCACCGTGCCGGATGCGGTTATTGAGTCGGCCAAAATCGACGGAGCTTCTGAATTCGGTATCTATACGCGCATCGTGCTGCCGATTTCGTTGCCGGGCATTGCGACTATTGGATTGTTCAGTACGTTAGGATTCTGGAATGACTGGTTCAATGCGTTGCTCTACATCGACAATGCGAATCTGATTCCACTCCAGACATTGCTGATTCGAATACAGAACAATATGGATTTTGTTGTGCAAAACAGCAGCCGAGTCGTGTCCTATGACATTGCCTCGACACTGCCAACGGAGACCGTCCGCATGGCGATGGTTGTCTTGGCTACACTGCCGGTTGCGCTGGCGTATCCGTTTTTCCAAAAGTATTTTATACAAGGTCTGACCATCGGTTCGGTCAAAGAATAAGTCTGGTTGTGCCTGCCCTCAAAGGGCAGTAACAATAACATTGATAAGGGGGATACACATGAAGAACAAAAAGACCAAAAAAATGGTTCTGCTCATGGTTACTTTACTGCTTGCTTTTTCTACTGTTCTAGCGGGCTGCGGTGGCAGTAATACCAATGATACAAGCGGGAATGCGGCATCCGGGGGAGAAGCCGGCGATAAGGACACGGTGAAGCTCAAGGTATATCTGATTGGTGGTCCACAGCGCGATTTGCCAATGGTACAGGAAGAAATGAACAAATACTTAATGGAGAAAATAAATACAACCGTCGACATCACGATGATTGACTGGGGTGATTATTCCAAACGTATGCCAGTCATTACCGCTTCGGGCGAAAATTATGATATCGCTTTCACTTCTTCCTGGGCTTATGATTATCTGCCAAATGCCACCAGAGGAGCATTCCTGCCAATCAATGATCTGTTGGATAAGTATGGTCAGGGCATTAAAGAGCAACTTGATCCACGGTTCCTTACGGGATCGCAGATCGGTGGCCAAAACTATGCCGTGCCAGTGAACAAAGAGTTGGCTTCGCAATGGGTATGGCGCTTCAACAAGCAGTACGTTGATAAATACAACATGGACATCACCAAGATTCGCACATTAGAGGATCTGGAGCCTTACCTGCAGCAAATTAAGGATAATGAACCAGCCGACATTACTCCGCTGGCTGTTCCGAAGGGCTTTAAGCCTTATCTGGCGTTCGACTTCCTGTTGGGTGACGAATTTCCGGTTGGTATCAACATGAATGGTGACACTGGTAAATACGTTAATGTGTTGGAATCCGAAGAGCTGAAAAGCTCGTTGAAAACCATCCGTAAATACTATCAGGCAGGTTATCTGCGCAAGGATGTAGCGACACTGGAAGGCATCGACAACATCAAAACAGGCAAATGGTTTGTTGACCGTGAACAGACACAGCCGTACGCCGAACTGGGATGGTCCAGAAGTGCGGGCTATGATATCGTGACTACACCGATGCAGGATCCGGTTATTTTCACTGGTTCGGCAACAGGCGCTATGCATGCAATCTCGGCGAACTCCAAGAACCCTGAACGGGCTATGATGTTCCTGAACTTGCTGAATACCGATCCATATCTGCGTAACCTGATCAACTACGGCATTGAAGGAACACATTACAAAAAGATTTCGGATAATGTCATTGAGGATCTGCCAGCGATGAAGGACGGATTCCAAATGCCTGGCTTTGCACTGGGTAACCTGTTCCTGACCTACATGCACAAGGAAGATCCAGCAGATAAGTGGGAAGCGTTCAAGGAATTCAACAATTCCGCGAAGGTTGCTCCAAGCTTTGGCTTCAACTTCAATCCTGACCCGGTGAAGACGGAAGTGGCTTCCATCTCCGCCATCGTGAAAGAATTCTACCCATCCATCATGACGGGGGCTGTTGACCCGGATGAGCATCTGCCGAAAGCGATCGAGAAGTTGAAAGCGGCAGGTCTGGATAAAGTGATTGCAGAAGCGCAAAAGCAGTACGACGAATGGAAAGCTGCAAATCAAAAATAACCTGAATTATAAAGTAGACATGGAAACGTCTGTCCTGGTTTGACGGGCGTTTCTTTTTTACCCTGATTAGTTTGCCAAAAATGGATTGGAGGGTATGGTATGAAAAAACTTGGTGCGAGTCTCCTATTTGTAATATGGGTATGCGCCGTTCTTTCCTCAGCGGCCTTGGCGAAGCAACCTTATTCATCCTATTGGCTGCCTGAACAATTGCTTCACTGGAATCCAGCTTCCGACCCGGATGCGGCCTTCAACCGGAGCACCATTCCGCTCCAGAGCCGATTCACAGGAGAGGCAGTTAACCCGAACGCAACAAAAGATCCCAAAGTGATGGCCTTGTCTGCGTTGAATCAGGGAACCAGTGGCGTTCCGTCACAGGGCTCGGATACATTCTCTGCAAATACGTTCTCTTACTGGCAGTATGTCGACAAGCTCGTATATTGGGGTGGCTCGGCGGGAGAAGGTATTATTGTGCCACCAAGCGCCGACACGATTGATGCGGCACACCGGAACGGAGTGCCAATCATGGGCACAGTGTTCTTCCCGCCATCGGTATACGGTGGCAAATATGAGTGGGTGAAGCAAATGCTTCAGCAGAACAGCGACGGCTCCTTCCCCGCCGCGGATAAATTAATTGAGGTAGCAGAGTACTACGGTTTTGACGGCTGGTTTATCAACCAGGAGACTGAAGGTGGAACAGCCACTGACGCACAGTTAATGAAGACATTCCTCCGTTATCTTCAGGATCATAAGCCTGCGGGTATGGAGATCATCTGGTATGATTCCATGACGAAGGAAGGCAATATTTCATGGCAAAATGCGCTGACGGACCGGAATGCAATGTTCCTTCAGGATAACGGGAACAAGGTATCAGACAGCATGTTCCTGAATTTCTGGTGGAATGATCTTGGCAGTTCTGCGGCCAAAGCCAAAAGTCTGGGCAGATCACCATTTGAACTGTTCGCAGGTATCGATGTGGAAGCTAAAGGATTCGATACCAGTCTGAAATGGAATTTGCTGTTTCCTGAAGGGAAATCGGCTGTGACTTCCCTCGGCATTTATCGGCCGGATTGGTCGTACAACAGCGCGGACAGCATGACCGATTTCTTTGCCCGTGAAAATAAGTTCTGGGTAGGGCAGAACGGCAACCCGGCCAATACGTCGACAAGCCAGGCCTGGAAAGGGATTGCGAACAATGTGGTTGAATCATCGCCGGTGGACCAGCTGCCCTTCACGACCAATTTCAACACGGGCAGTGGCGAGAAATTCTATGTTGATGGCACACAAGTGCGGGAGACTGGATGGAATAATCGCAGTTTGCAGGACGTACTTCCGACATGGCGCTGGTTAGCAGAAAGTAAAGGCACGGCGCTGAAACCTTCTCTCGATTGGTCGGATGCCTATTATGGTGGCAGTTCCCTGAAGGTAGCCGGTGCATTAAGTCCAACGAATGCAACCCATCTGAAGCTGTATAAAACAGATCTCAAGATCGAGTCGGGTACTGAGCTGTCGATTACGTACAAGACGCAGAGCAAGCCGGGCATGAAGGTTGGCCTCGCTTTTGCAGACCAGCCGGACCAGTTCGTCTTTCTGGATGTGAAGAACGAGAAGGCAACCGACTGGACGACGGACACGATCAATCTGACGCCTTACCAAGGAAAGCAGATTGCGGCATTGTCTTTGTATTTTGACAGTACGGAAACCGTATCGGATTATAACATCCATATTGGGCAGCTATCTATCCACAAGAACAAGAACAGTAATCCATCGAACCCTCTTGAGGCCGTTCAAGCATTGAATGTCACCCAATCCGATTTCCGCGGCGGTATTTACGGTGATGCAAGGTTGCAATGGAACGCGTTGAACGAGGAAGTTCAACAATATGAGATTTACCGTGTACTGCCCGACGGCAAAGAGACTTGGGTGGGTGCGACCGCCAATAACGTGTTCTATGTGCCTGAGATGAAGAGAATCAACGCGGAACAGGCGACTATACTGAAAGTCGTGGCACTGAATGCAAAATATGAGCGCGGCCAGGCTGCCAGCGTGACCATTCAGTGGCCAGCGTATCCGAAGCCGGAAGCAAAGTTCAAGGCCGATGCAACGCTGATCACACCGGGTCAGCAGGTGCATTTCACTGACCTCTCTTCCGAGGTGACGGAAGGCTGGTCGTGGACTTTTGAGAATGGCAGTCCGGCTGTCAGCACGGAGCAAAATCCAGTGGTAACGTATGACAAGGAAGGCACGTACAATGTGACGCTTACAGCTACCAACAGCTCGGGGCAGGATACGGTAACAAAGCAAGCTTTGATCACCGTAAGTAAGGCTGTTTCCGGGATCAAAAATGTCGCACTTGGCAAAACGGCCACTGCCGACCATGCTTGCGGACCTGCTGAAGGTGCGGGAAAGGCAATTGATGGGAAGGTGACGGGCAACAGCAAATGGTGCGCACTGGGAAACCAGCCGCATTGGCTGCAAGTTGATCTTGGCAAAGAACATCAGATCAGTGGTTTTGTCATCAAACATGCGGAGAGTGGTGGGGAGTGGTCTGGTTTTAATACAAGCGACTATTCGATTCAGGTCAGTGCTGATGGCGTGAATTGGTCAGATGTAGTTCATGTACAGGGGAATACCGCAGCCGAAACCTCGGATGCAATTGCACTGGTCAAGGCTCGTTATGTGAAGCTGAATGTGCTGAAACCTACGCAGGGTGGCGATACGGCAGCACGAATCTATGAGTTTGAGGTTCGGGGGTTGCAGCCGTAGTTTGCGGTTGAGAAGTGACAAGTGTAGCTGTGAAATTAGCAAAAAAGGAACCATGCGGCCAATCCAGTTTCAATGACGGCTGGATATCCCTGAAATATCCCGTCTTCTAATGGGGGGACCGCATTGTATCAGACTACGACTGAATAGGATTGAATTTGAGGCTCACAGATCATTGGATCATGTGAGTCTTTTTACGTTTATACTGGATTCGCTTACAAAGGTTTTAAAATCGTTGTTTTAGATAAAAAATCGGTTTTGCAATCAAAGACAATGTTAATGAAAAGTCTTATATTGTAGTTAAAAAGATAGAAAGGAGTGAAGGTGATGAAGAATAGAAAGATCATGTTTGCTCGTCCGCTGCAAGTGGAAACGGTAGAAGAGGACTTTATTTTGCCAGCTCTAGGGGAGAAGGAAGTATTGGTTAAATTGATCTATTCCCTGATCAGTCCGGGAACGGAGCTGGCCATGTTATCGGGAAAAGAAGAGTGGGCCAAGCTTCCCGTATGTCCGGGGTATGCGAGTGTAAGTGAAGTGATCGAGGTGGGAGAGGGTGTACACCATGTTCAGCCCGGGGACGCTGTGTTTCATTATGGTCAACATGCTGAATATCAAGTGGTATCCATAGATCATGTTTTCATCAAGGTACCTGAGCACTTAGATTTGAAGTGGGTTCCCTTCACCCGTATGGCAACCGTGGCATTCACCTCCGTTCGTGTATCCAATATTGAACTTGGGGACGTTGTTGGCGTGACGGGGCTTGGATTGGTAGGGAATTTGGCTGCTCAATTGGCACGCCTTCAAGGTGCAACTGTGATTGGCGTGGACCTGTCACCGGAACGAATTCGAACTGCCCAGACATGTGGGGTTGACTATACGCTCCATGGCGGAGAAGATAAAGTAAAAGAAAAGATACATGCCATAACGAGTGGAGCAGGTGTATCCACTCATATTGAGGCGACGGGTGTACCCAGTGTTGGTGTTCAAAGTCTGGAGTGGATCGGGAAGCTAGGAGAGATTATTTTCCTGGGCAGTCCACGAGGCGAATATAACACGGATGTCACCGATATATTGAACTACTGCCACCTGTATGGACGAGGCTGTATTACGTTTAAGGGGGCACATGAATGGCGCTTCCCAGTTGAGCCGAACGAATTCGTTAAGCATTCCCTGGTGAGAAATTCGAACATTGTATTTGAACTGATGTTAAAGAACAAGCTGCATATCGAACCATTGATCAGTCATGTGATGAAGCCGGATCAAGCGCAAGAAGCATATGAGGGACTGAGATTGAATAAAGACCAGTATAACGGTGTACTGTTTGACTGGTCCTAGGAGGAGATTGGGATGATTAGAGGGTTAACAAGAGCAGGCTTAGGGAACATCGAGTCCAATGAACAATATATTACGAATGCTGCAAAATACGGATTTCAGTCTGTAGATTTGAATCCGCTCTCATTAATTGAAGAGGTTGGCAAAGAACAGGCCAAACACCTGTTGGAAAGCAATCAGGTGATCATCGGTTCATCCGATCTGACCGTGGACTGGAGAACCACAGATGAACAGTTTCGTGAAGGACTTCAATCGCTGGTTCAATTGGCAGAAGCCTCCGCTTCGTTGAACTGTTACAGCTGTTGCACCTATATTTTACCTTCCACAGATCAGCCAGCAGCATCATTTATGGCGGCAGCTACCAAACGATTGAGATTGTGTGCAGATATTCTGGACGCATATGGAATTCGACTGGGCCTGGAGTTTGTGGGTTGCCATCATCTGCGTACTCAATGGAAGAATCCATTTATTTGGAGTGTGGAGGATACGCTTGACTGGATCGAAACAATTCATGCTCCCAATGTAGGTTTATTGGTGGATTCCTATCATTGGCATACGAATGGATTAAAGATTGAAGAGGTGTTGGATCTTAAGAAGGAACAGATTGTCCATGTTCATATCAATGATGCTTATGATCTGCCCATTGAAGAATTGCTGGATCATGAGCGTTTATACCCTGGTGAAGGAGTAATTGATCTGCAGGGATTCTTGAAGAATCTAAAAGCGATTGGATACACTGGCGTCGTATCTCAAGAGGTACTGGCACCAACGCCAACCGTCGATTCAAGTGAATTGTTTGCCAAGTCCAAAGCAGGCTTCGATAAATTGTTTGCGAAAATATAACCGGATCAGTGAGAAGGCAGTTGGGAGGAATACATGTGTATGAGCCATGGATGAATAGCATTTCGCCATTCGTAAGAGCGGCAAGAATGACGGAATCATTTTCTTTGGCAGGGGAATGGATAGACCACGATCATGTGTATACATACATCGAACAAGGGGAAGCGGAGTTCTTCTTGAGTGGTGTGAAATACCTGGTCAAAGAAGGCGACATTGTGCTGATGCATCCATTCATGTCTCATATCATTCGGTCCACCTCCACGCAGCCATTGATTCAGTATATTTTTCATTTTGATCTGTACTATGAGGAAGAGCGTAGTTTATTGAAGAATACGAGTGCAGCTCATAGTGAACGACCTGATCTGGCGGATAGGGAAATGAAGCTGGCTTCCATACGCCCAATCTCTCATTTGCAGCTAGCCGATCGAATTGAATGGAAAAAGAGATTTGCGCTTATGCATAAGGAGTTTCAGGAGCAGCGGGGAGGATCTTCGTTAATCACGAAATCCATATGTTTGGAGTTGCTGCATCTGTTTTTCAAAAATCAATCCGAAGATCAGGACCAAGAGGGGAACATGACCAAGGGGTGGGCATTCATTGAAAAGTCGATTCGTTATATTCATGAATGCTACGCCGACCCTCAATTAAATAATGTTGCTATCAGTAGACATGTCGGTGTATCGACGAACCATTTATCGCATTTATTCAAAAGCAAGCTGGGGATTACCCTTCACAAATATGTGACACATATCCGAATAGAGCAGTCCCAGAAAAGAATTATTGAAGGCACACATAATTTAACCCGGATTGCCGAGGAAGTTGGCTTTTCGAGTATTCATCTGTTCAGTCGGTCTTTCAAGGCTGCTGTAGGTATCACTCCCAGTAAATATGCAGCGATGAAATCGAGGGTGGAGTGAACTCAGTAAAGTTCATCAAGGAGCTGCCCATAAGTAGATGTATAAATATAAGAAACGAGAAAAGGCGAGTTAGAGAGTTCTTTTATCTCTATAACTTGCTTTTTTCGTTTTAACCCATGTCTTCCCAACGTACTTTATGCTTTCTTAATCATACAACTAAAGAATAGCGCATTGACTTTCTCATTTTTCAAGAGTCTCCTTTATGTTCCTCAGTCTGGAATGGGTTCTTTAGCTGTCCATTATTGTAGGGATAAATTTGGATTCTAGGAGGTGAAACTTCATCTATGTCGAAATTAATGTGTAGCTATGTCTTAAATTTGATAAGGGAGTAATTATCAAGTAAACATTCAAGAAACAGGGAGGGTTGTTTAGAAAAAGTAAACAACGGTACTGGGTATTGTTTTCAGACATAATTATGATAAATTAAAATAGAGGCTTCGAACTCAGTAATTTTGTGCTGATAATATATTTCTTACTTCAATATTATTAATAATCGAATGAAACATGAATTTAATAAAATTTTTATAGGGGGAATGAATCTAAATGAAGTTACCAATCGGTCAACCAATGATAAGATCTTATCCTGTACATCTTTGTCATTTATCTATCATATCTCATAATAGAGATTTTGAGCCCTGGTTTTTTAGCAATTATATTCAAATATCTTGTCCTCCGGAATTTCCTTATGATAGAACCAAGATTATAAATTTTTTTGATTATGACTATTATAATCCTTTTTATGCTTCATCCCCTTTTGCAAGTGAGTTGAGGACTGAACGTTTAAAGATACCTGGAAAAATCATATCGGATTTTCTTGAAGCTATAGAAAATAATATTTATTTGCATATTTACGTGGATGATTTTTACATTCCTTTTAGATCGGCTTACAAAATAAAAAATATACCACATGAATTGTTTATATATGGATATGATATGTCAAATAGGATTTTTCATGTTTTGGGATATGATAAAAATGGTAAACCACAAGAGATGACCCTTACATTCGAGGTTGTAGAGCAAGCATATGTTGGAGCGAATTTTATTTTGGAGAACGGTTACAAAAATTGTGAATGGATGCATTTTGATTATCAAATTAGTTATACTAGTACTCAGTATAATATTAATTTAAAGAGAATCATTAATTCTTTGAAGTCCTATTTAGATTCAACAGAGTTTAATTTAATGCCTGAAACAGTAACAGGATTATCTGTCTATAAGCTTTTAAAGGAATATTATAATAATTACATTAATAATCGAACTACCTTTGATGTACGTGCATTTCATGTATTATGGGAACACAAGAACGTAATGTATCAAAGAGTTAGATATTTAGAAGAAAAAATGCCTTTCAATCTGAATACACTTACTACAAGGCTTTTTAAACTGCAGAATGATTATTTAATATTACGAAATAGTTTGATAAAAAATGAACTAACCAAAAAAAAAATAGATAATAAACAATTTTGTGAATTAATTGATTCACTAGTAGATCGCGAAAGTCAAATATTAAGTGAACTACTAGTTGAGCTTAATTTTAATAGTAGATTGGAGGTTAGCCAATTGCAAGAAAGTAACGGGGGCCAGAATAATCAGATTTAGGCAAACTCATGTTCATCCACCATAAGCTAGCCAAACTTAACATTCCTTAATTCAACTTTTCGTTGAAATACATAGCGACACAAGTGGCTTTCGCAACTATACTGTTACCTGTTTTTATACTTCCTTCTTGAAATTTTAACTCTAAAAAAACGAGTCATGGATCATATTCCATCGACTCTTTTTTTGTATTTATGAAAACATTGACAATTTGTTAACAATTCCAGGATTTCCCGTTGTTGAACCAGTTCTGGTGGCAGTACATAGTCTGCATTTTTTTATTTCATCTGATTTTGCTCCTATCTATATAACGTAATGGATATATATAGGGGCAAAGGCTCTTACCTTCAATGCTGTTAGAAAAGGCTCCAGGGCAAATATGGAAAGAAGGCTCTGCCCAGAGACGGATGCATCGATTCGAACCATCCCATCAGCTCTTTTCTTAAATTCAGGATGATGTGCAGATGAACGTGATATACAGTTAAAATTGGAATTGTATTACACCGGAAGGGGACAGTCAACTGAATGTTTATTGACCTTGCTGTGAAAGGTCATTTTATAGTTGCTAACTAAATATAAAAGATATATAGTATATTTAGAAAAGAAATAGTTAGGATGAATGCAATGGCATACTCTACAGCCTTATCACAGGGAATCTCCATTCTTCTCTACGTTCACGCGTACACCGAGAAGAACTGTCTTAACTATCTATCGACCAAAGTGATATCGGAGCAGCTAAATATTCCGGTTCCTACGACGGTAAAAGTCATTCGCAACCTGAATAACGCCAAACTGACAGTGGCAAAAGAAGGTGCCAAGGGCGGCATATTGCTTGCTCAGCCTTTATCGGAAATCACGATGTTGGATGTATTCCTGGCGGTTGAACCCGGCAAAGATTTGTTTAAAATTCATACCGATGTAACACTCCAGGGACAAGACGTGGATGACGTGAAAGAAAAGGTCATTCATCATCTTGAAGGCGCAGAGATCGCAATGCAGAATTATTTAAAAGACATACGGTTAACCGATCTGTTTCATGAAGAAAAAAAGGGTTAACCTCTTTTTTGGCTTTAACTAGATATAATATATATCAAGTATATTCTGTTTTTTTGGAGAGGAGCAGTCAAAATGAATTTGCATACAAAAGTGATTGAAGCCAGGAACGGTGTTCCCATTCCTCAACTGGGTTTTGGGGTTTACAAAATAACGAAAGAAGCAGAATTTACAACTGCGACTCGCGAGGCCATTCAGGTCGGGTACCGACATTTTGATACTGCCCGAATCTATGGGAATGAGAAAGCACTGGGAGCAGAGATCCGGCATAGTCCAATTCCGCGCGAGCAATTCTTCATCACGTCGAAAGTCTGGAATACGGATCATGGCTATGAAGCGACCAAGAAAGCTTTTCAGGAAACGATAAACAAGCTGGGTGTCGATTACCTCGACATGTATTTAATTCATTTTGCCTCGCCAAAGTATATCGAAACGTGGAAAGCCATGGAGGAATTATACGAGGAAGGCAAGATTAGAGTCATTGGGGTCGCGAATTTTGAAATTCAGCATCTGGAAGAATTAAGGAAACACGCGAAAATCTTGCCGATGATCAACCAGATCGAGACGCACCCGGAATTCCCGCAGAACGAACTACGTGCCTATATGGACAAACATCAGATTTTGCATGAGGCGTGGGGTCCGTTGGGACAGGGAAATAAAGTGTTATTGCAGCATCCGATATTGAAGGAAATTGCTGATCATCACCATAAGACGGTGGCTCAAGTGATTTTGCGTTGGCATCTGGAACGGGGCGTCATCCTGATTCCCAAATCATCCAATCCAAAGCGGATCAGAGAGAATAGTGGAATCTTTGATTTTGAACTGTCCGTTGAGGAAATGGAGAAGATCAGCCGTCTGAACTCGGGTAAGAGGTATTCTATCCATCCGACAGGTTATATTGTGAATCCGATTTTTAATACATTGATGAAACTTTTTATCTAGGGAAAAAAGACAAAAAACGAGTCGTGGGTCATATTCCAACGACTCGTTTTTGTGTGTTATGAAAACATTGACAATTCGTTAACAATTCCAGGATTTTCCGTTTACAAATCTCTCCTATAATTACAATCGTGATAGGTCATTTTTACTATGAACGTGGAAGTTTGGGGGGATGAGCCGGACAAGCTCTCATAAAGACGATACATGCAGAATACCAGACAGCAGGGCATGACAAAACAAGGCAAATTAAATGGAATAGAGAAGGGTGACAAGAGCCAATGTCAATGAAAAAGGTGTTAGTGGTGTCCATGGTAGCAACAGTGTTAGGTACTTCTGTGGTTAGTGCAGTATCGGCTGCTCCTGCAGTGAAACCTGTGGCTAATGCAGCTCAGGTGCAAAATTCCACACTTACAATAAACGGTAACAGCGTCGTCGTTCGTTCCATCGTTAAAAATGGCGAGACACTCGTTTCACTTCGTGATGTGATCAAAGCCATCGGCGCACAAGCCGAAGTACATAGCGGAACAACGGTGATCAAGCTGAATGATCACAGCGTGACGCTCCAAAACAATAGCAAACAAATTGTGGTAGATGACGTCAAAGTGAATCTGAATCAACCGGTTACCATCATCGGTGGTACAAGTTACATCGCTCTTCGTCCACTGGTGTCGGGTGTTGGCGGTACGATTGTCAAGCGAAACGGACTGCTTGAGATCAGTACGGTATCCTTGATCGATGAAGTCGAGAATCCTCGTTTTGCTGGAGCAGATAAGCTGATTGTCTCCAAGAACGATAACAATGGCAGAAACGATTATCTCGTGAATACAACAAGCGGCAAATATGAGTTGTTGTTAACGACAGACGGTGGGTCCGATCTCGTTATTTCGCCAAGTGGTGATCAAGCGGCATATACGAATGCCGAAGGAGCCGTTTATGTTATTGATCTGAAGACCAAAGCTTCCAAACTGATCACGAGCGACAACAGCATCAAGCCTGAGTTGGTATGGTCTGCTGATGGGAGCGCAATCTACTTCCTGCAAGGGGATAAAGGGTCCGTGATTGCCAAGCTGAATCTGGCAGATGGCGCGATTACGAAAGTGCTCGAAGACAAGGTGGACTATAAGGAAAACCTGAATGTTTCTGCTGACGGCAAGAAATTCATCTATACCGTAACAACACTTGGGACCGTAACTTCGGATACAACCAATGTGGATGAAGACAATGTCTCCATTGATTTCTCATCCAATCAACAGCAAATATTTTCGTATAACACAGGAGATTCAAAACCAGAGGCTGTGAAGCTCACAACATCAACCGACGACAAGGTATTTGTATGGTCTGCTGACGGACAAAAAGCCTACTATGTGAGTGTGCCTTCCGAAGACGGTAAAGCATCGTTGCTGTCTGTGGATTCATCTCAAAAGTCTACGCCGGTGTATGCTGAGTACGATGTAGAACAGGCTATTCTGTCGGGTGGAACCTTGTATGTACTGGCGGCCCAGGATGACAGCAACAGCGTGATCCTTTCGATCGACCCGGTAACTGGAAAACAAACCAAGCTATACACCGTATCTTCCGATGTATCCTCCATCGCGGTTGCCGGAACACAAATCTCTGTGGTTGAGAACGGCCGAGTTCTGGTACAAGCTGGCGGAAGCTGGAGAGCCGTTACGAAGTAATGTTTTATATCAAGTATGATCACAAGCTTTTTAATTCGAGAGGAGTTAAATTAATATGAAAAAATGGATCAAACCCTTCACAGCAATGCTTATGGCTGTATCTCTGATTGGTGGACTTGGTGGCGCAACGACAGCATCAGCTGCCAAGAGCACAGAGAAAGGTAAAATTGTCATTAACGGTTCCTCCGCATTGCTTCCGCTGACACTTCAAGCTGCCAGCGAATTCAAAAAAGATAATCCGAAAGTTAAAATCTCCGCTTCTGCAGCAGGTTCCATCACAGGTCCTCAATCCGTTCGTAAAGGGATCGCGGACATTGGCGCCGTAGACTGGGATGCATCCAAAGATGTACCTGGCTTCAAGAAATTTGATGGCTTGGTAGCCAATCCGGTAGCTGTAACAGTGTTCACGGCTGTCGTTAATACCAATGTGGGTGTAAGCAATCTGACAACAAAACAACTGCAAGACATCTTCTCCGGCAAAGTGACTAACTGGAAGGAAGTCGGCGGATCGGATGCGAACATCGTTGTGGTTAACCGTAAATTTGGTTCCGGTACACGGGTTAACTTCCAACAAAAAGCACTGGATGGCAAGGACTTCATGAGCAAAGGGGATAACTACAAAGAGGTTGGCTCCAGCGGTGATATGAAAACAACGATTGAAACGACACCAAATGCAATCGGTTATATTGACCTTCCGTATGTAACTAGCAAAATGAAGGCTGTATCCATCAATGGCGTAGCACCAACAGAGAAAAACGTCCTGAACAAAACATACAAAGTATGGGGCATTGGATATTACATGACCAAAGGTCAACCTACAGGAGCAACCAAAGCGTTCATCGAGTATATCCAAAGCAGCAAGTTCCAGAACGGTTCCCTGAAAAAACTGAAATTCATTCCGCTTGCTGCCGTTAAATAACGAAAGCTAAGAACGTTCATCATTCTCGCATTTCATAAGGAAAGGGATAGCCAGCTTCTGCGCACGGTCGCCAAGCTGGCTTCTCTATGTGAAAGGAAGAGCCCTTCATGATCGATTTAAATCCATCCACGAACAGCCCTGCTCCGAGTGAGCTTGGTTCAAGCATCGGCAAGGCTCCCGGATCGGGAACCGGGTTTGACCGTAAGGCGCGTTTAAGATGGTCCAATAAACTGTTTCGCATGGTCTGTATTGGCAGTACATTATTCGTTTGTCTGGTTCTGTTATGCATTCTGGTCCTTATGCTTCGTACGGGCGTTCTTACCTTTGCGGATGTTTCGCTCAGCGAATTCTTTTTCTCTACCAACTGGGACCCGGAAAATGAGCATTACGGGGCGCTGACCTTTATTCTGGGAACGCTGGCACTGACGGGGCTCACGATGTTGTTTGCCATTCCCATCTCCGTCATCATTGCCGTGTTTCTGGCCGAAATGACGCCAAAATGGCTCCGCCATATTCTGCGACCCGTATTGGATCTGTTGGTGGGTATTCCTTCTGTGGTATACGGTTTCTTGGGACTGACGATTCTCATCCCCTGGCTTAGGGATATCAGTGGACATGATCTGGCGGACGGTTTGCTCGCAGCGTCCATCGTTCTGACGATTATGGTGCTGCCTACCATTAGCCGGATCAGTGATGATGCCATATCTGCTGTACCGAACAAATACCGGGATGCAGCTTATGCACTTGGTACGAACCGATTCCAAACCATAACTCGTGTGGTCTTGCCTGCTGCAAGAGGCGGAATCATGTACGCCGTCATTCTCGGGATGACTCGTGCCATTGGAGAAACGATGGCGGTGGTGATGGTCATCGGCAATACGGCGCAGCTCGCTAACAGTCTGTTTACACCAACAGCGGTGCTGACAAGTAATATCGTCATGCAAATCTCAAGCGTCGAATTCGATTCCACCTGGAATCACGGGCTGTATATGATGGGCTTTATCCTGCTTGCCATTTCCATCTTGATGATTGTAGCCGTAAGAATGCTTCAGAAGAAAGGGGGACGCTACTCATGAGTATGAAGAAACAGGCGAACGCTGTCCCCTCCTATTCGTTCGGCAAACGTAGGGGTACATCCACGCTGATGGACCGGATTTTTACGGGCATGGTATGGGGTGTAGGGATTATCGTCATTTTATTCATTGTTGGACTGTTATTTCTTCTTCTGGAAAAAGGGCTGCCTTTGCTGAGCTGGGACTTTCTATATGGTGTTCCAAGCGAGATTGAAGAAGGAGGAGGAATTGGGCCGGCGCTGTTCAACTCGTTCTATGTGCTGATTCTATCCCTCCTGATCTCGATTCCCATCGGCATGGCGGCCGGAATTTATCTAGCGGAATTTGCTCCAAACAACAAACTCATGGAGATCGTGCGGATTTGCGTGGAGGGACTGTCTTCTGTTCCATCCATCATCTTTGGTTTGTTTGGTATTGCCCTGTTTGTAGAGTTCTTCGAAATTGGTCTTACGATTCTGGGCGCCGCCGTCAGCCTTGCCTTTCTAAATCTGCCTGTGCTTACCAGGGTAACCGAGGAATCGGTTCGGGCGGTTCCGGTTGAACTTCGTAATGCGTCCTTTGCACTTGGCTCTACCCATTTGCAGACGATCCGTAATGTATTGCTGCCGGTGGCTATAAACGGGATCATGACAGGCATTTGCCTCACTGCAGGTCGGGCATTTGGTGAGAGTGCCGTCATTATTCTGACCGCAGGGGTGTCTACATCCGGGGAAATGTGGGATTTCAATTTGCTATCGCCGGGAGGAACCCTTGCTGTGCATCTGTGGTACATTCAATCCGAAGCGATTGTGCCCGATGCCGAGGAAATTGCGCAAAAGACAACGGCTGTGTTGATCTTTGTGGCCTTGCTCATTAATATTCTGTTCCGTGTGCCAATTTGGCTGAATGCACGCAAAAATCAAGCCTGATAGATCAGAATGATGGCAATTAGTTGAACTATGCATTTACACGAGAACGTAGAGGACAGAAATAAGCTGGAGAAGCGGAGCGTTCGCCTTTATACCCGGATTTTCACCTAATTAAAAGGGAATGAAAAAAATCTGGGGATAACAGCGATCGGAAGGTTGTTCTGTCATCGGAGTGGCAAGTGTAAATATGTTTAGTTCAACTTCCAGCAATACATTCAAATTCAACACCGGGAGGAACTATTGTGCGGTCAATCATTGAGATCAACAAATTGAATTTATATTACGGTCAGTTTCAGGCGCTAAAGGATGTTTCCATTGAAATTCCGGAGCGGGCCATTACCGCTTTTATCGGACCGTCGGGCTGTGGCAAATCGACGCTGCTGCGAACCCTCAACCGCATGAATGACCGGATACCCGGCACACGGATTGAAGGTAAAGTGGCCGTAGGGGGAACCGACATCTACAGTGGTGAAGTTCATGTGGAAACCATTCGCAAGAAGATCGGTATGGTTTTTCAGCAGCCGAATCCCTTTCCAAAATCCATATACGATAATGTGGCCTTCGGCCCAAAACAGCACGGTATCCATGGTAAGAAGAAGCTGGATGAAATCGTGGAACAGAGCCTGCGTTCTGCTGTCCTGTGGGATGAAGTAAAGGATAACCTGAAGCGTTCCGCGTTAAGTCTATCCGGAGGACAACAGCAGCGCCTCTGCATCGCACGTGCACTGGCAGTGGAGCCGGACATTCTGCTTATGGATGAGGCTACGGCGTCGCTTGATCCCGTCTCGACCTTCAAGATCGAGGAGTTGGCTCATGAGTTGAAGGAACGTTATACCATCGTGATGGTCACACACAATATGCAGCAAGCAGCTCGGGTCTCCCAACAAACGGTTTTCTTCCTGAATGGGGAGGTTGTGGAATACTCTGCGACCCAAGATATGTTCGCCGAGCCCGTTGATTCGCGTACGCAGGACTATATCAGTGGTCGGTTTGGTTGATTCTGAATCGGCAAGAGGTGGAAGTCTTTCAGATAGTTATCTGGAAGGCTTTTTTCTAATTTTGATTAGTTCAACAGACCACGTTGCTCCAGTAATTGTGTCGTAACCTTCCACAGCTTGTTTTGCATTCCAGTATCTCCGCCTGGATACACAGGAGTAATGGATGCCCCGCTTCCAACATTGAAATACCCTCCCGTTACTTCTCCAAAATTCGGCTCCACAGCCAACCGGGTCATAATGTCCGTACCCCGCCGTGGGTCGCCGATGTGTAAAAACGTTAGAATGTGCTCAAGCACACTCGCAAACCATAACTCCCGACCAAGACCCGTAACATTAAATCCCGGATTTAAAGCATTCACACAAATTCCAGTTCCATCCCAGTGACGGGCAAGTTCGCTAGTAAACATAATATTCAGCAGTTTGGTTTTGCCATAGATGGCGGAGGAGCCGCGTGCAGTAAAGGGATCGGTATCCGTTAAGTCATCGGGCAGCACCAGTGTGCCATGATTCCGCGAGGCTTCAGATGCAACATTGACGACTCGAGCGTGGCCTGCCCGAATCAGGGAAGAATGCAATGTGTGCGTTAGCAGCCAAGGTGCCAAATAGTTCACGGCGATCATCTCGGCAAACCCTTCGGAAGTGACTCTTTGTTCAAAAGCATGAAGACCCGCATTATTCAAAAGTACATCGATACGCGGATAAGCGGCTGCGATTTCAAGCCCTATACGTTTTACATCGCTCAGTAAGGACAAATCTCCAAAGAAAAAGTTGATCTTGGCGGATGGCTCAATTTCCCTGATTTTGTTTCTGGTGGTCTCGGCGCGTTCTTCGCTTCTAGCTGTGAGTACAAGATGTGCACCACGTTTGGCAAGTTCAATGGCGGCAAGCTGCCCCAGTCCACTTGTTGCTCCGGTAATTACAATAATGGGTTGTGTTGTTCTCATAATGAGGTCTCCTTTTGACACGAATAGGGTCGAACTATATAATGGACATAAATCAACTATATATTTTAATTGATATTTGTCAACTATATATTCATAAGCCTACTTTGATGTATCGAGGAGAGGGGAACAACAATAATGAGTGAAAACCCGGTTAAAACCAAAGATAGAGAAACTCTGGAACTGGCACTTGGTGAGCAGATCCATGCGCTAATTAGTGCTTCGCATGCGCTCAATGTGCGATCTGCCGAGCGTTTTGATGCGACTATGCAGCCTGCCGCTTTTCATTTGGTGCGGTGGTTGTATTCTTACGGTCCTACAAGCGCCGCAGCTTTGGCAGAAGCGACGGCTATGGACCGCAGTTCGGTAAGTCGTTTGATTAAACAACTTGAGAAGGCAGGGTATGTAAGCAAGGAGCCGGACCCCGAAGATCGGCGCGGCGTTTTGTTGTCTTTGACGGAGCTTGGTCAACAATCGACGGTGGGTGCGCTCAAGGAGAAGGAGTCAACTTTTTATGAACGCATATCGGGATGGAATGAAGAGGAACTGGAACGTTTCACCACTATGCTTCGGCAGTTTAATGGGTTTAATGTTTAGGGAGAGGTATCATTTCACAACCCGTTAACTTACCCTTCACAAAAGTAAACATGTAAAAGCTAAATCAAAACCCAGTCAAACTCAGAGTACCTACGGATTCAGGGCGCATTGCGTCTGTGCATTCGTGGGTTCTTTTTTTATATTAGGCAGATGCTCCGTCCTCAAATATTTACAAAGTCCTTCATTTATACCTCTTCAGCACCTCTGTTCTGCTAATTCTCTTCCTAATGCTCCACTAGCTGTGGTGGAACTTTCCTGAATGGTGAACAAAATCTGAATTTTTCTTCACCCTCTTGCAACCTCTCTCTAGTCCATTCCAGCACCTCAATATGGAGGATGATAGAGCATAATCTTCGTAGATACAGCAAAAGAAATCGTTAACGAAATATAAAGTGATGCAGGGATATGTCAAATTTTTAATAGGCGCTTTCATTGCGTTGACCCTGCCCTCAAAGTTTCTTATATTTACTCCCGACACAACAACTCAGAACGGTGGTGGGATGATTTTGTTCAACAATAAAGGAAAGAAAATGCTCGCTATGCTTACGCTTATACCACTGGCTACGGGCCTTGTCATGGGAGCTTTCCCTGCTGCGGTAACCTATGCGGATGCGGGAGATAACACACCAACCAACAGCTCGGCAACAGGTTCATGGCAAACGGGGGATTTGCACGTACATACGTTTGAGTCCGATGATGCGCAGAATTCGTTGGAAAATGTACTCGACGCAGGACTGACGAAGTATGGTCTGGACTGGATCGCGCTTACGGATCATTTGCGGTTATCCAAGCGGGATCAGAACGGAGTAGACATTCCAGGTGGATCGATTCCGATGTCCAAAGGGATGAATGAATACCAGGTGCCACAGATCAAAGGACTTCAGGAAGCGGGCAAATATGCAGGCAAAACGATCTTCTCCGGTTTCGAATGGGACATGCCGACACATGAACACGTTGGTGTAGGTATTCTCACAGATGAGCCGAATTCGACCGAAGCGCTGGAAGCTGCAAACGAATTTGAGTATCGTTTTACCAATCGGGATGCGAGTCTATTTGATGCGGCTGACGTAGCGGATTGGAATCAGACGGGAGGACGTGCCTATACGACCCATCAGGATGCACTAGCTGCTATCAATTGGCTGGCAACCAAGTATCCAACGACGAGTTATGCGATGATCAATCACCCTTCACGGGGCAAAAACAAATATACCATCGCGGACTTCCGTGAGTTCAACGATCTGGCTCCACAAGTTGTTTTTGGTATCGAAGGTATGCTGGGCAACCAGATGGAACCGGATCGCGGCGGGTATAACACGAGCTACAACGTAGCCAATCCGACCGCAGATGATGGATACAAATACCGTACATACGGCGGTGTGGACTATATGGTCGCCAAGGTGGGCGGTTTGTGGGATGCATTGTTGGGAGAAGGGCGTCACTTCTGGAACTATGGTAATTCGGATTACCATTTCAAGACAATTGGCACGAATTCCAGCGGTTATTTTCCGGGCGAATATGCCAAGACCTATTCGTGGGTTGATGGTACTGGGATGCAAGCCGTGCTGGAAGGACTGCGTTCGGGGAAATCATTTTCCGTATTCGGTGATCTGATCAACGCACTGGACTTCACGGCTTCCGGCGCGGGTACTCAGGCTGAAATGGGCGGAGACCTGGGTGTGACCCAAGGTGACGAAGTGGAACTGAAAATCCGTTTCAAGAGTCCAACCACGAGCAACAACTATGAAAAACCAATCAACAGCGGCACGTCCGCTGGACAAGTACCGGTGGTCGATCATGTCGATCTCATAGCAGGAGATGTGACGGGCAAGGCCGAGAAGGGCACAGCCGCCTATTCCAAAGATACTAACGACTCTACCAAAGTGCTGGCAACCTTTACGTCCAACGATTGGACGACAGACGCCGAAGGTTACAATGTCATCACGTACAAGATCAAAGCAACGGACCAGGATAAATATTATCGCCTGCGCGGTACAAATCTGGGCATGAACGTTTCTGGTGAGACCGTAAATGGTGAACCGCAACTTGACCCGAAGATCACAACAGCGGATGCAGAGACTCGGTTCAACGAGATCAATGATCAGAACTATCGCGACCTGTGGTTCTACTCTAACCCGATCTTCGTGAATGCCACACCTTACAGTGATGCACAGGCGGTAACGGATACGCTTCAAGCGATTGATCTGGGCGATCTGAACGCGGTCACTTCCGACCTTACCCTTCCTGTTGAAGGAAAACATGGAGCAACGATTAGCTGGTCCAGCTCCAACCCGGAATTGATGGATGTACAGGGGAAACTTATTACACAGCCTGAGAATAATGAGCGACTGGAATTGACGGCAACGGTACAACGTGGCAGCGAAATGGATACCAGAACGTTCACTGTCATTGTGGAAGGAACAAATAATCAGGTATTGGTGTTAAAAGGTAACATGACCACCGCTGACGGCCAGCCGTATCATACGGATACATGGACAAACCAGTCCGTAACGGTTAGTGTAACCAGCGCAGTATACGCCCCTGCTACTTCCGCAATCATTGAGTTGTCTCGTGATGGAGGGCAGACGTACGAACCGTATACAGAGAATACGCCTTTGGAGATAACGGAGTCGGGAGAAAATAAGCTGCTATTCAGAGCGACAGACGATTTGAACGAAACCTATACTTTACCATTGGTGGTCAAAATAGATCGCGAAATTCCTGTCATCACCCTGCAAGGCAACAGCCAAATGTCATTAACCGTGGGAGATACGTATAACGAGCCTGGAGCACAGGCTACCGATAATGTGGGCATCAATGGTTCCGTGCAGATGGACGGCACAGTGAACACACAAGCGGCGGGGATCTATACCCTTCGTTATAACGTGAAAGATATTGCCGGCAATGCTGCACAGGAAGTCACACGTACGGTTATCGTACAAGCCCGTTCGGGCAATGGCGGCGAGGGTTCAGGTAGTGATGGAGGCAATTCCGGTGGAAGCACACCTAGCGTGCCAACAACGCCTACCGTTCCAACCACACCAACCAACCCGGATACGGGATCAGATTCAACTACTGAAGTGAAGGTAGAGGTTGAAGCGAATCAGCCAGTACAAACGGGTCTGAAAGACATCGTGCAATTCAACGCTCCGGCTGGAGCCATTGGGGAAAAAGATACATTGCAGCTGTCCGTTGTATCCAAGGACCAATTACAGAATACAGCTTCGCTGAATGTTCTGGGCCAAGCAGTACAGATTACTCGCAGTGGAGGACTGACATTGAACGATCAGGCAGCCCTGAGTCTGCAATATGATGCTTCCAAGCTGACTCAAGGAACACAGCCAGCGATCTACTATTATAATGAAGCCCGTCAGAGCTGGGTATTCATTGGTGGCAAGACGAATGCAGCAGGAACAGTATCGGCAAATGTGAATCATCTGGGTACCTTTGTTGTGTCCAGTTACACAGCTGCTAGTCTGTCCGATCTGAACGGACACTGGGCATCCGACTATGCAGATCGTTTGATTGGCATGGACGTTATCCAGGGCTACACAGATGGTACATTCCAATTATCCAAGAAGATTACACGGGCAGAGTTTGTTACGTTAATCAGTAAGGCACTGGCCTTGAAGTCCGTGCAGTCGGATACGTCGTTTGCAGATCAAGGCAGTCTGCCAGACTGGGCGAAGAGAGATATAGCCGCAGCCGTGCAAGCCGGAATCGTAAAGGGCTATGGAGACAACACGTTCAAACCTAATCAGACGATTACTCGTGCGGAGATGGCTGTGATGATGGCGAATGCATTGAAGTTAAGTGCAGATGCACAATCGGGAACGAGCAATGATGCTGTAAAACCAAGCTTCACTGACGAGTTGCAAACTCCGGCTTGGGCACAAGATGCACTGAATACAGCCGTTCAGGCCAAAATTGTGAACGGATATACGGACAATACGGTTCGTGCAGGGAATATGACTACCCGTGCGGAAGCCGCGGCAATGATCTATAAGCTGCTATTGGCGCTGCATGTTTAACTAGTAAATTAAAAATGTTTAGCAAAAGAGAAGTACCCCGTAAAGAGGTACTTCTCTTTTTTTTCTTAATACAATGGTCGCGATCTACTTATTTTAAAATAACCACAAAACCCGTACATCATTTCTGTAACGGTTTTTGTGGCCTTCTTATTTTAATAGAGATCATGTGCACATTATTGCACATCGTATGTGAATCACGACCCTTGAGGCTGCCTGAACTCTTTAGGGGTCATTCCACATTTTTCTTTAAATATCCGATAAAAGTACTTCATATCCTGTATTCCAACCTCTCTGGCAATGGTTTGCACACTCCAATCGGTTTCGGATAACAGTTCACAACTTCGTTGTATACGTTTATTTTGTATCATCTGTGTCAGGGTGAGCCCGGTAACCTGCTTGAATGTTCTTTGGAAATGGCGAGGGCTTATGGCAAATCGTTCACACAAACGAGTAAGAATGGCGGATTCATTATAATGACTGGATATATAGTTCACTGCAAGTTGAATGTGGTCGGTCAGATCTCCTTGTGCAGACTGAAGATCACTTGGCTCGGCATGCCGTATGCGAGTTAACAAGTCCATCAGATGAAGATACAGTCGGTAACGATAGCCGGATTCCTTACATTGAAGTTCAAGGTGTAAAGAGTACATGATCTTCCCGAATTCTTTCTTGTTCTCCGTTACTTTGAAGCCGTTCCCCAGAGTACGAAATGGTTGAGTGAGCTCATCAATATCATCATAGATCATGCGGTCACCGATGGCTTGAGGCCCCGATAATATGTGCTTCTCCACAAGGCAATTCATGAGCGTGACAGACTGATTCAATGTGGTCTGGAACACATGTCTCGTATCTGTAGGAATGAACAACAGGTCTCCACGAGTGATTGGGATACAGCTGTCATCGATCGAGAGTGTTCCTTGACCTGCCATCACATAAGACAATTCATAAAATGAATGCGCATGCTTCTGACATTGGTTATTTCGTATTTCTACCGGATGCATGGAAATGGGAGTGTCATGGAAAGGGTGCTCCATGTAATAGGTTGAATCGTTAAAATTCATAAACAGGAGGCCCCTCCCTCTTCAATTTTTTATTATTTAATTTTAATGGATTAAGCGAGTGACTTCAATCAATCAGATGTCGCATTTGCCCATAGGCTGGTCGCCCTAGACCATTTTTTATATAGGGTGAAGTCCTTAAAATGAACATGAATAAAGGAATGGAGGAGAGAATCAAGTGACATCAACATTAATGAGTACATTGCCTCAGACAAGAAAGCCTTATTTACTTCGTAAAGGAGAGGGCACGAGTTATACGTTCGGTAAACAGGTAGTTACAGTCATGGCGGATGCTGACAGTACAGGAGGACAGTTCGAAATGTTCACCATCGCCGGGAGTAAGGGAGAGGTGTTTCCCCTCCATTTTCATAACAGTAGCTACGAATCTTTAATGGTTCTGGAGGGAAGAGTTGAGTTGGTAATCGACGGGCAATATCATCTTCTAACTTCTGGAGACTATGCAAATATACCGCCAGGGACAAGGCATGCCTATCGGTTTGCAGGTCATCGAAATCGTATGGTTTCCTATTCATTACCTGGGAATATCACGTCTATCTTTCCTGTCATCGGTTTGGCCTATTCTTTCAAGGATTACCCACCGCAGCCCCTACACGAATGGACGCAAGAGGATTTGATCCGAGCCTCCGAGGTAGCCGATATTTGTTTTGAAGATGGGGAGTTACAGTGGGGTGCTTCCCAGCTTGTTGAGACAGGAGTAGTGTACGGCGGAGTCGTTCCTTATGTATTGGAGAGCGGGGAAGGGGATCGTCTCTTAACGGGAGATCAATTGCATCGCATTCTTGCGTCTCAGAAAAATACAGATGGCGCCTACATTTTTGTATCTACGGAAGGACCGAAGGGTGAACCTATTGTAGAGCATTATCATGAGAATCATGTGGAAACTTTTTATTGTGTACAAGGCCAGATGACCATGTGGGCGAATGGAGAAGAAGTTCAGCTTCATGAAGGAGACTTCCTCCACGTGCCGGAAGGTACTACCCATGCCTATCGTCTCGATGCACCGTATACCCGCTTTGTTGGAATGCTGGAGTGCGGTTTGTTTGAGCCATTCTTCCGCATATTGGGAGAGCCTTATGAACATTTTATTTTCCCGAATGAACCTGGCCCGCTACGGATGGACCGCGTTATGGCTAATATGGATACTCTGGATCTGAAAGTGGTTGCCCAATCACCGTTGCATCGCAACTGAGTATATGATGGATAAAAAAACAAACCTTACACAACAATCACAATCGTATAAATTAGTTTGGATTTTGGCTTTTGCGATGGTTATTTCCGTGATGAATTCCACCATGTTTAATGTGGCACTGCCTGATCTTAGAGCGGAATTCGGACTGACTTCTTCCCAGGTTAGCTGGGTGGTAACCGCGTATATTATTATATACGCCATAGGGTCAGTAACGTATGGCAAGCTGGCTGATATGTTCAAGCTGAAAAATTTGATTACATTTGGATTATGCTGCTTTGCAATGGGGTCGCTAATCGGAGTACTGGCGGACAGTTATATGTTCATCATTGTGGCTCGAATTCTACAATCGATAGGAGCGTCCGTTATCCCGGCCTCTTCCATGTTGATTCCAATTCGTTATGTGGCTGAAGAAAATCGTGGCAGAGCATTGGGGATTACTTCGGCTGGTATGGCTCTTGGGACAGCGATTGGTCCAATCATTGCCGGGTTCGTTCTTAGTATGGCAAGCTGGCGTTTTCTCTTCGCGATTTCCATTTTGGTACTTGTTACATTACCGTTCTTTCGAAAATATCTGGGTAATGACAAGGGTGTAAGAGGACAGGCAGATCTTCCAGGGGGGCTATTGCTGGCTGGCGTTATTACACTGTTAATGCTTGCGATTACAAGACAAAGCTTGCTCTTGTTGCTGCTGATGTTAGTGACGCTCGTACTGTTCTGGATAAGGATGAGAAGATCGTCAGCACCGTTTATATCTCTTGAATTGTTTAAAAACAAACGCTACTCTCGCGGACTTCTCATTGGGTCCATGGTGTTGACTTTGAATTTGTGTGTGCCTTATCTGATCCCCCAGATGTTAACCAGTCTTAATCAGTTGTCTGCGTTACAGATTGGTTTGGTGATGTCGCCTGGAGCCTTGTTTGCCGCATTATTTGGACTCTTGGGCGGGCGTATTACGGATAAAAAAGGGAATCGTTATCTGTTTTCGTGGGCTTTTGGACTGCAATTTATTGCGTATACACTACTGTATATTTTTACAGGTGGTTCGTATGGTGTAGTGCTGTTTGTTCTTATCGCTGCGAATACAGGGCTGACATTTGCCCAGATTGCTCTGGCGAATACCGTATCCAGAACCTTGCCGAGGCATGAGGCGGGTGTTGGTATGGGTGTCTATATGATGTGCAGCTTTATCGCTGGTGCGATCGGAACGTCGATTCTTGGAACCACATTGGATGCAAAAGGGGCAAGCACTCAAGTATTCGGTTCCATTTATATCTTTTTTGGGATATGGATTGTGGTCTCCGCAGTATTGTTTCTTTCCTTTACCAAAAAGAGAGAGTCCGAATCTGCATCAACCTAGGTTGTACTTGGTATCGTCGATTTAAAATCGATAGAAGTTTTCTGTCATACGCAAGTTATTGAACAGGCTGTCCCACAAGTCCTCTAAAGGATGGAGCAGCCTGTTTGTTATGTTTACGGAAAGATCTCAGTATCCTGAAGCTACAGTAAAAAGATCGGGATAAATAAGGCAGGGAGCAGGTTCAACACTTTGATCTTCGTAATCTACAAGATGTTTAACCCCGTATAAAGCGTCAGAATACCGCCAATTAGAGTAATTTCGTTCATGATATTCAACGTCATGAAGATGGATAAACAATAAATCAATTTTTCAAGCAAGATTTCACTCCTGAATTCACCAAACTGAGTTTAGAACATCATCGACTTCTTTGATTCTTGTGACAGATGGTGTATGAATTAGATTTCCTTTGACCATGACCATAGAAATGTCTGACAAGGCCTCAATATGTTCCAGCGGATTTTGTTTTAGGATAATCAGATCGGCATGTTTTCCGATATCCACCGTCCCTGTAACATCGTCAACACCGAGGATCTTCGCATTGGTTCGAGTCACCATGTCGATGACCTGTTTGTTGTTCAGGTTGGCCTGTCTCATGTAATGGTCCATCTCTCTCCACATATCATAGTGAGTCACGTAAGGCATGGCGGCATCGGTGCCTATCCCGATGGTGATGTCGTTTTCGGTCGCTTGTTTTACACCTTTGAGCATGGAATCATAGACCAGTCTGGAATTTTCTTTTACCGTTGCACTTACCTTCGTTACGCTGGTATCCAGTGAAGCGGATGGATAAGCGGCTTGTAGGGTGGGGATGAGTGCGGTGTAGCCATTCAGGGCATTGGGATTATTTTTGTACAAACGAATGATTTCGTCGTCCATCTCCGAACCGTGCTCAATCGTATCGACGCCACCTTGTAACGCAATTCTTACGCCTTCCGTGCTCTCAACATGCGCTGCTACCCGCAAACCAATCTTATGCGCTTCATGGCAGATCGCCGCAACTTCGTCCACCGTCATCTGTAAACGTCCAGCTTCGCCCACCATCTTCGCATCCGTCACGCCGCCCGTCACACAGATTTTGATCAGATCCACGCCGTGTTTCACATTGATCCGTACATTTCTTCGTGCTTCCCACGGGGAGTCGCCAACCAGAGCGAGGAATGGAGCACCATGTCCGCCCGTGACACTTAGGAAAAACCCGGAGACGAGCAGATTAGGTCCGACAAAGCACCGTTGTTAATTTCATCCCGCAGCTGGACGTCGGTGTAAAAGAATTCCCCCACACTACGCATCGTTGTTACACCCGCATGGAGTGCGGTCAGCGCGTTGCGTTTCATTCGTTTTTTCAAAACGTTTCTGCCAAACTTGGTGTTCAATATTCGATCATAGGCAAACTGCAACATGCCTTCACTGACCGAGAGACTGAACGGTTTACCGTCTGCAAAGAGGTGCACGTGTGCATTGATCAATCCAGGCATCACGTATTTCCCTGAAAGGTCGATTGTAGTGTAGTGACTTGGGATAAGCAGTTCGTTATCTTGGCCGATAGTCTGAATAAGTCCTTGTTCATTGACGAGAATCGTCATGTTTTTTTGCAGATTGCGGCTTGAGTCGCCGTGGATCAGATTAACGTTTTTCAATGCGTATGCGGTGTTCATATGGTGTTCCTCCTTAGAAAGTGGGTGAGGTGATAGTTAGGGTAACAAAGATACCTATTTCAATAATGAATAAATAATTCATTTTTAGGTTAAAAAAATAGGCTGATATATATGATGAAGTTTTTTTGCGTGCAAACCAAGTGAAGTTGATCTGATCTGCACGCTTTGTCTACCCGGCATAAATGATGAGATGGAGCGTTATTCGTTGAGACTCTTCATACCGTACAGTCTGTAGACATACAACGCTTCGAAAATTTGCTTCCGGCTGTCCTCACTCATATCCCGCTTCAATAGATCCAAGTTCATGTCGATCACGTTGTGCGCGAGAATGTTCAGCAAGATCAAATTCTCTTCGGTTCCGATCTCATATCGTTTATATTGATTTTTGAGATACGCCTTCTTGGTTTCGATCATCAGCTCAACAAGCTCATTTTTGGCGTTGGTGTAGATGGTACCTTTATTCTTTTTAAAGATGATCACGATCTGATTCCGGTATTTCCGTAGTACATCTACCTGTTCCTGCAACAGCGCCGACTTTCGCTCGCTATCCGTTTCCTCGAACAAGGTCTGGTTATCAAAGTGAATCGTCTCCACCAGCACATTCTTCAGATAATCCACCAGATCCGGCGGCACGACGGCGTAGAATAGATCTTTCTTGTTCTTAAAATAAGTATAGATATTGCCCACGGAAATATTGATTTCATTCGCAATATCGCTCATCTTGGCATCGACATAGCCTTTCTCAAAAAAGACCTTGAGCGCCGCGTATTCAATTTCTTTCCTGACTTCGTCTTTCTTGGCTTGCACCATCGGGAACGACTCCTTAATAGTGAATGGTTGGTTCGTTATTAGGATAGACCTTTTTGGAGGGGGGTGTCAATATTTTAAATATATACTGAAAACACTATGAATTTATAGGTACGGTGATACTCATGGCTACTTAGAAAATAGCGATATTAGTTAATAATTTTGTAATAGAATGGCGAGTAAATTGCATTAGAGTGAAATTCAACCAAAAGCAAGTGAGTAGTTTGGTCTAAATGTAATTTCAGTTATTAGGTCCTAGTTCTGAAAGTTCTTCTAATTTTTGTAGAGGAAATAGTCTATAAATGTAGAATAAGATTTTATAGGTCAAATGTAACAGATCTAACAAGGCCTTAGAGGTAGAAATAATTGAAATTTAAGTTCTTATTATTAGAATTGGAGTGAACAGTATGCAAATTTCAAAAGTTAAGATTGAGAATTTTAGACTTCTCAAGTCCCTTGAACTTGATTTAGAAAAGGAATTGTCTCTGGTAATTGGTAAAAACAATTGTGGTAAAACTTCATTACTTTCAATATTAGACAAATTTATTGGTTCAAAAGCAAACGTAAATACATTTTCTCTCGATGACTTTAACATTGATTTTCTTAGAGATCTGATAAATAGAATAGAAGCTGAAGAAGATGAAGAAAAAGAAAGTAGTACATATTTAGGCATATCATTAATGTTATTTATAAAGTACGACGAGGGGGATGATTTATCCAATATAAGTAAATTAATGTTGGACTTAGATCCTAATCATAGAACAATTGTTTTGAAATTTGAATATAGGCTGATAGAAGAAGATCTAAGAAAGATGAGAAATGATTACAAAGAATTTCAAGATAAACAACTCATAAAAAAAAATGTAGAGATAGAGGATGGCAAAGTTGAAAACAGAGGGAATATTTTTTTGAGAGATAATCATAAGAAGTATTTTAAACTATCGAAAAAATCACTTGGTTACGATACTGAAACGTCAACTGAAATAGAAAGTGAATACATTGATTTATTGAAAGAGAAGATTGCAATCGAAAAAGTTATAAGCTTTAAAATGATCAGTGCTAAAAGAAATGTATCTAATATCGATTCGGATAAAACATTATCAATTTTATCATCAAATTATTACAAGAAAAAAGAAGAAAAGAATCAAGAATCAGAGAAAATACAGGAATTCAAAGATATTCTAAGCAGAACAGATAAGCACTTAAATGAAGTGTACAATAATTTGTTTGAGAAAATAATAGAAAAGGTTGGGATGTTTGGCGGTATTAGAAAAGGTGACTCTAATATAAAAATTGTATCTACTTTACAACATAAAGAATTATTAAAAGACAACACAACTGTAATGTATGATCATAATGGTGAACACTCCCTTCCTGAAAATTATAATGGTCTAGGATATCTCAATTTGATAAGTATGATATTTGAGATTGAGCTAATTTTAAGTGAATTTAGATTTGAAAATAAACTGAACGAAGAACCAGCAAATATAAACTTGCTTTTCATTGAAGAGCCAGAAGCACATACTCATCCACAAATGCAATACATATTTATAAAAAATATTAAAGATATTTTGAACAGTGCGAGTAAGGGTGACGATGGTAAAAAGTTTAATTTACAAACTATTATTACAACTCATTCTTGCCATATTACTGCTGAGAGTGACTTTAATGATATAAAATACTTTTATAAAACTAATCAAAATCAAGTTATTGCAAAAAATTTAAAAGATTTAGAGAAAGAATATGAGAAGGATAAAGAAATCAGTAACTTTAAATTTCTAAAACAATATTTGACGTTACATCGAGCAGAGCTGTTTTTTGCGGATAAAGCAATATTCATAGAGGGTGACACAGAAAGGTTATTATTACCTGCAATGATGAAAAAGATTGATCAAGAGACGGATGAAAATCCACTACTCTCACAAAATATTTCAATAGTAGAGGTAGGTGCATACTCTCATATTTTTGAGAAATTCATTGCTTTTATTGGAATAAAATCGTTAATAATCACTGATATAGATTCTGCTATGAAAAAAGTTAAGAAAAATGAAGATGGCAAAGAAAAAATTAAAATTATAAAATGTAGAGTTTCTGATGAGGGGGCCTTCACGACTACAAATGCTTCATTAAAATATTTTGTTAATTACAGCAATTATATTGTTTCCCAATCTTTTGGAAAAGAAGTAGCTTCAACTTCAGAGATTCTAATAAGCGAGCCTAGTGAAGAAGTCGATATTTTAAATTTTTATAGCAATTTGAACTACAGTGAGAGAATACTTTTAAAAGATCCAGAAACGAAAAAATGGTTACCCTCTGATGGTGGTAATTTATTAATTATTTATCAAACATCTGAATTAAACTCTTTAAATATTGCCTATCATGCAAGAAGCTTTGAAGATTCATTTTTTCACATAAATAGGCAGTTTATTATAGATAATAAAGAAAGTTTCAAGAGTTTAGTGAATATAAAATATTTCGAAGATAAAGAAAAAGATTCCTATTTTTTAGCTGAGGAATGTGTAGATAAAAAGCCATCTTTTGCAATGGAAATCTTACTAAATAGTAAGGAGATAAACAATAAAAAACATTGTAATTGGGATATCCCGAGTTACATAAAGGAAGGGTTATTATGGTTGAAGAACAATTAGAAGTTGAACAAATATTTAAATTAATCAGTAATGGGCATAATTTTTTGTTAAGTGGAGGGGCCGGTAGTGGGAAAACTTATTCTCTAATAATGGTTATAAAGAAGGCGATCAGAGATAATCCAACCGCAAAAATTGCTTGTATCACTTATACAAATGCTGCTGTTAAAGAAATAAAAGACAGAATAGATCACAATAATTTGTATGTAATGACTATTCATGAATTTTTATGGAGCATGATTAAGCCTTTTCAAAGAAATCTAAAAAAAGAATTGATTTCTCTTATCAACGACGAAAATTCTAAATTTGCTAACCCTGATGGTATTGTTGATAAGGGATATTTTGACTCGATAGAGTCAGGTATTCAGTATAAGGATTATGTTCGAATCAGAGAAGGTATAATTTCACATGATGAAGTTTTGGAGTTGTCAAATCTAATGTACAAGAAATACCCCCTACTTTGCGATATTTTAAAGGATAATTACAAATATATTTTTATTGATGAGTACCAGGATACTAGTCAATTAGTTATTGAAATATTTTTAGATCATCTTAAGCAAAGCAATAAGAAGAATATAATAGGTTTTTTTGGGGATTCCATGCAATCAATTTATGATAAAGGTGTTGGTGATTTATATAAATATATTGAAAAACAGGATGTTAAGGAAATTTGGAAAAGACAGAATCGTAGAAACCCTAGTAAGGTAATTAATTTAGCAAATAGTTTAAGGTCAGATGGCTTAATCCAAGAACCCTCCCTTGACAATAAAGCTCCTAACATGTTGAAAGGATTCATTAGAGAAGGTAATATAAAATTTTTATACTCATCAAACAATGATCTGAATGAAATTAGAAAGACAGAGTACTTTGCTGGTTGGAATTTTGATGACTCCAAACAAACAAAAGAATTATACCTTACACATAATTTAATAGCTCCTAAAGCAGGGTTTCCGGAATTAATGGAGATATATGATAAAGATCCGATAATTGATTTGAAAAATAAAATAAAGGAAAAAATAAAAAAAGATAATATAGAAATCAAAGAGGACTATTCTTTTGATCAAGTTGTGGACTTAATCGCACTAAAAAATAGAAGTAAACTACGAAAAGATATTATCATAGAAAATCCTATTCATAGTGTCCTATACGATGAATTGAAAAACGAACTATTTTCAAAAGTTAGCAAAATATATCTGAATAAGGATTCCTTAATTGATGATAAGAAACAAGAAGAACAAGATATAAATAAAGAAGGCTCGAAAAGGGATGCTCTAATTAAACATCTATTCAAGATACAAACTATTATTCAACTTTATAAAGATAAATTATATAACGACTTTATCAGAAAAACTGAGTTAAAAATCACTTCAATAAATATGAAGAGAGAGATAAACGAAACTATCTCTATTGTAGATCAAATGTTCAATTCGACTATAGAGGAAGTTATTGATTTCGTAGATGAGAGGCGCCTTTGTCGTAAAGACGATAATTTTTATAATTTCATAAATGAAAATGAGTATATATTTAATAGAGTTAAAAAAGTGAAATATCAGGAGTTTCGAAATTTGTTTTATTATTTAGAAGGGCATACTCCTTTTTCTACGCAACATAAAATTAAAGGTGCAGAATTTGATAATGTTCTTGTAATACTAGACAATGGGAAATGGAACGATTATAACTTTGATTACTTATTTAGTAGAAGAACAGAAAAAGAAACAATTTTTTTAAGAACACAAAAAATTTTTTATGTATGCTGTACCCGAGCGAAAGAAAATTTAATAGTTTTTTATCATAATCCTAGCGAAATTGCAATCAATCAAGCAAAATTATGGTTTGGAGAAGAAAATGTAAAAAAGATATAGTGCTTAATTGTCTATTGAGATGTGATTAACTGGAATTTATTATATAAGTATTGATTTACTTAGATCCCATGCAATGCAATTAATCTATTATCAATCTAAAATGATACGTATCGACGTACCACACTTTTCTATTCTTTATGTTACCCTCTCTATACAAAGGAGTGGTGACATGACAAGTACCAACAGCGAAGACCTACCTTCGCAGTACGCACAACTCATCGAACAAGAAGACGATTACGTCGACCAACTGGTTACATGTAACAAACTCATCTTAGACGCCATGGACATCATCGCAAAGCAGGCAGGTGTGCTAGAGATGGATACCGTGAAACAAGCAGCATATCACCTACATGCGATGGAACAGGATCTGAACCGAAAGCTATTTAAAGTCCGACTGGAGAAGAGCATCTTGGCAAATCAAATGAGCCAGTCTACATAAACCACCTTAACTAAAGGACAGTGCAGGATCATACAAGATGATCTTGCACTGTCTTTTTACCTTTCCATCCAAACGATTTTCTCTCCTAATTTAGCATTGACTTTCCCCACAAATCCCCCTAAACTTCAATTATTAAAATACTTTTAAAAACATACATTGAATGGTTTGAAATGAACGGGAGGAGGCATACAACTAACGATGTTACCTACATCACACAACACCCAACAGGTGAAGCGAATTAACG
Source organism: Paenibacillus marchantiae (assembly GCF_028771845.1). NCBI lineage: Bacteria > Bacillati > Bacillota > Bacilli > Caryophanales > Paenibacillaceae > Paenibacillus > Paenibacillus marchantiae. Next base: position 6,497,418 of record NZ_CP118270.1, on the reverse strand, counting down.
TTGAACTTGTGAAGAATACGCTCCGGTCCATGGACGTAGGCACGAAGGCTTCCATTGCGAACCTGACAAAACTCAGCGTAGCCACATGCGGCACCATCCTGAACGAACTACTCCAGACGGGTGAGATTATCGATCTGGGCCCGGACGAATCGAGCGGGGGAAGACCAGCGAGTCGGTATCAGTTTAATGCGGACTACGCGAGTGTGCTGTGCCTGATCATTAGAACGGAGGGCGGCATACACTCAATCACGCATACCCATGCCAATCTGAACGGGGAAATGACGGACGAACAGACTCTTATTTTGGATGAGATTAATGTGACTGTGGTGGAGGATTTGATTGCGAGCCTGATCGAAACGCACCACAATGTGCAGGCCATTGGCATTGGTATACCAGGGGTGGCACACGACGGTGTAATTGGCATTTGTGATGTGTCGGAGCTGGCGGGTCAACCGCTAGGGCCAAGGCTCAAGGAACAGTTTGATGATGTGGAAGTGGTCATTGGTAACGACATGAATCTCACGGTGTACGGACTGTATAACCAGCAGCAATTTGAAGAAGAGAAGAACTTCGCGGTAGTTACATTTCCTGAGAACCATTTTCCTGGTGCAGGCTTTATTATTGATGGTCGTCCGCTCACAGGGAACACGCAATTTGGGGGCGAGGTATCTTTTCTACCTTTTGGCGTGTCACGGGAAGAACAGCTACGGATGTTGAAAACAGCGGAAGGGTTGCGGGAACTGGTGGTACAGACACTGGTATCCATTATTGCGATCATTAATCCGGCAACGATTGTGGTAACAGGGGATACGATGGACCCGGTTATGCGGGATGGCCTGACGCAAGGTTGTCTGGATCGAATGATTCCATTGGAGCATATGCCGGAGTTGATTATCCAGAGAGACACACGACGTGAATACCTCACTGGGGTGGTCGCTGTTACGTTGGAGAGCCTGACTTATCGCATCCAACTGATCGAGATGCAATGGTAGTCAACCACATTTTATGGCACCTTAATGGAGGAACTTAATTTGAATCAGCAAGCAGGTACAGAAGGAAACAAGAAAAAGTTCAACAAGCTTTACGCCATGCAACTGGCAACGATTTTTCTGGGATTTATCGTATTTGGTATATCTGAAAATATTAAGGGACCAGCCATTCCGCGAATTCAATTCGACTTCAATCTGGATGAGAAACAGCTCGGGACGTTATTGTCCCTGAATGCACTGGGGTACCTGATCGCCTGCTCCTTCACCGCCATCCTGGTTCGCAAATGGGGCATTAAGGCGGTTAGCATCATTTCGTTTGCATCAATGATTCTCTCGGGTGTGTTCATTTACGTATCTCATACATATCCACTCTTTGCTTCATCATACTTCTTCATGTACATCGGAAACGGCATGTTGGAGATTGCGCTGGCGATTCTGGGGGCGCGAATCTTTGTGAAAAACACAGGTACGATGATGAACCTGTCCCATTTCTTCTATGGGCTGAGTTCAACGGTAGCGCCTTTGCTGGCGACAGGTGTGATGTCGTTGCACGTGTTTGGTCACGAACTGGACTGGCGCGGTATGTATCTGGTGATGTTGTCGCTCTGCCTGCTGCCGATCATTGCGGCGCTGCGCAGCAAATTCCCGGGGGACGATCTTCCTCATGAAGATCGGACTTCGCTCAAGACGTTAACACGTGATCCAGCCATCTGGCTGATGGTGCTCATTCTTTCTTTTGGCGTGGTATCTGAACTGGCGGTTGGGGGTTGGCTCGTTAACTTTCTGGAGAAAGCCTACACGTGGGACACGGTCAAAGCATCTGGGCTGCTATCTGCGTTCTTCCTCAGCTTCTCGTTGGGACGCCTGCTGCTAGGGCCGCTTACAGACCGGATCGGATTCGTATTGTCGTTGATTCTGTTCTCTGCTTTCTCGGCGGTATGTACGTTTGTCGCCATTGCAGGCGGAGAGGGGCTGGCATTCTTCTTTGCCGTATCGGGAGCGGGTATTGCGATGATCTATCCAACAGTCATGGCATTTATCGCACGCAGATATCCGAACGGCAGTGACACTGCGATTACCTTCACAGTTACCCTAATGGGGATTGGTAGTGTCATTGGTAACTATGTGATTGGTTGGGTGATTGAGGGCGTGAAGAATGCATATGGCCCAACCACTCAGCTGGGGTTATTGCGCGGACTTCAAGCAGGGTACGGATTCATCGGACTATGCGCTGTAATCTGTGCGGCATCTGGAATAGTGTTGTACGGATATTTGAAGCGGAAGCAGGAACTGATTTAGTTATCATTCTAATGGATATGAATAGCGCAAGATGATATGGGAATTCTCGTTTTGGCAAACGGGGATTCTTTTTTATATGGATTTCAATGCATACAAACTTCATAAATTCATTCGTTTTTATACCAGTCCTTCTTCATTTGAGTCCTGTAGTATGACTTACATCGGGATAACAAAGGAGCAGAACGAATGAAGAAGACGAGTATGTTAAGCTTATTCATAGTCATTACGGCTGGAATGATCTGGTGCAGCTGGGGCCTTGTTTGGTCAGGTCAGAATCAGCCGGCCTCTACAGCTGGCACCAGCGGCTGGCAGGGAAATAGGCTTATTGCACATGCATTTGGAGGAGTCAACGGCGCTAGCTACACAAATTCTTATGAGGCATTTATAACCAATTACAATAGAGGGTACCGTTTGTTCGAGGTTGATCTTGTGCAGACGACGGACGGGGAGCTTGTAGCCAGACATGATTGGTCTCACAGGCTGCAGCCGGATTTGGCTGCTCATCGCGGACGAAACGTAACAACGCTTCAGTTTGCAAACTCGCTTATCATGGGCAGATTCCACCCGCTTACACTGCCGGACATACTGCAGCTGATGCAGCAATATCCTGATTTTGACTTAATCGTGGATACGAAAGCAGGCAGTAAAGAGCAAATTCAGCAGCAGTTTGCGCATCTAGTCAATGAAGCGCACCGTACGGATCCTGCACTGCTCAACCGGATTATTCCTGAAATTTTCAGCCCGGAAATGTATGACACGGTTATGGGAATCTACCCCTTTCCAAACAAAATGTATTCACTTTACAAAACTGGCGCCTCTGCCGAAAGTATTGTAGAATTCGTAAGGGACAAACATATGACAGCGGTTGCCATGCCTGTATACCGCGTGTATCTCAACCCCAATCTAGTACCAGCACTAAATAAGTTTGGGGTAAAAAGCTATGTTCACACCGTCAACCGCAGACCGGTTATGCAGATTCTGGACAGGTTCGGGGTGCATGGATTTTACACGGATCAGGAAGTATCACCGGAAGAGCTGATGCTTGCAGACGTTCCCCCCGGCCATGTTGATTTTCCGGGATACATGAGTTCCGGATGGGCAAGTATAAGAAATATCGTGATGAAGGTGAGAAATAATGGCTATAAATAACATTCTTGTTGTAGACGATGAACCGGAAATTCGAGAAGCGCTCGTTATTTACTTGAAAAGCGATGATGTGGATGTATTAACGGCCTCTAACGGATTGGAGGCGCTGGAAATCCTAGAACAAGAAACCATTCATCTTATTATCATGGACAACATGATGCCACAGCTCGATGGAATTAAAACGACATTTAAAATTCGTGAAAACAAAAATATACCGATCATTATGCTTTCCGCCAAATCGGAAGATAGCGACAAGATTTTGGGACTCAACGTTGGGGCCGATGACTATATTACGAAGCCGTTCAATCCGCTAGAACTAATCGCTAGAGTCCGATCTCAGCTGCGTCGGTTTACGAATTTAGGTTCCTTCCAGTCAAACGGGGAAGAGATCATTCAAGTAAGAGGACTCGTGCTGAACAAAAGCTCGAAAACTGTTGAGGTAGATGGAGAGGACGTCAGACTGACCCCGAAGGAATACAAAATTTTGGAGCTGCTGATGGAGAACAAGGGCAGAGTTTTCTCGATCGAAGAGATTTATGAGCGCGTGTGGAATGAACTGATCTTCGCTTCAGAGAATACGGTTGCCGTACATGTGAGAAATATTCGTGAAAAAATTGAAATCAATCCCAAAGACCCAAAATATTTAAAGGTGGTATGGGGAATTGGATACAAAATTGAGAAAAAGTAAAGCAGATCGGAAGGTTTCAATCGACCTTATTGTCATCATTGTTGCCGCGATCTTAAAAGCGCGCTGGAGAATCAAATGAAGAGTGAACGGTTAAAAACAGAGCTGATTACCAACGTATCACATGATTTGAAGACCCCGCTTACTTCTATTATCAACTATGTCGATTTATTAAAAAAAAGAAGATCTGTCTACGGAGACATCCCGAGCCTATATTGAAACCCTGGACCGGAAGGTGCTACGGCTGAAGCTGTTGATAGAAGACCTGTTCGAAATCTCAAAGATGGCCAGCGGTACAGTAGAGCTGGATATGGAGTACGTCGATGTTGCAACCTTGTTAACACAGGCGATTGCCGAGTCCAATACCAGTATGGGACAAGCGTCGCTCGTGATTCGGGAGAGGATCGCGAAATTCCCGATCCATGCACATTTGGACGGCAATAAAATTTGGCGTGTCTTCGAAAATTTAATTGGCAACGCGCAGAAATATTCGCTTCCAGGAACCAGAATCTATATTTATTTGGACGAGTCTGATGATATGGTATTATTTAAAATTCAAAACACAGCTGCTTATGAAATTGATTTTGCTGCGGAAGAATCGTTCGAGCGTTTCAAAAGAGCAGACGTATCCCGCCAGACAGAAGGCTCCGGACTAGGGCTGTCCATTGTGAAAAGCATCGTTGAGCTGCACGGCGGGGAGATCAAAATTGAAATTCATGGCGATCAATTCAACGTTATTCTGCATTTGCCCAAGCAGCGCTTAATATAAACGTCATAAAACTAAGTTAACCCTCAATGCTCCTTTTCAGGATGCATGAGGGTTAACTTATCTTCAGGCTCTCTTCCAGCCCAACTAGAAGCATAGCGAATCAGATATTACCCTTTGCAAAAGAGAATGGGATCACAATTATGGGATATTCACCATTTGGATTTGCTCCTCATTTACATACATTGGGTATGAAAGGTTTTCCTGAAGTGGGTTCAATAGAAAGAATGGGAATTAGAAAAAGATGATATTGACCAGATTGAGAATCTCTTCCCATTTGTAAAAATGGAAGTATATTCACGCTGGCAGTGGATTACGCTTAAGGTTAAATATGTTCTTATAAGGGAGGTCATCGTTTCTTGAAATTTGAATTAGGGCGTTGCTTACTGAATGAACGATTGATGGAATCCGGAAGGTCAGCGGAATGGCTGGCCAAAGAATTGCTTTTAAAACCGGAACGAGTTTACGACTTTATTGAGAACAAAAGAGTGATGCCACTCAAAATTGCCATATCGATCGCTGATTCCATCGGTTGTGATGTTCGTGCCTTGTATGAGTTAATTCCGAATGATGTAACTAAGAAATTATTACGTTAACGGGAAAGGCTAGTTGAATAAAGACAAAAAGGCATCCGATCAATGTTGAACTGCACCTCCCATTGCCAGGTGGTATCTAACAACAATTGGAGTGTAGTTCAATTCTGATCGGCTACTTTCGTTCCCTAATTGGTAGGATAGTTATTTCTTAAAATACAAAAAAAGCCGCAACCGCGGCTCAAATAAATTAGAAATTAAGATGTAGTAATGGTTTAATATGCTCAGTTGCCGCATTAAACTTATCCGCAAATTCCTTCGAATTTTCGTATTCTTTTGGCATGTTATTCAGGAATAATTTGACCTGTTTGACCACTTTCATGCGTACTTCAGAATCTGCACGATTACCTTTTAATTGATCTCTTACAAGATAACCATATTCCCCCCTAAATATTAAAAAGTCATTGATGAGAACATTTAGTTCAGGAAAAGTTTTAGTATTTTCTTTTAAGAGAGTTAATTGGTCATTCACTAAAATAATGGAAGTATAGACATCAAACATTTGCTCAACTTCATCGTTAGTCTCTATCTCACTGGTTTGAGAAAGTGTATCATCCAATTTCTGTACTCTCGCAACAAAACCAGTATAATAATTCGAATTAACCTCAACTTCTTTCTTAGTGTATAAGCTTTCAATTAAAATAAAAGTTGAAGCAATGATCAAGAGAACGACAACAACGATGATGATTTTAGAATATTTTTTCTACATCATTAATTCAACGCGTGGTATTTTCTGCAATTTAGTATACCTCTATAATATTTTTGTTATGTACACAACATTAGCGATACTACCACAAAAAAAGGGAACAGATCTATCTGTACAATTTACCATTTATATGGAATCGAATTGCAATAATCTATCATGTTTTGTAAAGGACATAGGTTGTGAAGCTCGATATGGACAACTCTACCTTACTGAATTCTTATATACACTTAGATCCGGATAAATTCAGATTTATAGGTCAGATATCTACAGAACACGGAACTTTTGCATGGGCAGAGAAACAGACGGTTTTTAACGAATCTGAAATAGCCCGCCAATTAAATCAAATTAACGATAAGACTAAACAATTAATGATTCCTATGTTTGGATCAGTACACCTCAGAGTAGATGATGACGCAGGAGAGAGTTAGAGAATAATTTAAGATTATCAACTGAAAATCAATTGTCCTTCAATATAAGCTAATCCACTCGAATAATGGCGGAAATCTCAGAGTAACCGACTCTGGGATTTTTTGTGTTTAAACTAAAGGGAAGAATAGTTGAATTAAACAATGGCATAATATTACTAAAAAAAATGGAGGAAATGCCCTTGTCTAAACGGATTGTTTTATTGATTTTTATCTTTACGCTTTCTGTTGGAATCAACAATGACCTACTCATCGCATCAGCTAAACCTACGCTAGCTTTTTCAAATGTTGATTTGGACAAGCTGCAAACTGTTGCGGATTTCAAACTCTATACGCCCTTTTACTCGGCTGAAAACTATAAATTAGAAATTAAGGAACCATACCCGTGTGCTCCTAGTCCATCAGTTTCAAAAGTTAGACTTCATTTTTTTGATGAATCAGGACAGACATATTTGTTTGGAATTGAAGAACATAAGGCGGGTGGATATAAAGTAAACCGAGTTGTCATTAACGTCGATGTTCGTAACCGAACAAGTACAACACGAACTATAGTCGAGGATTTTAAATTTAATGAACATGGAGAGAAAATGAACATAAATGGAATCGAAGGGCGATTTGAACCATGGGCTAACCATATACCAGGAGGATATCTACGATGGGTACAAAATGATACTTTCATTGAAATGGACAGCGGAGAATTAACTAAAGAGGAAATGATCGCGTTAGCAAAATCAATGAGATGATTCAGTAATTCACACTAACGGAAAACGAAAGCAATTAAGGCTGCCATCTTACATGGGAGCCTATTTTATATTTGACTTTAAGTAGACTATGAAAGCGGAATGACTTGTATTTTTGAAATTAAGAAACAAATTCGATATAAATTCGTTGTAGTATAAGAGAGGTGATATGATGTGACAAAAATGAGTAGTTGGATCTTAATGTTGGTATTAGTGGTACCCATGATATTTGCTGGGTGTTCATCAACAGAAAAAAAAGAAGATACTGTGACTCAAAGTATAGTAGCATCTAATTTTGTTCTTGAAGTAACAACGCCAACTATTATAGTTACTGGTGAAGCAATGAAAGTAAAAGGGACTCTTAAATATACGGGTATTAAACCTGTTGAAGTTTCCCATGGAAAACCAATCATTCGTTTTTACTTTTCGGGCAGCCATATTGTGAATTACAGATGTAACTTTCATTGATTTGATAGCGTTATTAATAACGAGGAACGTCTTATAGATTTTAGAATAACTAATAAAAGAATACGAGGGATAAAGTTGTGAAAAAAAAGGGGCTTTTTTTTGCTGTTTTATTATTATCTTTAACAACAGTGACCGTAACTGCCTGTGATTCAACAAGTTCAACTCAAGAGAATACCACTACTCCAAAGTCTGGTGTATTATCAAGCAAGTCAACAAGTACAACCCTTACTAATACTTTAAGTGAAGAAGAGGATAAACCCTCGCACTATATTGCTTCTGGGGGCGCAACGGTACAGCAACCCTTTTCAATAAATCCGGAATTTGTACATATAAAACTTCTAATGAAGAACAATAGTAAACACGAAGTCAATGTTAGTTTAACACACTTAGATACTAGTGAAGTGTATTTCGCTAGAACGATTGCTGCTGGGGAATCTCTGGATTGGATAAATATTAATCAAGGTTTCACGCAAGGCATACGTACTGGAGGCTACTTGCTTCAATGGAGCGGTGGCGGTTATAACGTTGATGGGGAAGTATGGGGAGCAGCTGTTTCAGACCCGGACGATACTGCTCCTCTATCTTATTGAACTAACGGGCAGGTTAGTTTTAATTTGAGGTATCGCTGCATGGAATCAATAGAACTATCTATGTGGTAAAATATAGGAGGAGTACTATTCGAAAAGTGAGGAGGCAACAAATACATAATGGTCAATGATCTATACCGAAAAATGGGTCCTTTCCTTTTAAAGAAGAATCTAGTTCAGTTAGCATCTCAGTTTTTTATTTCGGCGTTAATCGGAGTTATATATACATTAATGATCATTGATGAAACTATAGGTGGATATATTCATGAAGTATTACCGAGTAAGGATGGACCGAATCTTCATCAATATTTGCCCATTGTGATCACTGTGTTAATTTACTCGTGCTTCATTCAAAGAAAAGAAAGAATTTTTATAGAAAAAATCTCATTCAGTTGTCTTCATATTTTGATTGCAATACTAAGCTGTATTTCTTCTCTTATCGTTATTATGATGATTCAATTCCGAATGATGTAACTAAGGTGAGTAACTTTAGCATTCAATTAATGAAAGAAGCTCAGTACCATTTAGGAACTGTGCCTTTGATATGTAATCAAGTACCGTATCATTTAAACGATAGAAGCATAGAGAATCAGATTTTACCCTTTGCAGAAGAGAATTGGATCACAATTATGGGATATTCGCCATTTGGATTTGCTCCTCATATACATAAATTTGGTATGAAAGGTTTCCCTGAAGTGGGCTCAATTGAAAGAAATATACTGAACACAATAGGGGACAAGTACGGTAAAACAGCATATCAAGTTGCGTTAAACTGGGTTTTAAGACAGCAGGGATTAGTTACGATCCCGAAAGCTGCGAACAAGGAACACATTGTTGATAATCTAAATGCCTTAGGATGGGAATTAGAAAAAGAGGATATTGACCAGATTGAGAATCACTTCCCATTGTAAAAAAGGAAGTATATTCATGCTGTTAATGGACTACGCTTAAGGTTAAATGTGATCTTATAAAGGAGGGCATCGCTTTTTGAAATTTGAACTAGGACGTTGCTTACTGAATGAACGATTGATGGAATCCGGAAAGTCAGCGGAATGGCTGGCAAAAGAATTGCTTTTTAAACCGGAACGAGTTTACGACTTTATCGAAAACAAAAGAGTGATGCCGCTCAAAATTGCCATCTCGATCGCCGATTGCATCGGTTGTGATGTTCGTTCCTTGTATGAATTAATTCCGAATGAAAATGAAGTAATTATGGAAAAGCATTGGGATTGAGCAACAGGTATTTGATCACACCATTAAGCTAACGGGCAGGTTAGCGCAATAGATCAACTATTTTTGTTGATTGTAAAAAGTTTAATTATTATGATATATATGGAATAGAATAATCTTGAAAGTGGGGCTTTCGCATGTCACCAGGCACTCATTTTACTAAATTTAAGCAACAGCGAGTTAGGCCATAATTTAATCTTTATTACTAAGGAGAGCTAATGGACCCAAAAATAAAATTATTGTTCTTGGACGAACATGCTGCAGAAGGCGCCGAGCGTTATGGGGTCAGCCAAGAGGAACTCACTTTCATTGGAGGTTTTCAAAACTTTATATATTCCTATAATCGCGATGAATTGAAATATATTCTCCGTTTCACTCCGAGCACTCTTCGCACGTCGGAGGGACTTGTAGCAGAAATGGATTGGATTCATTATCTTTCAGAGAGTGGTATAGCAGTGTCAGAACCGATTTCTTCAATTAATGGAGAGTATTGCGAACTAGTTCAAGGCAATAAAATGAATTTTTACGTAACCTCCTTTACACATGCACCAGGCCGTAAAATCGGATATCCAGAATGTCTAAGCAATTCTATACTTTATGAAGAGTGTGGACGTATAACGGGCCGACTTCATGAATTAGCGAAGCTTTACAACCCTACGATTGCCAAAAGGCACACTTGGGAGCTTAATGAATACCTCCTACGAGCCGAGGATTATTTGCCGTCAGAACTTCAACCAATCCTTATTGCCCTTGATGAACTTAAAGTACAATTGGCGAGTCTGCCTGTTAATGCGGATAATTTTGGCTTGATCCACGGAGATATTAATGTGGGAAACTTCACGATCAATGAAGCTGGGGGATTAACTCTTTTTGACTTCGACGAGTGCCAGTACAGTTGGTATGTCGAGGATATTGCTATCCAGCTGTATTACTTGCTATATGTATTCGGAGAAGATTCGAAGTTCGAACGAAAGGACCAGTATGAACTTTTCATAAAGCACTTCGAGCTAGGCTATATAGAGGATGGCCGACGAATGCCAGACAACTGGAAGGATTTGTTGAAGCTTTTCCTTAGACTTCGCGAAATCATTGTGGTTGTCGGTATGCATCGGAGTTGGGATTTAAGCAAACCAGATGACTGGACCCGCGATTTCTTGCAAGATAGTAGAATGAGGATTACTAAAGGTATCTCGTTGATCGATGAGTTTTGAACGACTAAATGGAGGATACTCATTGAGCTAACGGGAAACGATAGAATAATAAAACTAAGAAAGCAGCTGATCCATGTGATCGGCTGCTTTTATCCAACTAACGGGCAGGTTAACGTAGGAAAAATAGATATGGACGTGACTGAAACGGAGCTTTTTATATTTATATAGATTGAACTTGGAAATATCTTATAAGGGAAGAGAGGCGGAGGAGAATTTTGGAACTTTAGGAGCGATAACGTCCGCCTTTTTCACCGGATTTCTACTGTGAATATCTGGGAACAATAGCGGCCGGAAGTCGAAACATTCACTGGAGTCACGGTAATTTCATAAACTTGATGGAACATCAGTATCAGTCGGGTTTCCATCTGTTTCATTTAAGAGTAACGAATTGGGATACGATTTAAGAAATGTTGATTCATCTACTTTTAAAAAGAACTCGCCTTCAGAAATTAGTTGATTCGTATTAGGTCCGATTTGATCTAACTTTCTTGCTATCTCAGATTCCTTAAAGATACTTTGTTCATCTGCTCGCAAGAACATGCCATGAGGTGTATATAGTTGACTAAAATACCCTTTTGCGAGTTTTGATTCTACGGATTCTTCGATTTTTATTGATTCTTCGGATTTTACGTTATTTGTTGAAAAATTAGAGTTAACAGGATTTTCAACTGTCTTATTTACGGTTTCCATTTCTGGATAGGTGTCTGCTTTTGAATTCGATATTAATGCCACTCCTGAAATAATAGTCACTGCAAAGGCTATTAAATATATTTTTTTTAACATATTATCCCCGCCCTTTCTATACCAACAATTATTTCCTACTTTAAAACATTATATTCAGTAAATGGTAAGGGCCTATTTGGCTTTGCAGTACAACTGGTTTCCAAAAGGACAACAACGCAAAATCCCGACTCATAGCGAGCATAAAGGAACCAAACTGTTTGCTTCCATCGACTACGAGACGGGTCATAAATCAATAAAACAAAGAAAGCCGTATTCAACTCCTCATTTTGGGAGAGGTGCTTGCATTTGATAAAGTTAATTTTGACAATCGTTTTGTTCAATGATTAACAGTTCATTTCTTGAAATTAAAATAAGTATCCCCTTTAAATGGGGTTAAGGATTGTCCGATCTTAACCATATACTCTATCGCTTTATCTTTGCTGATAACACTGATTGGATTAACATTATTGATTGATTTGGCATTTTTCTTTTCAATAAGAATCATGTAATTTCTACCTTCCTTATCAAAATTCAATGAATAAAGGAAATTGTTTTCCTTATACTCAGCTTTTGTTTTATCATTTATGGTGATCGTCCTACGCTTGCTTAAATCTGACCGGTCTATTTTTGGATTAACATGATTCGAACTTTCAGATCTTCACCTACGTATTCCGTTGTTAGAACATCACCACCACCAAGAATGCGTATGCTTTCCAAATATGATTCACTGGGTAACCATTTTGGTATCAATACAGGATTTGTAGATGTTAAATTTTGATATTCTTTAACTGCTTCATTTAGTGAATCAAAATACGTAATCGGATAGTGACCATCCTTATCAACTTTAGGTAATACAGCTTCAGAATAAGCACTAATGGAAGGGATTATCCCTGTTATTCCAAGCCCAATAAGTACTAATAAGCACTTCATCATTAATCTTTTCATAAAAATCCTCCTTGAAACTACTCAAACCTTTGTTTGAGTTATGTATCTGCTTTTCTCGACTTTTTATTCAGGCCGCTCAAAAAAAGATTAAATAGCTGATAGGCGATTTTCAATCATAAGCCGATTCCGGAGGTAGTGCCCAATTTATTCGGCTCAGGTCTCCACAAGTATCATCGATAAGAAGTCAATTACAGCAGGAGATGAGCCGAATAAGGAATTAATTCATGAACATTCATGTGTTACTGATCCAAGGTTCAGATACTCTGGAGTTTAAGTTTATTTTAGAAATGACGGTGATAATAGGAGAGGAGCAAGAAACAGTTCAAATGACGTTTGGACGAGTTGGTTTAAATGGCTATAGGGTAGATGATAACTTTTCTTGTTATATAATATAGCAACGGAGAGCTAGATTAGTTAGTACGAATGGAGGATTTTTTTAAGCCTATTGGCAAGAGGATGGGAGGATCTATAACTTATTGGACTGTTATGGAAAAACAAGGTATAGAAAGCCACTGCGCGGATCTGATACTCTTTAATCAGTAGTATTTATGGCGTAAAGCCAGGGAGCTTGAAGAAAATGAACCGGAGAATGTTAGGCGAATCGGTCAGATTTATGAGATGATCAAGGACATTAGTAAGATATCTGAGGTTAGAGCCGGACACAGCTCAATAGAAACAAACTCTATATATTTTAAAACAGAAGATTCTATTTTCTGGCATGGGTACTTGTAGGGGAGAATGCATGTTGGAGGAGATATATTTCATTATTTTCTGAAGATAAGCAGAAAAAAAGGCATCTCCTGAAGAAGATGCTCTTTTTTTCTTGAGTAGAAACATTGTTAGGATTGCTACTGGAATCATTCGTCCTAAAACGAGGAAGTATAAATATATTACTCTCTTTTTTCATTATCTAATCGCCGACGAAATACCAAAGCCGAGACAGCAAATATAATAAAAGATAATGTTGAAGCAGCAGTAACCATCTTCAACACATTTCCTATTGGGGGGTTAAACAGCAGAGCAATTGAGATGATTAAAACGGCACCAGTTAAACCCATTCCCAAAATCGAGAACGCTAAAATCTTGTTCATCAAATCACCTCACAGGTAATTGAAACAAGCTACTGCTCCAGCGATACCACCAGCACCAAGAACTGCATATGCACCAATACATGCAGCACATATCGGAGCAGTCACTGGTGTCGGTACTGCACACGAACCACCGCACGCAACCGCAATAATATAAGCCGCCGTACCACCAATGCCAAGCACTGCTCCAAGACAACCTGCCACTGCGCCTACACTCTTCGGTTGAATTCCAGAGTTAACTGGCTCTTCTGCAAGCATTTCTTCGTCTGTGATATAAGGTCTGTCAGTGTCCACGGATTTAGCAACTGATCCATTCAAATACGTCTCAACTCGGAAGTTTCCTGCCTCATTCTTGGTCACCAACATTTCATTTGTCTGCAATACGGTATTATCCTCATCGAAGAATACTGTTACGTTACTAGGAAGGCTATAATCGCCATGCAAAGGAACTGTAACAACCGTAACTCCACCGCCAACCGTGTACACACTCGATTTTTCCAAATCAAAAGCAGACACAGGGGCGATATTCTCAATTTCTCCTGCTTCTACTCCATGTAGCGTTGCATTGATCAATTCCTTGGCTTCATTACCTATAACTACAGCAAAATCTTGGCTGTTATCCGCTTGCGCTGTAACACTCAAATTTGGAGATAAACTTAAACAGAAAATAGACAAAATCATTAATACTGGCAAAAAGACCTTTTTCGCCTTTAACATAGTAAAAAACCTCCTATTTTTTAATATTTCGTCATAACATTTCCTCTTCAAGATTGGTACCATCTGTATGCAATTGCTTTAGATACCAGTTCGATAGCATCTGCATGTTCAATGAGGGATTTTTCTTCTCGTTGTCCGGCGTACCTGGGAGTGTATTATAGAAATGAATGCTGATAGGCCTGAATTTGGATTTTTTTTCCTACCCTGAGTTGGTCTCCTGACACGTTGCCCATTAAGCTGAAGCCTAGGGCAAACGTACCCGTAAGTAACCAATTCTTCTTAAATTTCAATAACATTCACGCTCCTTATAACCAGTTTTGAGGATTTCCCCCTCACATATATAGACGCCTTAAAAGGAAAATAGTTACTTTTTTATTTATTATTTTGCATAAAGCCCAAAAAAAGATAAAATAACCGCCTATATGGACGACACACCCTAGGAACAAATTGCACATATAAGTACGAAAACCCGTCTCTAAAGGTATATGATTACGTCAAGGCTTATAAGGATCAATATCGGGAAGTCTACATAACTGCTGATCATGACGATTTTATCGCTGTTCAAGCACTAAATGGAATTATTGTCTTCCCGAAGAAGTGGGCTTTGATCGTTTGTGTATTCTATTTGAAAATGAAAACAACTAAAGACTTTATAAAGTAGCAAGAAACTGAGTGAAGTTCACCAGTCACAAAACCAACTACAACGCGATATTAAGAAAAGTAAGGAGATTGTTAGACTGATGTTATCAAAATGGGCTGTCAGTGCTTATGATGCATTATCAGAAAGGGAAGTGCGTTCATTACGTTCGATCTGATAAAAGTAATAACTATTCAACTTATATTGTAAGTAAGCAATTTTGTAGTAGATCATTATGGAAACACTAATGTTGCCAAAATAGGATAATTACTTTAGTTTTCGGAGCTTTAATTTACGGATTGACATAAAGTTACCCACCAGACTGGAGAATGACATCATAAAGTTGCCTACCAGACTAGAAAAATCACTAAAGGAACAGATCGAGTTCCAGTTTGCTCCGTTTAATAAAGACAAAGGGCATAATTGCATGAAAGTAGGGAACTCATTCAGCAAAGCGTTTACGAAGCAAAAAGACGTGACCGGATTGTCGATTGGATGTATATTGTCGCGAGAAAAGAGCGCATGCATTTAAGAATTCGCTTGAAAAAATTTTTTTTGTATCTTGAACTAGTTTTTTTCGATCAAAGGCAAGAACTAGTTCATGTTTGAAACGGTTAATGTTGATAAGAAAATCTTTATCTGCTCCATTAAGCTAACGGGCAGGTTAGTTCATTTCTTACGTCGAATAAATCTACTATTTGAGCGGGCACTTATACTAAAGGGCAGAATACCACGAAGCTTAGGAGGAGTAGGAAGATGATTCGGGGTGTAATTATTGAAGGGATGTCTACTGTAGGAAAAACATCATTATTTTCTGCTATAAAGAGATTACATAGTCAAACACCGAATAGTGAAAAAACTATAATTTCAATAAGTGAACACTATTCACAAGTATTGCATTCACACCAAGGTGTTTTAAGATCCATGGATAAGGATGAACATATTTCACTTCTAAGTCGACAGGTTGATTATCTTGAACAACAATACGATTGGATTAGCTCTCTTGGTCATTCCAAACCATCCAAAGGTATATTTTTTCTTTTAGAGAGGTTTCATGTAAATCATAGAGCTGCATTTAAAGCCTCTCCTGAGATTGAGCTGCTTGAGAAACGTCTATCCAGGATGAATGCACATTGTGTACTCTTAACCTTGACCCCGGATGCTGTTGAGTCTAGGTTTATTGAAAGTCGCGGTGAAGCGTGGAAGTCATATGTGATGGGAAAGTCTACTACTACCCAAGTATGTGAAACGTTTTTAGATAATCAAGAAAAACTTCGAATGGCTACGAAACAATCATTGATTCCAACTTTAGAGATTAACACAGATGAAGCAGACTGGGAAGTTTATGCAAAACAAGTCCTTACGGATTTACGTTAAACGATGGCGTTCAACCAAGACACTACGGAATTTGTTCAGATATCAGTTAAATCAAATGAAAAGCTTCATTGATGAAACTATTGGATGGCAGCAGGTTAAATTAATCAATGAGTTGAAGAGGGGGAAATCGAAATGAAGACAATCAAGTGCATGATGGACCACCTGTACTGGGCAGACGGACGTATCTTGGAAGCACTCGAAGAGAGTGGGACGAAGAACAAGGACCTTCTGAAACTCGTTCGGCACGTCGCGGTCGCGGAACGAGTCTGGTTGTCTCGATTGCAGGGCAAGGGCAGTGCGCAATATTCGTTGTGGGAGGAATCGGAAGACCTGACGGCGATCCGGACGATATTCGAAGAAAACGCTGAGCAATATCGCGTCTATATCGAAGGGCTTGAGGAATCTGAGTTGGACGAAATGATCGACTATGCGAATCAGAGTGGGGTTCCATTCCAAACATCCGTAAGGGACATCCTCTTGCAGGTTCTCTTACATGGGCAATATCACCGAGGACAGATCAATCGGGCACTTCGGATCGAATCGGCAGAGCCTGCCCAAGTCGATTACATCACGTTCGCGAGGCTCTAACGGGCAAGATAGCGTGGCATATAGAGGACTGGATATTCATAGATAGGTTTCTTAATAAGAGGAAAAGAAACCTATCCTGGGGATAACCGAAAGAGAATTTGAAAATATAGGTTTTAATTAATCATTGAACTGAACATTTACGTGCATATACTTATCTAATCCTGGCAAACCGGCTGTACCTTTAATATCCAAGAAATTCAGTTTTTCTTTCCAGTCCACTCTTTCTTGATCGGAGTCATCTGCAGATACTTCAAAAATATATGCTAAGACAAATGCATCAATACTCGAGACTCCATTTTTTAATTGTACCCACTCTCGAGGGAGAACAACTTGATTTTTACCCGCTGTGATTTCTTTGCCAGAGAAATTAAGAATCAGTTCTTGGCCTTGATTTTTAACCGTAGTAATTTTTTTCTTTCCGTCCCAATTAAACGTTGCTCCAGATTGTTTAAAAACATCCTTCATAGGAACATAAATGGAGTTATGTTGGGTTGTCGTTAACTTGTTGTCCTTTGAGATATCTAACAAGACCTTTTTTAATGAAGGATTATACACATTCGCCGCACGTTCCTTAAAAGGTAGATCCTTTAAAGGTTGGTCCGTAGCAGATGCAACCGACACTACACCCACAACTAAAGTTGACATCAAAAATAGAGAAACTAATCGCTTCATCTTGATTCCTCCTTAAGTATTGTTATTCACGTAACATAAACGCTACAAGACAGGAAAATGTTTCCTTTAAAATCCAGTTGTATGAAAAGGGAGAATAGGCATGGAAATTAAGATACGAGAAATTGCAGCGAATGATTATACTGAAGTTGTTTTTTTATGGAACGATGTGCTTGAGATTCGCAATGTTAATGAGGAAAATTTTCGAGATACTACAGAAAAAATGAATGAGGACGGGAATTACAAAACATTTGTTGCATTATTTGAAAATGATGTGGTTGGTTTTGTAACGATAGTTCAGGCATTGTCCATAGGGGTTTCCATTGGTTATTTACATATACAAGCTCTTGCCGTTAAAAAAGAATTCCAGCATCGTGGGGTAGGTACACAACTATTAAGACATACTGAAAATTATGCTAAAGAACTCGGAATATCTAGTATTATTTTATGCAGCGGATTCAAGCGAACTGATGCCCATGCTTTCTATGAGCATAATGGCTATGACAAAGATTCATACTGCTTTGATAAGATTATTAACCTTGACTAATAAATAATAATTAAATCAAATTCATCAATTATTTGCTTTACTTGAGAGGGGATTGAGACGTATAATCCGTTCAGACATCAGAGCAAGAAGAGGGGAAAAATGATTATGAATAACGGGTTAGTCAACGCTATTATTGCGTATATCATGTGGGGGGTTCTCCCGCTTTATTGGAAGTTGTTTAGCGAAGTGCCGGCAGGCGAAATTCTATCGCATCGGGTTGTCTGGTCATTCGTTTTCATGGGTATTCTTGTCGCCGCCCAGCGCCGCTGGGGTGACATAAAGCGGATTGCAACTAACCGCTCGCTTCTTCTGTCCCTCACCGCCAGCGGAATGCTGATTGCAATTAATTGGCTTATCTTCATCTGGGCGGTCAACAACGGCCATGTCGTCGAGACAAGCCTTGGCTATTATTTGAATCCGTTGCTGAACGTCTTGTTAGCGGTTCTCTTCCTTCGTGAGAAGCCAAACCGCGGCCAATGGCTCGCGATTGCCATCGCTGGAGCAGCGGTGCTTATCATCGCGATTGACTATGGACGGTTTCCGTGGGTCGCGATCTCGCTGGCTGCGTCATTTGGCTTGTACGGCCTGGCGAAGAAGAAGATCAAGCAAGACGCTTCTATAGGTTTATTCTCGGAGACGGCTGTAGTCCTGCCTGTCGCGCTCGGCTACTGGATCTATTTGGCCGTTGTGGGGAAAACGACGGCATGGACGCTGCCTGCACCGACGTTCATCGAATTGCTTCTTTCCGGCGTAGTCACGGCGCTGCCGCTGCTCTTTTTTGCGCGAGCAGCTGCCCGGATGTCGCTGTCAACGCTCGGCTTCGTTCAATACATCGGGCCGACGATCATGCTGTTACTGAGCATATTCGTATTCAAGGAATCGGTCTCGCCGGTTCTGCTCGTTGGCTTTGCGCTCATCTGGACAGCGCTTGTCGTATACGCTACAGCATCGATTCGCGGCACGAAACTCGCGAAGGCGAGCTGATGGCACAGGACCCTGGTATCATCAAAATGGCTCTTTCCGTCCGATAAGGCGGAAAGAGCCATTTTTTGTTTGTGGTGTTATCAGGCGTACCTGAGCGCACTACGTTGGAACGATAGCTCCATAAAACAGAGGCAGTCTGGACTTTATTTTTTCGTCTAATGCTTACAGCTGTTTTTTATTGTTGGGGATGATTTAGGAACCCTCGTTTAGACCAAACGAGGGCTTTTTATGCTCATTTTGCTTTATATCAATGGTATATCTATTCGTAATCATAGGCTTTACAATCATTATTTTACGGTAGAATACAATGTATCCTTTTATTGTTTTATGTATATCATATGGATATACAACTGTAGAGAGGTGAGGTATAATTGGAGCATCAATCAAACGAAAGGCGTGGGATTGCCATGACTACAGCCACACTTAGTAAATGGGGAAATAGCAGTGCAATTCGCATTCCTAACCAATTGCTTAAGCGTCTTAATTTGGAAGAAGGCTCGGAAATTGAGATTTTGGTGACAGAAGATAATGAATTGTTGTTGCGTCCAAAAACCAAGCCTGTAGAGTCCAATGAGGAACTACGTGACCATCTAAAGACTTTGCTATCTAAAGTGAAACAGGATACAAGACATGAAGAAATAGACTTTGGCACTGAAGGGAACGAATTACTTTGATTATTCCCAAGCGAGGCGATCTGATATGGCTTGACTTTGATCCTCAAGCGGGTCACGAGCAAGCCGGGAGACGACCGGCGATTGTTCTATCGGAACATGAATTCAATGAAGTAACGGGTTTTGCCGTTGTATGTCCCATAACGAGCCATGCCAAGGATTATCCTTTTGAAGTTATACTACCAGAAGACCTGCCATTTTCAGGTGTTGTTTTGACGGATCAGTTGAAGAGTCTTGATGTGCGGCAACGACGTATTCAAATTGCGGGGCATGCCGAACCAACCTCTGAATTTATGAAATCAGTTCTACGCAATGTCCGTTCTATATTGGCATAATTGAAGATTATTAGCTGTTCGTATACCTAAATCCACGTCTAACTCAGAGACGTGGATTTTTTCTTTCATACCTAAATAGATTCGTCCATCACTGACGCTTCGAACAAGAGCCGAAAGGCACTTATAAGTTGGAAAGAAAGATTTTTAATCCTCTGAAAAAGCTTCCATTTATAGTATGATAAGACTATCGCTAGCTTCTTCAAACATGGCCTGTATTATCTCTGCGGCTATCGGGCAAAGGCCATATCGAATGATCACGAAGACCATCCTATAGATAAAGATAAGGAGATCCAAATATGACAGTAACTTCGATCATGGAACAAATCCGCATTATCGAATACGATCCCTCCTACGCCGCTGCAATCGCTGATATGTGGAACCGCAGCAATGAAAGTTGGGGAGGTGGCACCAACCAGAGAACGGAGGATACCGTTCGCCGGGAGATGGAGACTTCGTCCAATCTTCATGTATTTCTCGCCGTTCATGAGAAAGAGGTTGTTGGCTTCTGCAGTTTCGCCCACTACCGCTATGACGAGAATGCCCTGTATGTACCGCTGTTGAATGTGCGCCCCGATTATCACGGCTACAAGGTCGGACGTAATCTGATCCTGAACGCCGTTCGCAAGACTGTGGAAGCGGGATGGCCTCGCCTGGATCTGTTCACTTGGGCAGGTAACACCAAGGCTGTACCGATGTATAAGAAATGCGGGTTCTTCTGGGAAAAAAAGGATGAAAATGTGCATCTGATGAACTTCATCCCGACCATTTTGCAGACGGAAGCACTTGCTCCTTATTTTGAGGAGCTGGATTGGTACGCAGACAGCACCCGCGAACTCGTCATCGAGCCGGATGGCCGACGGGAGCGTGGTTTCGATTTCTTTGATTATTCCTGGAAAAAGGGAGATATCTCTTTACGAGCCGAATTCGAGAAATCGGGTCGCGGGCTGACAGCTCTTGAAACACCGGATTACGAAATTACCACAGAGATCGACGATCATGATCTCGTATTTGGTTCCACATACAAGGTTCGCTACCGGATCACGAACCGCTCAGCATCCGAGCTGAAGTTTGAGATCAAGGGCCAAGACAACAAAAATATTCGTTTTGCGCTGGACGTTGCAAGAGCAGTTGCTCCGGGAGAAACGGTAATCGTGGAGGGCGAATTCCACCTTGATTCGGTTCAAGAGGAGCAAAGTCAGAATAAGACCCATCCCGTTGTGACGAGCACATGGCTGATCGGTGGCAGGAAAGCCGAGTTTCGTATGGGCGTTGCCCCGAAATTCCCGGCCAAGATCAACACGGCGTTGCCCGTGAAAGAGCTCTATACAAGCGTTCCTGCTGAGCTATACCTGAACGTGGAGAATAATTTTGATTCCGAAGCAGTGTTCACTTTTGACTTGCCAGAAGAAGAATTCCTGGAGTGGGCAGAACGCTCGGTGCGCCTCACGGTCCCTGCAAAAGGCAAAGCATCTGTTCCCGTAGCGTTCACCTTGCGTTCGTATGGTCTCTATTCGCGAGAAGTAGAGGTAACAGCTGTTCCGACGGATAGACAAGAGGTATCTTTTACAACCAAGCTGTCTGTTCTGATGAAGGGAACACAAGGACGTTACGGTGGGGAAAACGGGGAACAGTGGGTGGCCGTGAACGGTGCATTCTCCCTCCATATGAGCAAGCAAGAGAACAACATGTGGATTGAGTATCCTGGCTCCGTCCACACGTTCTGGTGGACCTATCCGAAGCTCGGTAAGCCATTTGCAGAAGAGTTTTCCAAGAGACAAGCCAAGGAAGTCAACATCTATCCGGAGGGAGAAAACCAGGTTCTTGAAGCACTGTTTGAATCGGAAGATTTCCCTGGTATAGAGATCAAGTCCGTGGTCAAACTGTCTGCTAACGGAATTGCGGAGTTTTACCACGAAATTGGGAATACGCGCAGCGCAGAGCTGGAAGAGAATATGTTCTTGATGACGAACTTTGGTTTCTTCGGCAACCGGCTTATTCTCCCGTACCAAGGCCGTTATGTAGATATGGGCGATGCGTACTCTGGCGATCCGAGCCACTGGGACAGCGCCCAAATTACAGAGAACTGGCTGTTCTGCAAGGAAGAGTATGGTGCTTGCGGTATCTATTGGGACCCTTCGCTGAAGCTGCTTCGTCCGGAACACACGCTGGGGTTACAGCATGAGCTAGGCCGGATTCCAGCAGGAGCCGTTGTGCAAACAAAGGCGACCGTATTTGCTCTGAATACCTTTGCCAAATGGCAGGATTTCCGGTCTTTCGCTCAAAAACGGCATAGCCCGGTTGTACCGAAGCTGGACAACCATCTTGAGCTGGCATTGGGTGGTGGCAATCCGTTTGCCCAGGATGTGCTGACTGCAGAACTGATTGAACGGAAGATGGTTCCGCTCGCTGGAAACCTGGAACTGTACGTGCAGAATGGTGGCACACCAGAGCATTTAGCTGCTGATATGGAATTAAATCGAGAGCAGGATCTGCGCTCTGCTAAATTGCAGTTTTCCCCTGAGGAAAAGGATGAGACAGGAGAAAGCGAATTTGGCTGGAAGGCTTGGGCCGTATATCGAGGCGAGGATCGGATTCATGAACGTACAGCCCTCTGGTATCCGCAGACAGGAACAGCCGTTGATTGCGTGATTGAGGAAGGTCCAGCAGGTCCTGTGTACACGGTGAGCAACGGAGTTCTTTCGATGGCAGCTGCCCCTGGTTTCGGAAGTGTCGTGCATTCCTTGAAGTACCAGGGTGAAGAATGGCTGGACAGTACGTATCCGGAAGCAGCACCGCGTTCCTGGTGGAATCCATGGTACGGTGGACTTGGTGTAGGTATCCCTGGTATGAACGGTTTCAGCCGTCAGTTGGAACAAAGAAGCGCAGCTTGGACGGAGCAGAAGGATGAATTCGGTAACGTCTGGAAAGGAATTCAGATCACAACCCGCATCGAGAAGCATGAAGCGAATCGGGGAATCACGGTACAGCAGCATTACCTCATGCTGCCCGGCGTTCCTGTTCTCTGTGAGTTGCACTCGGTTACGAACCAAAGCGGATTGGCGCTGGATTACTCGCTAGCCGAGGAACATTTCTTCAAACCCTCGCCTGTCTTTGCTGATGGTTGGCTGGAACACCCCGAGCAAGGGCGGTACCCTCTTGGAAAGCTAGATGGATATCTTCAGTCCAAAGGTTTCTTGCGAATGGGTGCAGTTTCGCGTATAGACATGCTGCATGCAGTGAATCGTTACCCTAATCAGAATGCTGCGGGGTTTGTGAACAATGTGGTGCTTGGTCACAATGTGTATCACAATCTGCCACTGCTGAACGGGGAAACGGTCTGGACAGAGCCGACCTATCTGATCTTGGGGCAAATGCCTCTGAATCCAGAGGATGTACGTGGCCTTCTGCAGCTAGACTTTGCAACTTCAAAAGGTGAAAAGGAGGCTTAACATGCCGATTATTGATATTCACATTCATCTGTCGGACATCGACAGCTTTCATCGAACGGCGATAGATTTATCGAAAGTGGATTATTCTGCCGCTGGCCTCAAGGCGGAGTTTGATAAGAACGACGTGATTCTTGGCATCGGAATGGGGGTTACGGAGCAGACGAAGGGAGCATTCCCGGATTCCAGTTCTCCCAACCCGATGGGACTTGATTTGGAAGAAACGGTTCCTTCATTCCTGATGGAATGCGTCGGCATTAATCCAAACCACCTAGTTGGTGAAAACGCTCAGGACGAGCTGGACCGGATTGAAGCACGATTACAAGCTCCTGAGGTAGCCGGAATCAAACTATATGCGGGGTACTATCATCACTACGTGTATGACAAGATCTACACACCGGTCTATGAACTGGCAGCCAAGTATAACGTGCCTGTGGTCATTCATACGGGCGATACGTACTCCATGAATGGATTGCTCAAGTATGCACATCCGCTGACCGTGGACGAATTAGCCTTTCAACAGCGCGGCGTGAATTTTATGATCTGTCATTTGGGTGATCCTTGGGTGATGGATGCCGCTGAAGTTGTGGCGAAGAACCCTAACGTTTACGCAGATCTGTCCGGCCTCGTTGTCGGTGATCGGCCCCATTTTGAACGATTTATGAACGAGCCCTTATTCATGGATCATTTCCGCCGGGCGCTGGTGTATTCGGATCATTACGAGAAAATGCTGTTCGGAACCGACTGGCCGCTTGCGCCGATCGATCTGTATGCAGAATTCGTCCGCCGACTTGTGCCGGAGCAGCATCATGAGAAGGTATTCTATGAGAATGCTTTTGGTTTATTTCCGCGCATTAAACAGCGAATTGCAGATTTGGGTTAAGCACCAGTTCATAATTATCTGTGAGAAATGTATGGCATTTAGGTCAGGGAAGCATATGATGTTCATGCTGAATCCCTATCATGTAAGCTCCTTTCACTTCTGGTGGCAGGAGCTTTTCTTATCCGGGAAAACAGTGAATTCTTCCTACGGCTAACTTGGAATGAGTAAGGGATCAGGAGAACAAAGGTTGAGTTACCATCTTCATATATTTTTTTAAGTCAGCTTTTCCATGCGAGTGTTTCTCCCATACCCCAAGGCTCCAACTCATATAACGGATGCCAAGATAACGGGACGCCAGGGAGAAGTATTTTTCGAATTGCTCTTGTGGAATATCGTATCCGTGGGAACTTAGGGCCTCCCGATAGATGTCTACTTGTTTTAAGTGGCTACAGCGTAGAGGAATATCGAAGAATAAGGAGCCGTACCTTGCTTCCTCCCAATCAATAAAATAGACATCCTCATTGTTATGTACCAGTACGTTTCCGGGATTCAGATCATTATGGATCATCGTATGCATATGTTCATCTCTGATCAGAACTTCAAGATCATCTACGATGGTACTGGCTAGAGCTTCAATTTCCGATATGATTGGTAATCCAAATTCCGCAATGAATGCTGGGTTTTCTATGGCGGCGTTCCACGAAGGTCTCCAACGATTTTCCATCATGCCGATGATATGATTCCGATCCACAGTGGGTATCCAGGGCATTTCTTTTTTTAACCCCATATTCGTTCCATGTATGTAAGCCAGCGCTCGTAATTCTTTATTCTAAAGCAGATCCATATCCAGATGGCTATAATCGGTTTGGTAGTCCACATCCTGAATACAGATCAAGCTGCGATCTTCAGTATGAGGCTCACTTGTTAGACTAAATGGCACATTCGCGCCTTGTGAAAATAATCTGGTCAATGCAGAGCGTTCTATGAACGTGGCTTTCTTCGTAATGACAGAAATGTCCTTTTGCAATTCATTGACTAGGAATTCAATATGATAGGATGTGAGCATCCGAGGATATATACTGATGGATGGTTTGTTTTATTAATGCTTGTACTGTGATAGATTCCTTACTCATCTGATCGCTCCTTCCTGCTCATCAGTTTAAAAGCAATGTTAATAGTGTCATATATAAGATGCATAGTTTGTCGAAGAGAATAAAAGAATATCGCAGTAGCTATTCGATAAGGCAATGAACGCCCCATTTGTTTTTACGAATAAAGAGAACTATAATGATGGATGCACAAAATTTCAGACTTCTTTGGAGGAACATATAACGTTATAAGATCTTTTCAATTTTACAATCCTACCCGGCTGATTTTTGGCAAAGGGCAGATTGAAGCACTAAAAACTAAAGTTCCAAAATACGGAAAACGTGTTTTGCTTGTATACGGTGGTGGCAGCATCAAACGGAGCGGGCTGTACGATCAAGTGATCGGGCAGTTGAATGAAATCGGAGCAGAGGTAACGGAAATGGTTCGTGTAGAACCGAATCCACGTCTTTCCACAGTTCATAAGGGCGTGGAGCTGTACAAAACGAATAACATTGATTTGGTTCTTGCTGTAGGCGGTGGTAGTGTGCTTGATTGTGCTAAAGCGATCGCAGTAGGGGCCAAATATGATGGAGACATGTGGGATATTGTTGTGCGCGAAGCAACTCCTCAAGGCGGACTTCCGCTTGGAACGGTTTTGACCATGGCTGCGACGGGGTCAGAGATGAATAATGGTTCGGTAATTATCAATCAGGACACACAGGAGAAGTGGGCCTGGTTCAGCGAGTATTCCTTTCCGGCGTTTTCCATTCTTGATTCGGTGAATATATATACCGTACCTTTGGATCAGACCGTATAAGGTATGGTGGATATGATGTCTCATGTGTTTGAACACTACTTCCATCTGGATACTAATACACCTGTTCAGCTTGGATTCTGTGAGACCATTCTTTGCACGGTAATTGAAACTGCGCCTCTTCTGAGCAAAGATCCCGAAAATTATGAACTGCGCGAGACCATTCTCTATTGTGGAACAATGGCTCTTAACGATGTGCTGAATATGGGTCTTGCCGGGGACTGGGCATCTCACAAAATTGAACACGCCGTGTCCGCCGTGTACGACATTCCGCATGGGGGAGGTCTTGCCATTCTGTTCCCGCACTGGATGAAGCATAATCTGGATGTGGATGTAGATCGCTTCAAACGCATGGCTGTTAATGTATTTAATGTGAATCCTACAGGGAAGTCAGATAAATAGGTTGCTGAAGAAGGCATTGAAGCGCTGCGTAAATTCTGGACCTCAATTGGTGCACCTAGCCTTCTGGCTGACTATGACATCGACGATAGCCAGATAGATGCTATGGCTGATAAAGCGATGCGTTTTGGTCCATTCGGCTTTTTTAACAAATTGCAGCGTGAAGACGTGGTTTAGATTTATCAAGCATCGTTGTAATACAAAGGGCACATTCACTTTGTAGGTAAGCCTACTCAACAAGGACGTTCCAGTACTTCTCAGGAACGACCTTATTTTTTTATTATTACCTAATCCCTTGTACATTCAACCGTTTAATCCAGGTCATATATTGCGAGCACCTTTTTCCGGTATTCCAAGTGTAACTGAATTTGGCTTAACGATTGGAGTGAAGCTGAGGGATCGCCCTCAAGGCTAAACTTCCCCAGATTATTATTGATATGCCTGTAGTCCCTCAGTTAACAGTCAGTTTGGTTGTGCCATTGAGCCCTACTAGTTCGATGATGTTGAGTTCGCTCAAGTCGGCTGAAACTTCTTCAGATTTCTTCAGAATCTGGAGAGTAGTATAGGCATCGTTCCATCGTCAAAGTGGGTCATTCGGTGATCCCGCTTCATAACATCATCCACGGTTGTGCCTACATCTATAAGATCTGACATCACAGACAGATCGTCAAAGTTGTTGAATACTACAGAGTTCGCCGAAAGGTTAACGACGCGATAAATCGTCACTTTATTTTACTAACTCGCCAGTTCGGCATCATCAGGATTATCGGTCGATTCTGCACCGTACAGACCATATAAGACCACGCTTCCTGCAATGATTACAACGGCAAGGGCAGAAAACATCACCACGTTTTTTCTGGATTTCAACACCGTTTCAATTCCTTTCTAATCAGGATAATCGAATACTATAACCGCAGATCCTTCTGGTTGTATTCTCGCGTAGGGCCTTCCTGCTTAAGATACACCTTGCTGGGCTTTTGGAGAAACAGATTAAGCAACTTGAAGATGTGAACAAGAGGAGGGAATTCTGAATGAACATAACGCCAAAAAAAGGGCCAGGTTCATAAACGTAATCGTTAGCTTATAGCTTTGTCTTGAGATAAATACGATGGTCAGGATCGGAGGAACCAGAACCATGAGGACTCAGAGCCCGATACTTACAAAATAGGCGATCTGTTTCTTTAATGAAGTAAAGAATTATTTTAGTTTAATGTCTTGCTATGGTAATTTAACATGTATGCTATGTTTTTTTCTTGGCTTTCATTATCGTGTTGCTTGCTTAAATTTGAAGATTCTCCCTAGCTACAGAAAATATATTTTGATTATTTGTGAAAGCCTTTTCATTTACAAATGAATTCTGGTATGATAGAAATGGAAATTGGAAGAAAGAATTTTTTTGTAAGTAAACTCTTAGAATTAACTGTTATGATTAGGAGAGAAAGATAAGGATGCTAACAGAAAAAGAACTACCGATTAAATATCCTATGATTACCTCACTTCCTGCGTTTGCAAACATGACTGCCATTCTTTGTACTCATGAAGATGTTTTTTTTCCGTGGTTGTGTCATAATCATGTGCAGTTAGTAGCATGGGAGACTCCAGAGGTTTACATACAATTTTATACTCCTGTTTTTAGAGAACACTATAGATTATTTGTACTGCACCACTATCATAAGAACGTTTTGGTAAAGTGGTGTGATAATATAACACAGTTTATTATTGATGCAATTGATGAAGAAAATTATGTGTATTTAAGCATAGATCAATACTACATTGCAGCCTATGATAATTTTAGAAGAGTGCATACGCCACATGATATGCTGATATATGGATATAACAAAGAAAACCAAATGTTTTACGTAGCTGATTTTTTTAATTCTAAATATTCCTTCTCGAAAGCATCTTTTAATAGCGTTAACGGAGCATTTTTAAGTCCTCATTCTGAGGGGGAATGGTTCAAAGGGGTTCAGCTTTTGCAATTCAATGAACGAAAAAATGAATTCAAGTTTGATCTAGCTTATCTGATTAAACAGTTGCATGAATATTTGCATGAAAAAAAATCCTCTAACGATTATAAGTTGATTGAAGAACCTGGAAAAGATACGGATGCTTGGGGAATAGGGGTTTATCGTTTTTTAAGAAAACATATTACAGAAAATGCTTTATTTGAATTTAGTCTGATTAGATCTCTCCATTTGCTCTTTGACCATAAAGAAGTGATGTTAAGGAGTTTGGTTTTTCTCGATGAAAAAAAATATATTACCAGATTTGATTTTCATGAAAAGGCTTACGGAGAAATTAAACAGCTATGCTTAATTCTTAGGAATTTGTGTATAAAGCACAGTATTTCAGAAAAAACAAATCATATAAAAAATATAATTGAATTGATCGAAAAGATTGAGAACGAGGAACGGATTGCAGTACAGGAACTGTTATCAGATCTTGAGGAAGTAGAGAAAAACCTAGCTGAAGTAGATTAAATTAATCATTTTATAAAAAATTAAGAAAGGTGAACTCTGTCATTCAGAGATCACCTTTCTTAATTTTTAGTAAGTATAAGAAGTCATGTATTATTTGTTTTCCAGTGTGGATTTGTCTGAAGCGTTGCTAATTAGAGGCACAGGAAATTTCACCTGTTATTAAAGTGTTTAAAACTTATTTTAACTTCAATTGAATTATGTTAAGTATATTTGATAAAGTGTTAAAGTTCTCAAATAACAACTCTTCATCATTAAAAATGATATCAAAATGTTCTTCTAAAATTACAATCAGTCTTATCATTTTAATAGAACATACCCCTAAGTCATTTAAATTATCATGCATATCAATTTCTTTGATGTTAGTAACTTGCAGACACTGGGCGATATTTTTAATTACGATATCTTTTAGATCTTCGGTCAATGAGTTACACTCTCCCCTTCGTTGCAGTTCATGCGGATAAATCTCCGATATTCTGCTGGAGTACAAGAAAAGTGTTTCTTAAAGATACTCGAAAACTGAGAATTTGAAATATACCCGATGGCAATAGTGAGTTCTTTGATATTCAAGTTGGATGTTTTTAGAAGATCACAGGCACGTTTCATCCGGACTTGTTGTAAGTACCTCATAGGTGATATATCAAATATTTTAGAGAAACTATTGCTTAAATAAACTGGATTGCAATAGATTAATTCAGCAAGTAATTGTAGCGTGAGTGGTTCTGCATAATGTTTACGGATATAACGATGTACCATAATCAAACGACTGTCAATTGTTCTTGTCTGTTCTTTTGTATTCGCATATAGAGATCGCCTACTAAAAGTCTCAATATTTGCACGAAGAAGGGTTTCAATTTGCTCTTCTGTTTCAGCAATGTACCGTCCAGCTAACGGCCCGCAAATTAATTTAGACAGTTTGTTTATGTTTCTCATTGTTTTAGAAGAAGCTTGGATGACCAAAGGATATTGATCAAGGTCAGAAAACGAATGGTTAAAAGTTATCTTGCGAATCTCTGCATAAGAAGAACCTAAGTTCTGCAGACTGAAATTTTTACCTACAAGTATGCTCATTTTATTTATAAGTAGCTCATTACCATCGTAAGATACAAAAGTCGAAGAAGGAACAATAATTGCGTAAGCCTGATGGTGTATAGAGGAACAAAATATTTCGGTTTTAGGAAAAATATTTTCTACACTATATGCAGAAACCGTAACAAACTTCATGCATGGTTACTCCTTTACAAGTTTAATAGACCTAAGATTGTAATCCATAACATTTTTCAAACTACATGTACATAGTTCAGTGAAGAAATGAATATTAATTACAAATTTTAGAATCATATATAGATTAAAATAACATATCTTTAATTATGTATCCAATTTTACATAAAAGCAAAAAAAGCATTTTTTTTGAAAAAAGTTGGTTTATAATATCTCCTATAGAAGAAAAATGGGATTTATTATTCCATTATAATCAATTTTACGACAAATAACACCATTATCTGATTAAAATAACAACAAGTTTTAATTAACAATTGTATGTAAATAAGGGGTGTTTATATTGCTATATCCATTGTCTCATCCACAAAAAAGAGTATGGATCATAGAGAATATATATTCAAAGAGTTCTCTGTATAACTTAGGCGGCGCATTTTATTTCAAACAAGAAATGGATCTGACATTACTGAAAGATAGCATTAAGGAGCTGATTGATAACAATGCTAACTTGCGTATTCGTTTGAAACGGGGTTTTAATAACGTATATCAATATGTTGATGAAACTGAACATGAAGTCACCTTCATCGATTTTAGAGAGAGGCAGATCGATTCTGAAACGTGGTTTACCAATCACTTTAACGAACCTTTTGAATTGATTGAAAGTTCACTCTTTTGTTTTATCGTTTTCATTGATCAGTCTGGTAATGCCGGATGTTATTTTAAAGTGCATCATCTGATTGGCGATGGTTGGTCTGTGAAGCTCATCGCGGAGTCAGTCGTTGATATATATCAAAGCAAATTTTCTGGGAAAGAAGTTAAATCAGATCAGTTATTATTTACTGATTATCTACATAGGGAAGAAAAATACAAGAACTCTTCGAGATTTTTAAAGGACAAAACCTTTTGGACGAAACGTTTCGAAGATTTGACTAAGGTTGCTCAATCTAAAAGCAGCGAGAACACGCAAGCTCGTAGGTTAACAACGATCATTGATGCTAACCGTTCAAACAGCATTAGGAACTATATCCAAAATCAAGCTATAACAAATGCAGCATTTTTCACTGGTTTATTGTTTCTTCACTTGTCCAAGATGGATAAGACAGAGGAGCTCATATTGGGGACTCCTGTGTTTAATCGTTCTGGACGCAAGGAGAGGGCAAGCTTTGGGATGTATACCAGCACAATGCCCTTAAAAATGAACATTGATCCAGAAATTCAAGATTCGACATTTATGATTCAGGTCCACAAAGAACTAAATGATTGTTATTTTCATCAGAAATATCCTTACGATATTTTAATTGAAGATATTTTGCTCAAGCAACAAGGTAAGGATCAACTATTCCAACATTGTATCAATTACAGCAATGCAGCACTTCCTGAGCATTGTGACGGAATTGACATTAAAACGTTGGACTTTTTCTCCGGTCATCAGATTTATTCGCTTCAAGTTTTTGTTAAAGACTGGTACCAGGATGGGCATATCCGACTCGACTTTGAGTATAAGACGGACGACTATACAGACGCTCAGATTCAACACTTCTCATCTGTCTATCTATATTTGATAGAGCAGGTCATCATAGATAATGGGGCAAAGGTAAAAGATTTAAGAATTATGGAGCCAGAGCTTGAAAAAGAGATTATTCATCAATGGAATGATACTGAGGATCACCAGACAGAAGGAAATAGTATTGTTGAATTATTCTACAAGCAAGCGGCACTTCATCCAGAACGAATTGCGCTTGAGTACGGTGAGACCAGGTTAACATATGAGGAGCTTAATCTAAAATCCAATGCATTAGCACGTAACCTTTCCAGATTTGGCATTGGATCAGAGAAGGTTGTAGCTATTATCTCAGAGCATTCTCTGGAAGCCATTATAGCGATATGGGCTGTATTGAAAGCTGGAGCGGCATTTTTACCCATCGATCCTAAACTTCCTTCAAAAAGAAAAAGATATATGCTTGAGGATAGTAATGTTAGCGCTATCTTAACTAATTTAGGTGGAATTAATGAATGTAGTAATAATATCAATGTGATTGATATTTCTTTAGAAACAACATATGAGGGAACAACAACGAATAATTTAACGGTTATTCCAGCCAAAAACCAACTTGCTTACATTATATATACTTCTGGCTCAACGGGTATTCCTAAAGGAGTCATGGTAGAACATGGTGGATTGTTTAATTACACGACGTGGGCTTGCTCAACATATGTGGACGAAATTGAAGTGTTTCCGGTCTATTCGTCATTTTCTTTTGATTTAACTTTAACTTCGATTTTTACACCGTTAATTTGCGGAAGCAAAGCTATTATTTACAGTGAATCTGATAGTGGGTTTGTGTTGGATAAAGTCATAACGGATAACCAATCCACCGTAATTAAGCTTACTCCATCTCACCTAAGACTGCTGATTGAACATGGGCGATATGGAAATTCACTCAGAACGTTAATCGTTGGAGGGGAAGATTTAAAAGTACAGCTTACCGAAAATGTGCTTGAAATGTTTGGTCGGGATATCAATATATTTAATGAATATGGGCCGACAGAGACTGTAGTGGGATGTATGATTTACCGATACGATAGTGCTTTGGTTAGAGGCGGATCCGTAAGTATTGGAAAACCTATACAAAACACTCAAATCTATATTCTGGATGGTGAGTTACAACCGGTTCCTTTGTATACAAAAGGTGAAATTTTTGTTTCGGGAGCTGGTGTTGCTAGGGGGTATTTAAATCAAGGTGATTTAACAAATGAAAAGTTTCTACCTAATCCATTCGTACTCGGTCAAAGGATGTATAAAACGGGGGATATAGGTTATTACGTCGAAGACGGAAACTTATTTTATGTAGGCCGGGCAGACGATCAAGTGAAAATTAATGGTTATCGGATCGAAGTGTTAGAAATTGAAAATATCATGTGTGGACTTGAAGGCGTTAAAGAAGCGGTAGTAACGAAACATTCATTATCCAATGGCTCAGATATGCTGATTGCACATTTGGAGTTGCTAGAATCCATTTCTACTAATCAGTTAAAGAGATCGTTATCGCTTCTCTTGCCAAGTTATATGATTCCTTCGCATTTTGAGATAATGGAACGTTTACCTGTCACGACCAATGGAAAGATAAATCGTTCACAACTACCAATGCCTAAGTTATCACAGGGTGTTGAGAATCGCAGTGGCCCATCTGAAATCGCAAAACAGGTATTGAGCGCATTGGAAGAAATCTTAAAAACAGAAAATATATCTCTGGATGACAATTTCTTTTTTATCGGAGGGGACTCCATCAAAGCCATACAAGTTTCCTCTCTGCTTAACACGCAAGGAATTGAATTGAAGGCCAAAGATATACTTTTATTTCCAATTGTTGGAGAGCATGCTGAGATGGCAGAGAAGCGTGTTACTGAACAAACAACTCAACCAGCCCAGTGTAAGGGAAGTATTCCTCCTGCGCCGATCAATCAATGGTTTCTTAAAGGCAGTATAAGCAACAAGGATTATTACTTGCAATCCGTCCATATCAATCTTAAGGAAGATATTTCTTACAACCAATTTTGCCATGCTATTTCTCAACTGGTTGATGTTCATGATTCTTTAAGAATTACGTTGGACAAAGAAACAATGCAGTTAAAATATCAAGATGTTTTTCCCTTGACATCCGTAATGAAATACATGGATCTGCGCTTAGAAGAAGAGGGAGATTATCTGGAAAGTATGATCAAATACGATAAGGAGATCAAAGAGAGTATTTCAATGGATTCACACTCCTTATTTTATTGCGTGTATTACGATACTCCACATGGTATTAAGGTATCGTTCATTGCACATCATCTGATTGTAGACGGAATATCGTGGAGAATTCTACTGGAGGATCTGGATTCATTGATTAGGGAGGGGGAACAATCTCATATTTCTCGGATATCCAAAGGAAGCTCTTATCAAGAATGGGCTGGTAAACTATTGGAATACGCTGAGAGTCCTGCTGCCAGGAAAGATAGAGAGTATTGGAACAAAGTTGTTTCCCAAATTCACTATATAGATTTAAAAGATAAGCTACAGACCGAACGATCTCACTCACCAAGTGTTCAGGAACAAAGGATAGTTCAAGAAAGTATAACAAAACTCATTATGTCCACGGTGAACAAAAATCTGCAGACGACATCAAAAGATTTAATTGTTGCAGCTGTTGTTCTCAGCATATGGGAGCTAACGAAGGAGAGCAACATCTCTGTAATGCTGGAAGGCCATGGCAGGGAAATGTTCGATCATACGCTCGATATTAATCGTACAGTCGGATGGTTCACCAGTTTGTTTCCCGTTAACTTCTTTGTTGAATCGGGAGATTTAACAGATCAGATTATTGCTATTGCCAATGATCTGAACAGTATACCTCTCAATGGAATGGGTTACGGAATACATTATTATTTAAAAGATGTATCAGGGGTGGAAGAGAGAAGATTAGTCCGACTGAACTATCTTGGTGAGATGGACAATGGCCTTGCTGGTACGTGGTTTACACCCTCAGATACAAATACTAGCGCCGATGTTTGTCCCTACAATGATTTAAACTGTTTGCTGGACATCAATATTTATGTCATGAGTGGACAATTGTATATTCAAATCAACTATAAAGAAGATGATTTCTCTGTAAATACCATTCAACTATGGATGAATAAAATACAAAATAAACTAACAGAGATTTCTCTCATCCGTTCAGTTGTAAGCGACCCTATTGTAGATCTTACAGAACATAAATTAAACCAGGAGGACTTGGATGCATTATTTTCTTGATAAGCCAATAAAAAGAGAGAGGTTCTATATATGAAATTCCGTCGTATGTTTACCTTACTAATTCTAGTTGTATTTTTGAGTAATAACTATGTTGGGTATGCTGAATCCTCAACACATAATCTTGAAAAATCTATTGATATGTTTATTGATAGGGAAATGGAAAAATTGAAAATTCCTGGATTATCAGCTTCTATTGTTTTAGATAAGTTTGAATATAGTTCAGGTTATGGATTTCGTAGTTCTGGGAACAAAGCCGTTGATGAAAGGACGCTTTTTGAACTTGGTTCCAATTCCAAAGCTTTTACCGGGCTTGCATTACTCCACATGGTTAAACAGGGCAAGCTTAGCCTGGATGATAACGTAACAGCACATTTGCCTTGGTTCACGGCCGTTTTGGATGGCACCGAATCAGACATTAACATTCGGCAATTGTTACACCATACAAGCGGAATTCCTACTGATTCCATAACTCTAATCCCTGAAAGCAATGATGCTGATGCCTTGAAGCAAATGCTGATGGAAATGGTACCTGTACAACTTGTCAACAAGCCAGGGCAAATATTCGAATACGCAACCTTGAATTACGATATTATCGGTCTCATTGTTGCAGAAGTTTCGGGGATGAGTTACGAAGAATACATGATAGAAAATATATTCAATCCGTTGGGATTATTGAATACTTTTCCTAAGGCACAAGTTCAGTCAGAGGAAAATATGGCTTCTGGACATAAGTTAGGTTTTTTCGGCGCAGCCTCCTATGACGGACCATCCTATCGCGGGAATACGCCAGCTGGATACATTGTGTCCAATGCTGAGGATATGCGTCAGTGGATGAAGATCCAATTGGGGATGGTCAATGTACCTGGTTTTGGTGAAGTCATTTTGGAATCACACATGAAGGATAGCACTCTGGAGGGGATACAAGAAGGAGCGCCATATGCCGCTGGATGGGAGATTTATTCATTTGAAGGTGAGCAACTTGAACATTCAGGAGCAAATCCGGGATTTTCATCTTACATGTTATTGAATAAAGGGAAAAAAATAGGGGTAACCGTGATGGCCAACCTGAATTCAGAGGCTGTATTTTCAATAGCTATGGGAATTGAGCAAATTTTATTAGGGAACACGCCGACTCCATCCGAAGTAGATCTATTTCTAATATTAAATAATGTGATGAGAGTGCTTCTTGCATTGAGCTTGCTTGTGATCGCGCTGTCATTATTCTTCTGTTCTCGAATGTATAAGGACAAGCATAGATCTTTCCAAAAACCATCCTTGAATGCGGGAATTAAACTGACGTTGTTATCTGTTGGATATGCAATTTTCACTGTGGCCATCTACTTATCTCCTACTGTTTTATATCACGGGTATCCCTGGAGTTTCCTGAGCGTTTGGGCTCCTTCAAGCTTGGTTGTGGGTGCAATCTTCATGGTCGTAGCTGCAGGGGGATGTTTACTTTGCGGGGGATATAGCATTCTATTTCCAAAAAGAAAAGATTAAGTTCTCGAAAAACGTATGAAATCAGGAGGTTTATCATTATGAGAAGCATTGGTAATTCCATATTAAATACACCGCAGGATCACTCTACACATATACTCCCATGGATAAAGAAATCAAACTGAATCAATGGGTTACAGAGAACAAGAAGGAATTAGAAGAGGTATTGCTACAAAGAGGAGGCGTTTTGTTTCGGAATTTCCCCAAGGCATCGATCTCAGAGTTTAGTGAAATCACGCAAATTTTCAGTTCAGAATTGTTAGAGTATAAGGAACGATCTACACCACGAACTGAGGTTCAGGATAATATCTATACTTCCACTGAATATCCTAAGGACCAGTGTATACCTATGCATAATGAAAGCTTTATTCAAAAGTATGGCCTATGAAGATATGGTTTTCTTGCCAGATCAATGCCGAGGTAGGTGGGGAAACTCCGATTGCAGACAGTAGAGAGTTATTGCAGAAGCTAGATGCATCCATTAAAAAACAATTTATCGAAAAGCAAGTAATGTGTGTAAGGAATTCGACGGTATCTTGGATTTGTCTTGGCAAAATGTTTTCTAGTCAGAAAACCAAAAGATCGTAGAACAGTATTGCCAAAAAAATGGGATTGCATTCGAATGGATATCTAAAGATCATTTGCGGACGCGAACCGTTCGTGATTCAGTAGCCATTCACCCCCTCACTAAGGAAAAGGTCTGGTTCAATCAAGCTAATTTATTTCATGTCTCTAGTCTGCTTTTAGAGGCCAGAGAATGGCTTATAGAAGAACGGGGTTATGACAATCTTCCTCGCAATACGTATTTCGGAGATGGTAGCACAATTCCGGATTCTTTAATTGATGAAATCCAAGGACTGTACGAGGAAATCAGTATAGTCTTTCCATGGCAAGAGGGAGATGTCCTCATGTTGGACAATATGCTCATGGCGCACGGCAGAAAAACATTTAAGGGAGATAGAAAAATTGTCGTTGCGATGGCTGAACCCTATAACGTATAAATCCAGGACCTAATCAAAGGAGAGATGATAACAATGAACAGGTATATTCTTTCGGCTAGTGAACTCAATGAGATCTATGAACTCGTTGAATCTATTCCCGCAGACACGGATCTTGAGACGGACCGTTACTTAATGGAGGCAGCTCTATGGGGATATAATTTACCTTTTGAACTAAAGAAGAAATTAATTGATTTTAAACAATCGGAACAACAATCTCATCTCGTTATATCCGGATTCCCAGTTAATGATGATGATATCGGTCTAACACCCTCCCATTGGAGAGAACGGCCAGATCCTAAATTAACACGAAAGGTAGAAATCTTTTTTTCGTTATGTGGGTCGATTCTAGGAGATTTGTTTGGATGGGGGACCCAGCAACAAGGATATTACATTCACAATATACTTCCTGTAAAGGGAGATGAGAATGAGCAGTTGGGCTCAGGGAGTAATTCGTTACTTTGGTGGCATACAGAAGAAGCCTTTCATGAGTATCGGGCTGATTATCTCGGTTTGTTTTGTTTACGGAATCCGGATTCAGTTGCAACAACTTATGCATCTATAGATATGTTAAATCTGGAAAAGAAGTACAAGGATGTTTTGTTTGAGCCGAGATTTTATATTTTGCCTGATGAATCTCACTTTAGCAAAAATAATGTGGTACAAGATTCATCAGAAATTTTTGATCAATTTGAAGCTAATTATTCATCGAAGCAGCCTTTGTCTATTTTATTCGGTAACTACGACTCTCCCTATATAAGGCTAGACCCGTTTTTTATGGGAGTTATAGATGAGAAAGATGACTTAGCCAGAGAAGCTATGGCACATATCGTATCCCAGATAGAAGATTCAATTATGGATATTTCACTGAAACCGGGAGACATGTTGTTTGTTGATAATTATCGTGCTGTCCATGGAAGAAAACCATTCAGCCCCAAATATGCGGGCAGAGATCGTTGGCTCAAACGCATCAATATTACACGAGACCTTCGAAAGTCGAGAGATAGTAGAAAGAGTGCTGAATCTAGGTTGATACAGCCTAAAATGAAAAATAATGTAGGTGTTTCGACATGGACATGAAGATTTCCAAGCAAAATGTGGAAACGGTCACAGATCTATCCCCTCTGCAAGAAGGGATGCTTTTTGAGCATATGATTAATCCACAGCAGCATCATGTAATATACCATTATCACATCAAAGCTAAATTCCTAGACGAAGAGATTCTTCGCAGGGCATTAGATCATGTAACAGTTCAAAATGACACGTTGAGAACCGTTTTTCGGTGGAAAAAAATAGAAAGACCTATACGTATAGTGTTAAAGGAGTATCATGTGCCGTTCCATTTCACCAATGTATGGAGTGATCAACTCGGTTCTCAAGATCCACAAGGTGTTGATGAACTATTAGGGTCATTGCGCGAAAAAATTGATATTATGCATGCTCCTCTTCATATAGGTCTGTTAAAAACCTGTGAGGAAGAATGGCATATCGTCGTCGCATTTCATCATATTCTGATGGATGGTTGGTCCAATATGCTCTTTATGGAGCAATGGTTAGAAATATATAAACATCTGTTAAAAGACGACACCTATTCCGTAGTTCAAGAAAAAGCAAAATACAGCCAGTTCATTGAAGCCTTAAGACATACGAGCAGTCATTCGGAAAGCGTTTACTGGACGAGCTATTTAGATGGAGCAGTTAAGACCTCCTTATTTAAGAAACATAATCAGAATATAGATTCCTTCACAAACTATAAAATCAATCTTGGCGAAAATAATAAAGATTCGATTATGCATAACATTTCTACCATTCAAAGTACACTGGCCATGGCTGTTTATTCTACATGGGGAATCTTGCTTCAGAAATATGCACAAAGTGAAGATGTGCTGTTTGGGGTGGCTGTTTCCGGAAGAAATATGGAAGTCGAAGCTATTGATGAAACAATAGGACTTTTTATCAATACAATCCCTTTTAGGTTCAAACACAGTTCTGATGTTAATGTACAGCAGGTATTACAGGAGTGTGCCGGTCGCTTCCATGATGGCATTGCATTTGAACACACACCTTTGACTCGAATTCATGAATGGTCAGGTTTTGGGAAGATAAATCGTTTGTTTGACACCGTTGTGGTCATTGAAAACTACCCTATGAATATAGAAAGTATGGAGAAAAATCATAACATTTCTATCCTGAATTATGAGGTTCATGAGACTAATCCATACGATATTACACTAACGGTTACGCCATCGGAAAGAGATGTTGAGTTTAATTTCAGCTACAATAGAGAGATTTTTGAAGATGAATTCATAAAAGGATTATCAGATCAGTTTATCCATATATTAAACCGAATGTTGAGCAACCCTCAGATGAAGTTGGAGAAGCTCTGGTATTTACCTGATGTGACAGCAGAGAATCTGGATCAGAAACCTTTATCAGACCTAGAGTCGATTCGTGCTTACAAGGAGAAAACACTAGATTTAATCTTCGATGAAATTTGCGTGGAGAAATCAGGGGATGTAGCGTTGGTATATAAGAACCATATTCTTACCTACGCAGAATTAAAAGTAAGGGTCGATTCATTTGCTAACTTCCTTCACAATCAATTGGATATTAGAGCAGATGATAGGGTAGGAATATGTTTACCACGTTCGGCTGAGTTAATTATTGCTATTTTGGGTGTGTTAAGAGCCGGTGCAGCTTATGTACCAATTGACCCGACATTGCCCGAAGAGCGCATTCAATACCTTGTTGAGGATAGTGGTATGATCGCCTTGGTAACGGATACAATCCCTGAAAATTATGACTTCCCCATGAGGCTTATTACATTAGAAGACTGGCATTCTTCTTCGAGTTCGAGTTCTATAATCATGGATTCAAGAATCCATGATGTCAGCTCACTAGCTTATGTCATCTATACGTCTGGTTCAACAGGAAAACCAAAAGGCGTTATGGTAGAGCATCGAAACGTTATTCAGTTTTTTGAGAGTTTAAATGATTACTTTAAACCGAGTACGAAGGATGCTTTACTATCGGTTACGACCGTTTCATTTGACATTTCCGTTCTGGAGTTGTTATGGACTTTATGTAACGGGATACAGGTTGTATTAAAAGTAGATGACCATGAACAATTTGAAAGTTACGACGCTTACTTAAATACGTCCCGCAAACTAGATTTCAGCCTCTACTTTTTTGGTAATGCCAATCGGGATAAGCAGCCTGAAAACGAGTATCAATTGTTATTTGAATCTTCCATTTTTGCAGATAAACATGATTTTGAAGCAGTATGGACGCCTGAACGTCACTTTCATGAGTTCGGTGGGAAGTTTCCTAATCCTGCGATAACCAGTGCTGCTATAGCAGCTGTCACTCAAAAAATCCATATTCGAGCGGGCAGCATTGTCTCCCCTTTACAAGACAGTTTGCATATCGCTGAAGACTGGGCCATGATTGACCAGCTTTCCTCTGGTCGCGTAGGAGTATCTTTTGCATCAGGATGGCATGTAGACGATTTTAGCTTGGCACCGGAACGATTTGAGAACAAAGAGGAACACATGTACAAACAAATAAAAGAAGTCAAAACATTATGGTGTGGTGGAGAGATTAGTAGAATCAATGGATTAGGTCAAACCACATCACTGCGTGTATATCCCAAGCCTGTTCAGGAAAACTTGCCGATCTGGATCACATCTGCAGGAAATCCAGATACATTTCAGAAGGCTGGGCAAATAGGTGCTAACGTACTTACACATCTACTAGGACAAGACTTGGAAACGTTAAGGAGTAATATCGATATTTACAGGAAATCCCTGTTGGAATCGGGGTTTTCTCCAGATACAGGCAAGGTAACTCTGATGATCCATACTTACTTGGGTGATGAACTTGAGGAAGTAAAGAAAATAGTTAAAGAGCCGTTTTGTAACTATTTGCGTTCTAGTGCCGGACTTGTTCAAAGATTGATTGATAAACTCCACGAGGATTTTAACATTGAGTCAGAAGATGAAATGTATGAATTTGCTTTTAAACGATATTGGAATAAAGCAGCATTGTTTGGAACGGTAGAGACATGTCAAGTCATGGTAGACGAGCTTGTTCATATCGGAGTCAATGAAATTGCAAGCCTGATTGATTTTGGAATTGATTCTGTAAAAGTCTTGGAAGGGTTAGAACGATTAAACGAATTAAGGATGAAGAGTTTCAAAGAATATGAGAAGCTTCAAGTTCATAAGGAGAAGATGAGACCCATTAATTATTTTCAAACCACTCCTTCTCGGCTACAACATATTCTAAATGATTCATCATCACACGAATTTTTAAAATCTCTGACAACAATCATTATTGGTGGGGAAGCATTTCCAGTGGAAATGTTCCACAAGCTCCGTCATATTACGGATGCCCGAATCATAAATGCTTATGGCCCTACGGAGACAACGATCTGGTCGGCGTTATTGGATGTGGAGCAGAATAAGCGTGATTTTATACCGATCGGAAACCCATTACCCGGCGAAATGATCTATGTGGTGGATGAAAAACTCAGACCTTTGCCCCCTTACATTCAAGGTGAAATTGTAATTGGTGGAGGTGGCGTTTCGAGAGGTTACTTGAACAGAGAGCAACTAACGAACGAAAAATTTATTTACCTTCCTTCTGACCTGCGACAACAACAAGGAAAGTTCTTTAGAACTGGAGATCTTGGAGTCATACGGTCCGATGGATCGCTTGAATACCTCGGAAGAAAAGATAATCAAGTAAAAATTTCTGGATATCGCATCGAGTTGGAGGAAATAGAAGCTTTCATCCGTGCGATTGAGGGAGTTGTGAAAACCGTTGTGTTCGAAGGTGAATTCCAGGAAGGGTCAGATGCAGTGTTGAACGCCCTAATTGTTGTTCAACCACCTCTTAACAAAGAGTATATTCGTAAAATATTATATCGGCGGTTACCACGGTATATGGTTCCAAGGAACATTGTTCTCGTTGATGATATCCCCCTCAACACAAGTGGCAAAATTGATCGGGGTGCAGCAAAAAAAATGGATTTGCGGCAATTTTATGTGGAGGAAGAGAACGTTCTTCCCCAAAGTGAGGAAGAAATATTAGTCGCTGAAGTCTGGAAGCAGGTTCTTGCCCGTGATGAAATCAGTATTTCTGATGACTTTTTCTCACTCGGTGGAGATTCTATCAAAGCTATGCGTGTTGTAGCACTATTGAAGAAAAAAGATTATGAGATTGATGTGAAAGATATATTCCAACGCTCTACCATTAAAAGTCTCATTGCGAGCAAAAACAGTATTGGACGGAGTACGATACCTAGCGTAGATACTGGCAAAAAAGTGCCTTCCAGCAAGCGGAGAAGTCATTATCAATATGGTCAATTAAATAATGAGCAATTGCAACAGGTGGAACATATCATTCAAGAAAATAAAAAAATGGGAGGTTCACATCCATGAGTGATGTTCAAAGAATAGATGTTGTCCCCCCAATACAGGCAGGATTGATGTTCCATCTTATTAACGATGAACATCCTGATGGGACATATGTTGAACAGTTTGTTGTTCAGATCGAGGGACTATTCCAATACGATAAATTTATAGAGGCTTTGCACGGCATCACGAAACGGTGTGAAGTAATGCGAACTACTTTCTTACATGAAGATCTTGATCAAGTGGTAAGGATAATCAGGAAGGAAGGATTCACAAGAGTGAATCACATGGATGCTTCCAAACTGGAGGGAGACGATGTTGAAGACCTCTTATGTAAGCTGCTGGTTGAAGACCGTACAAAGCCTTTTGTGGTATCAGAAGAAGCGCCCATACGATTTTCTATCCTCTCGACCAGCGACAACTCATTTAAACTGATTTGCAGTTATCATCATATACTCATTGATGGTTATTCCTTCAAAATTTTGTTAAGGGATCTTTTGGTTAATTATGACAATGTGTTGCATGCCCGTGGAACGGATATCCAGCTGTTGGGAATGCCAGATGCCCATTTCATTCAATGGTTGAATGAGCAAGATTGGATGGGAGCATCCGATTATTGGAATTCTTATTTGGCCAATTACGATTCCAATTATTCAATTCCAAAGAGAAATTATCAAGATGTTATATCCGAGTATAAAGAATTGAAACTTGTAGTTGATCCAGAATTGTTCAAGAACTTAAAATCCGTTGCTGCTGCATATCGTGTAACGATTAACGTAGTGTTCCAAGGAATATGGGCAATGATGTTACAACGATACGCTAATTCGGAGGACGTTGTATACGGATTGGTCACTTCACTTAGAGATCCCGGAATTGAGAATATCGAACATGCCTTAGGGGTATTCTTAAACACGATTCCAATGCGAGTGATATCAACCTCAAATACAACTCTGGTAGATTTGCTTAGAAACATTCAAAATGACATGTTCAAATCGAGAGAGTTTTCATATTATCCGCTGCACCAAATTCAGGGGGAAAGCGAAATTTCTCAGGATTTAATTGATCACATCTTAATTTTTAATAATCATGGGGATATTCCTGCTGAGGATCAATTTTCTTATGATCTTAACGATCAAATTACAGGAATGAATGTGAGTAATGTGACATTTGCTTCAAAATCACACTATCCATTAGAAATGATATTTGATATATATACTAACCATGCTGAGCTATCCATTATTTATGATCGTAACCGTTATGATTGGGAGTTGCTCAACTTGTTTAAAGGCCACTTCCTTCGAATTGTCCAATTGGTAGCTGACCAAAAAACGGAATTGATCAGAGATTTTGATATGTTGACTGCTCAGGAAAAAGGGAAGTTATTGAGTAGGCAGGAGCTTACTAGCATGCCGGAGTTCTCATCCGTTTTTCATATGTTTGAACAACAGGCTAATGCTCATCCTAATGAAACTGCTGTAGTCAGTATACAACGGACTATGACCTATAGAGAACTTCTAAGGGAATCAACCAATCTCTCCAATGAAATGATTTCAATGGGGTTGCTTAAGGGAACGGCAGTGGGTTTGTTGTTTGATCGTAATGAATGGTTCATCATTGGTGCTCTGGCAATATTAAGATCTAACTTACGTTATGTTCCTTTGGATCCGGAAGCGCCTGAAGATCGAAATCTATATATTATGCAGGATAGCGGTATTCAATTATTGCTTTCGGAGAAGAAACTT
The DNA here is from genome assembly GCF_028771845.1 of Paenibacillus marchantiae. Lineage (NCBI taxonomy): Bacteria > Bacillati > Bacillota > Bacilli > Caryophanales > Paenibacillaceae > Paenibacillus > Paenibacillus marchantiae. The sequence goes on along the minus strand of NZ_CP118270.1, from coordinate 6,452,580 downwards.
TGGGAAGCACAAGACAGGAATTATGAAGGAATGAACTGTCTGTTTATTGACAAAGCTTCCCTTTCCGATTCGGACCAAAAACCGAGCGCTTTAACTTATCCAGTTCTGTCTGATGACGGAGCTTACATTATCTACACTTCCGGAACAACAGGAAGGCCCAAAGGGGTTGAGATGCAACATAAGAGTATTATCAACCTAGTAAGAGGTCTATCTCTTGAAATATATGCACCCTTTGAGAAGAAACTAAATGTGGCTCAGCTTGCGCCATTTTTCTTCGACCAATCCATAGAGGAGATTTTCGGTTCTTTATTGCTTGGTCACACCCTATTCGTTGCGACAAACGAAGAACGTTTGAATCAGGAGCAATTACTTCACTTCCTTGATAATCATGCAATTCAAATGATGAATGGCAGTCCTAGTTATATCAGATCTGTTCTTTTTGAAAACAAACAACCACGATTTTTGCGCCGCTTATTAATTGGTGGTGAAAAGGTGCCTCATCAGTTGCTGGAGGACTTGTTTCAATTATACGGGCAGGAAGATCTGGAAGTATTTAATGTATATGGTCCAACGGAATGTTGTGTGGATGCAACGTACTACAAAGTAAACCTGAATGAGATCAAGAGTTGGCAAACTACGCCTATCGGTAAACCAATGATGAATAAAACGGCATATATTCTGGACAAATATGATCGTTTGCAGCCAGTTGGCATTTCAGGAGAACTCGTAATTGGAGGAGAGGGCCTCTCCACGGGTTATATACGCTTGCCGGATATGAGCCGGTCCAGATTTGTGCCGAATCCTTTTTTGCATAATGAACAAATGTATCGTACAGGAGACCAAGCTAAATGGTTATCGAGCGGTTATATTGATTTTTTAGGCCGTAACGATCGAATGGTAAAGCTGCATGGTTATCGAATTGAATTGGAAGAAATCGAAAAATGTCTGTTATCTCATAATGCTATAGAAGAAGTCGCTGTCTTATTGAAAGATACCGAAGATCGAAAATTTCTATGTGCATTTGTTGTTGTAACTGAGGGGAAAAAGATATTGGACCATGACTTGAAACTATGGGCCTCACGGACTTTACCTCCTTATATGGTGCCAACAAAAATAGTCTTTTTAGAGGAGTTTCCTCTCTCTGATCGTGGTAAGGTGGAACATCATCTACTAGAGCGAATGAATGTAACGGGTGGTAGTTCAGAACAAGTTACTCGAGATCCTGAAGTGATGAAAATCATTCATCTATGGGAGGGGATTTTTAAGTTTGAGGGCATTGGGCCACAGGATCACTTTTTCGAGCTTGGAGGGCATTCTCTATATGCGGCTAACTTCATTTCTAAGTTGAAAAAAGAAATGGGAATCAATGCAACACTCAAAGAGTTATTTCTATATCCTACACCCGCCGATTTTGCAAAATTAATCAAACACAAACTTGTTCAGGGTTCCTCTGTTGAAGAACTCGAACCGATGTTTGAAGCAACGTCTACGCAATATTCGTTGACACCTGCTCAGACACGTATGTTCCTAATGCACCAAATGAACATGAACAGTACAAAGTACAATATCTCTGGGAAATTTAGGATTAATAAACCGTTGGATACTAGTAGGCTTCGGACTTGTTTTCATCGTTTGTTGAAAGAACACGAGATTCTAAGAACACGCTTTTCGGTCGAGGATGGGACCATCATGGCAAGCATATTGCAGGAGTGGAATTTCAATGTACATGTGTGGCAATCTGAGCCAGCTGATGACGAATGGATAACAAGTTTTGATTTGAATGATGCTCCTTTGCTGCGAGTCTCTGTTTTTGAAGTAACCGAAGAGTGCTTTGACTTATTTATTGATATGCATCATATCATAACTGACGGCATATCAAACTTGAATTTAATCAATCAATTCATTCTTTTATATGATGGCGAGCCTGTAGAAGCAAATTACAGCTCTTATAAATATTATGCCTTATGGTTTGAAAGTTATATGAAATCGCAGAAATCTCGGGACGATCAGGCGTACTGGTATGGAAAACTAGAGGCTGAACGAACAGATTTTACTTTATTACCTGACTACTCAAGAACATCGGAACAAGATGGAAAAGCCGAGACTGTTTGGATTGAACTGAACGCTGCGATGACTGCTTCACTTCGAGAATTGGCGAAGGGTCAAGACGCGACCTTATTTAGTGTATTGCTGGCCGCTTATAACGTGATGATATACAAGTATAACGGACAAGAAGATGTATTATTGGGTACAGCTGTGTCAGGACGGACTCAGCCCGGCTTTGAAGAAAGTGTGGGCTTATTTGTAAACACCATCGCTTTAAGGAATTACCCATCTGGTGGGAAGACATTTACCGATTTTTTGAATGAAGTAACGGATTCATTAATGAATGATCTTGAACACCAGGATTATCCGTTTGATCAGCTTGTTGACGATCTCTCAATCAAGAGGGAGCGATCCCGCAATCCTATTTTTGACGTCATGTTTATTATGCAAAATAGGACACATGCAGACAATCAAATGAATGAACATGATGATATTGTTGAACACGTCGTTCCGAGCGGTGATGCCAAATTCGACTTACTGATCGAAGTGTTCGAACATACAGATGACATGTTAATTAAACTTGAGTTTAATAGCAGTCTGTATACAAAAAATACGATTGAAAAACACGGTGAATATCTCGTTCATTTAATTGCAGATATCTTGTCAAAGCCTCATGAGAAAATTGCTAATCTTAACTTTATGAGACAAGTAGAGGTGGACGATATCATCCGAGAGTTTGATCGTACACAGATGGAATTCCCTGTTGGCAAGACGATTCAGCATCTTTTTGAACAACAGGTTGCAACAGTACCTGATCATATTGCTGTTAACGATCAAGTTGAAGCGCTTACGTATCGTCAACTGAACGAACGTAGCAACCAAGTGGCCAATGCTTTACTAAACAAGGGCGTATCTGCTGGGCATTTCGTTGCCTTGCATATGGACAGATCTATCCATGCGATCGTCAGCATACTGGCTATCCTAAAGGTCGGGGCAGCATATGTACCCATTAATACGAAGTATTCTGATGATTTGATTCGTTACATTATGGAGGATTGCGGTGCAGAATTTGTTATCGCTGACTTACCATCTGACGTATGGGATGCATTCGATGCATCCGGAAAGAAAATAAGCTTGAGTGATCTGGTTGAGATTTATGAGAACGGAGATACAACAAATCCGGCGATTGCCCCTACACCTGAACATCTGGCATACCTAATCTATACATCTGGAACTACAGGCAAGCCTAAAGGAGTTATGATCACACACGCCAATATCGTTAGATTGTTTGAGAATGAAGCACCGTTCTTCCCATTTCATGAGCAGGAAGTCTGGGCCCTGTTTCATGCATTGAGCTTTGATTATTCAGTATGGGAAATGTACGGGGCTCTTCTCAAAGGCGCCAGATTGGTCATTGTTCCAAACGAGGCTGTGTACGATAACCGTGAATTTTTGCAGTTGCTAATTCGGGAGAAGGTAACCGTGCTTAACCAAACTCCGGGAGCTTTGTATGCATTAATTAGAGTCATTTTGGGGCAAGGCGTGGATCTGCCTTTGAAATATGTCCTTTCTTCAGGTGAAGCGATTCACCCGATAAGGTTACTTGCTTTTCATGAAGCTTATCCCGAAATAAAGATCTTAAATATTTATGGGATCACAGAAACAACCGTTTTTACAACATATAAGGAACTTCGACATGAGGAGATGGCTACGGATAATCGAAGTGTTGGAAGACCGATTCCTACTTTGAGCACATATTTGCTGAATAAAGATGGACAGCTTTCTCCACAAGGTGGAATAGGCGAACTGTATGTGGGTGGAGCAGGTGTTGCAAGAGGTTATTTGAACCGAGAAGAACTCAACCAAGAGAGGTTCCTGGACAACCCATTCGCTGCGAATCAAAAAATGTACAAGTCTGGAGATTTAATGCGAATGTCGTCTGAGAGGGAGCTTGAGTATGTTGGTAGAATTGACGATCAAGTGAAAATAAGAGGATATCGCATAGAATTATCAGACGTTGAAGAAAATTTGCTGAAATATTCTGAGATTGAAGGAGCTTCGGTTCTGCCATTGGGAGAACACCCAAATAACTACTTGTGTGCTTTTTATGTTTCGCAGAGACAGCTGCCAATCGAAGAGCTTAAAAGCCATCTTAATCAAAAACTTCCTTCTTATAGTGTGCCCTATAAATATGTACATCTAAATACATTTCCCCTTACATTAAACGGCAAAATAAATCGTCGAAAGTTGATTGAGTTAGCCGAATGTATGGAAGCGAATCCCATAACTCTACCAAGGAACGAAATGGAAATGAAGATATCCGTTTATTGGTCTGATCTCTTGGAGAAGCAGGGATTCGGGATTGAGGATGATTTCTTTGAATTAGGCGGAAATTCGTTACAAGCTATGCAGTTGGCGGATTTCTTGCAGAAGGAATATCAGATCTACTTCACAATCAAAGATGTATTTGATAATCCAACGATTGCTTCGTTATCAAATGAAGTTGCTAAATCGTCCAGAAGGAACAGAGAGAAACTTATAGCGACGAATGTAATTACCGGAGCTCGTTATCCATTATCTTTAGCCCAAAACAGAATCTTTCTACTGAGTCAACATCCTAACATCGGGATGTCGTATAACATTGTAAGTAAGTTCGATTTGTTTGGGGCATTTGATTTTTCACGCCTTGAATCTGCTCTCAAAACAATCATAGAGCGGCATTCCGTATTGCGTTACCGTTTTGGATATCACAAAGGCATGCCTGTGCAGTTTATGGGAGATTACGATAATTTTTTATACTGGTTTGATTCGACAATCGAAACGCGAGATCAGTTAATGGCTCAGTTTTTGCAGCCTTTCGATGTTGTTGGGGAAGTACCACTCTTCTCGGCAGCAGTAATACGGATAGAGAATCAACATCATGTATTGGTTATAAATATTCAACATCTGATCAGTGATGGAATCTCTATGGGGATTTTGGAACGTGAGCTGGTGGCGTTGCTTAGGGGAGAAACATTGCCATCCATTGAATACCAGTATCATGATTATGTGAATTGGGAAACGGATCGTTACAAGCGACAAATGTTGGACATTGACAAAAACTATTGGCTTACGACCTTTAGCGATTTTAAGCCTACCATCGCCTTGAATACAAATACTCATGTTCAGTCCTTTAGAGGCGGAGCGGTTTCATATAGCCTGCCCCAATCCCTCCTCGAAGACTTGACAGATTTATCAAACGACAAGAAAACAACCTTATTTAATGTACTGCTTACCTTATACAAATGTACCTTGCATTTGCTATGGGGATCTGAGGATATCGTTGTAGGAACACCAGTCTCAGGCAGGGTGGAGCAGGAATTTTCCGATACCATGGGCATGTTTGTTAATACATTACCTGTACGCAGCAAGCCACATGGAAGTATGAACTATAATGACTATTTGAATCAAATAAAAATGATTATGCAGGAGGCATTGAAACATCAGCTCTATCCGTTGGATAAGTTGGTGGAAGAGCTTGGGATTGCTACTGCTCCGGGACGATCACCTTTATTCCGTTTCATGTTTTCTTATGAAGTGTGTCGGCCTTCTGTGTTCTATATTGACGAATTGAAGATCGTCGCTAATGAGACTATGGATGATGGCAGCGCCATGATGGATCTTACATTTGGAATCTTGGAGAGCCCTACAGGGACGGAAATTCAGGTCGAATATGATACCTCCCAATTCAGCAAGGATATGGTCGAATATATAGTTGAAACTTTCGTTGAGATTGCGAGCCAGGTTCGAGATGATCATGATATTAAATTGAATCAGATTAAAATTAAGCAGCAGAACGAGAGTGAAGGCGAATGGAATACGCAGCAATTCGAGTTTGATTTTTGATCTACTGATCTACTGTAATTGTAACAGTCGTCGGCAATATGATTGTCGACGACTAATCAAATGGGAGAAAGCGAGGGATTATGGTGCCTACTGAAAAGAACATGGATGAAGCAAAACAGTTTTGGGAAAACGTGCTGGGGAACGAATCATATCCAGCTACAGATATAACCATGCGAGTACACCCGTACACCTTGTCGGAAGGACAAGGATTGGTTCGAAGAACAATGGATCAACAGACAGTCGAGCTTTTGAAACAAAAATGTAAACATAATGATTCATTAATATTTACTTATCTTCTAACCATATGGAATACGATGTTTGGTCAGTATACAAGAAGTAGACGTACCGCCGTTGGTATTCCTAATATGAAATCTAATTACAGAATCCCTCAAGTGAGCCTGACGTTACCTTACTTTCAAGAATGGAAGGCCGAGACTAGTTTAAAAGAAGTGTTGATCGAGGCCAAAAGTAAACTTGATACTTTGTATGAACATGCGTCAATTCCTCCATTCGTTGAAAAAAATAATCAGCCAATGGACACACTGTACAACGTAATTATCGGCTATGAACCTCTTCATGGAAGCAACAGCATAGATAGTCTCTCACAAAAGTATCCGATCGTTCTTTGGATGAGTAGCGCGTTGGATGAATTGGCAATAAGCGCAGCTTATCAAGCCGATTTTAGTGAAGAGCAAGTGCGAGCGATGTTGCGTCATTATGAACAACTACTTTTTAATTCACTTAAAGGTTCATCGGACGTCAGAATAAGTGAACTGTCAATGTTATCGCAGGAGGAACATACACAAATAGCATATGTGTTCAACGAAAGAAAAATAGTGGAGGAACCAGAATTACCGCTAGCTAAGTTGTTTGAGAAGTATACTCTTAGGTTTTCCCAGCGGAGAGCCGTACAAGATCCAGATGAAGCATTAACTTACGAACAGCTGGCTGAACGCTCAGATCATATCGCTTATGCTTTGCTGGCTCAAGGCTTGAGACCAGGAGAGGTAGTTGCTTGTATCTGTGAACGATCTGTTAATACCGTTTCCAGTTTGTTGGGGATACTTAAAGCGGGTGGCGTTTTCTTACCCATTGACCCGTCATCTCCAGCAGGAAGAGTGGAATACATGTATAAAGATAGTGGGGCTAGAATGGCTCTTGTCTCGGCAAAAATGGTCTCCAAAACGGAGCAATTTGAATCTAAGATCCTAATCATAGAGGATGTAATACAGTTTGCTTATGAAAAAAATCAAGAATTCCCCTCTGTTCCTGTCCATCAAGGTGCATGCATTATATACACATCTGGAACTACAGGAGAGCCGAAAGGCATTTTGTTTGAACATCAGATGTTAATACATCACACTAGTGCTTATGGTAAATATGTTGTTTCATACGAAGAGCCTAAACATATTGGTTTGATTGCACCTTACTTTTTTGATGCTTTTTTGGAAGCTGTATTCTATGGCTTGTTTAACGGACATACCCTCATAGTCATATCTGAAGAAACTCAACGAGACGGTAGATTATTAATGGAATACTTAGGGGATAACGAAGTTCATATGTTGAATTGTACACCTACACATATTCGCATATTAATGTCTTGTCCTCCTCATTTATTTCAGAATTCCCATTTAGAATTACTTTTAATTGGGGGAGAGCCTTTAAAGGAATCTTTAGTTCATGAGATTCGAGAAAATTTTAGACAAAATGCGCCAAACATTATTAATTGTTATGGACCAACAGAATGCTGCATTGAGGTAACGGCTTATAACGTGGTTGAGACATCAGACTTACCGGGGAACGCCATCCCTATAGGTAAGCCTATAAAAAACGTTGGTGCATACATTCTTGGGCCTAACAATGAAATTTTGCCTGTTGGGGTCATAGGTGAACTCTGCTTTAGTGGAGACAAACTGGCTAAAGGGTATATCGGAAAACCTGCGGAATCTGACAGGGTCTTCATGCCTTCGCCATTTGTATCAGGTGAAACATTGTACAAAACCGGTGATTTAGCGATGTGGCTCGCTGACGGTAACATTGTATTTATTAAACGCATAGATTCACAAGTCAAGGTCCGGGGTAATCGAGTTGAACTCAACGAAATTGAATGGGTTCTTCAACAGCATAGCCAGGTTAAAGAAGCGGTGGTATTACATCAGAATGAGGAACTTTTTGCGTTCCTTGTTATGAAAGATAACTCTGCATTGATGGAGCTTGAAAAGGGAATTAAAGGAAAACTTCCATCATATATGCAACCTAAAAGCTTTACATTTTTAGAGTCTTTCCCCACAAATGCCAATGGAAAGTTGGATAAAAAGGCGTTATACCAGTTGGTGAAATCAGAAGTTTCCGATAATGGGCATTCAGAACTCATAACAAATACCGAGAAAGCACTTGGAACGATATGGAATAATGTACTAGGAATCGAAACAGTAGGCAGAGAGGATCACTTCTTTGAGCGGGGCGGACATTCTCTAAGTGCGGCTGTATTGAGCGGTCAAATATATAAAGAATTCCAGAAAAATGTATCGATTAAACAATTGTTTGCGACACCTGAGCTGTATCATTTGGCAAAGTTTATTGATGACAGCGAAAAGGAGATGAATACCCCAATATCGCCGGCTCCTGTGGCAGCGTTCTATCCATTATCGCTGGTCCAGGAGAGACTATTCATTATACACTCAGCCCATCCTGACAGTACGGCATACAATATGCCAGGGATCATTGAAATAAAAGGTGCTTTGGATCGTCAGCGGTTGGATATGGCTTTGGAAAGATTAATCCTGAAGAATGAAATACTCCGAACCAAGTTTGAAGTGCATGATTATGAACCTGTTCAACGTATCGTGGATAGTACAAAATTCAGTTTAGACTGGCATCAGCTTAACTATGATAAGCTTCAATCTTTCATTGATTCATTTGTGAAGCCTTTCGACTTGGCGAATGCTCCGCTATTCAAGGTAACTGTGGTCGAGTTGGATAAAGATCGGTTCTATGTCCTGTTTGACATGCACCATATTATCGCAGATGGACGAACCTCCCAGATTTTGGTTCAGGAAATATTTGAATTATATAATGGCACAGATGTTCCGGAAAAAATGATCCAATACAAAGACTATGCATACTGGGAGAAAGAGCATACGAATAGCTCTGAATACTTCCATTTAAAGGATTTTTGGATGAAATACATGGGTGGAGTTCTTCCCCAATTGTCTTTACCTTATGATTATGATCGTAACGAACATCAAACGTTCACAGGCTCCGTATGTTTCAAGGAGATTAAAGGCGAGACCGTACACATGCTTAAACAGCTTTCCAAGAAAAATGAAACCACAATGTTTATGAATATCCTTACTGCTTACTATGTATTATTGAACAAATATTCAGGAGATCAAGAATTTATCGTAGGAACAACTTCATCTATACGCGATGATAGCAACCTGGATATGGTTATGGGACCGATGATTAATGCCATACCTATTCGGCAAAACGTTGATCCCGAGGTTACCTTCTCGAAGTTGCTAGATCAGGTGAAGGAAAACGTGGTGAATGTATATGAGCATAAGAGCTATCCATTCCACCAACTGGTAGAAAATATTTCATTTGATCGGATGAACAACCAGAATCCTATATTTAATACCATGGTCATTATGCATCAGTTTAAGGAAGACTTTGATACCGTAGTCGAAGAGATGACGATCAAACCTGTAGCATTCGAAAATAAAACTTCAAAGATGGATCTTTCATTGGAGTTAACAGAACATCAAGATAGCATGACAATTTGCTTTGAATATAACACGCAGTTATTTGCTCAAAGCACTATAGAGAGATTAGCCAATCATTTTATTGAACTTTTAGATCGTATTGCGCAAAAACCTGATGAATGTATCAAAACATATAGCCTTCTTTCTACAGATGAGCAAAATTGGCAAATCTACGAATTGAACCGTAACGAAGTTTCATTATCATTCGAGAGACCAATACATCATCTGATTAGAGAGCAGGCAAGGATAAATCCTGAACGAATTGCAATACGAGAAGGAAATGAAAAGTGGAATTACAGGGAACTGATGCAGCAAGCGGATGCTTTAACCAATCAATTGGTAATGAGGGGCGCTAGTGCTGGGAAAATTGTCGGCATCATGATGGAAAGATCCTCTTCATTGATTGCAAGTATTTTGGCGGTGCTTCAAACGGGAGCAGCCTATTTACCAATAGATCCAATGTATCCTGAAGAGAGAATCAGTTACATTTTGGAAGATAGTCAATGTTTTGCATTAATTAGCGATAAACCTGTTGAGAAATTAGTAGGTGAGTGCAAATTCAACTTGATTGTAAATTCAGAATTGGAACCTTTCGTGGAAACTCAGTGTGATGCTATACCCGAAATTAACATTCTCGAACCAGCGTACATCATTTATACATCAGGTTCTACTGGACAACCCAAAGGCGTAATGATTAGTCACCGGTCATTGTTGAATTATTCTTTATGGGCTGCCAAGGTGTATGTAAGCGGAGAAAAGGATATCGCCTTCCCTTTATATTCTTCAATCGCTTTTGATTTGACGATTACCACTTTATTTACACCATTGATCACAGGAAATAGCATTGTCGTATACAACGATCCACCCGAGGAGTCTCTCAAACGGATCATTCAGGATAACTTGGTCGATATTATCAAATTAACTCCGTCCCATCTGCGGCTAATGAAAGAAATGGAACTTGAGGGCAATCGCATTAAACGTTTCATTGTCGGGGGAGAAGCTCTGGAAACCAAGCTAGCTCGTGATATTGAGTCGATATATGGTAAGGGTACAATCAAAATATATAACGAATATGGTCCAACCGAAACAACCGTAGGTTGCATGATCTGTGAGTTGGAGTCTGATTACAATTCACCATTCGTTTCTATAGGTGTGCCAGCGGACAATACAAAAGTCTATGTTTTGGATAAGTATCTCAATCCTTGTCCTTTAAGCGTGATTGGAGAATTGTATATCTCCGGATTGGGAGTTGGGATGGGGTATATTGGACAAGAAGAACTCACAAGAGAGCGCTTCATTCCAAATCCATTTGAAAACGGAGAATGGATGTATAGAACGGGGGATTTGGCCAAGTTAATGCCGGATGGCAATCTTGCATATGTGGGTAGGATAGATACCCAGGTCAAAGTAAGAGGATATCGGATTGAACTAGGCGAAGTGGAGCATTATTTGAATCAGAACCCAAATATTAAGGAGTCAGTAGTATTCGTTGAGAATGATTCTATTGGTGGATATGCATTAATAGCTTGTGTAGTACCGACTCAATCAAACTCTTCAGATGTTTTGAAAAACGTCGAAGAAGAGTTGCAATTGTATTTACCCCGGTACATGATACCGGACCAAATATATATTATGGATGAAATTCCGTACACTTTAAATGGAAAAGTGGATCGTAAAGCTCTCGCCAAAAAACAGATTTCTACCAATCTTAAAACGAAGGAAAGCACAGATATATCTGATCCAGAACGTATGGATACGTTGACAACGGCATTATCTGAGATGTGGACTTCTTTATTAAATGTTTCGGAGATAAGCATCAATGATAATTTCTTTGATCTAGGTGGGCACTCGCTTAAAGCAATCATGCTCCTCTCCAGAATCAAAAAGAAATTCGAAGTTGAGATTAGTTTGGAATCGTTCTTTGCCAATCCAACAATTGAGATGTTATCGGAACTTGTTGTGAGCCGCCAAAAACCAGTTATTCCAGCAATTAAACCTGTCGAGAACCAAGGTCATTACCCGTTGACATCTGCACAAGTGAGATTATATTTTCTTCAACAATTCAATAATGGAACCGTTTATAACATCGTTGAAAACTTTGTTATTGAGGGTAACTTAGAGAAAGAAAAGTTCGAGTCTGCCTTGAGAAAAATGATTGAACGACACGAAATTTTACGAACCAGTTTTCATTTTACAGAACAGGATGGTTTGGTACAAATGGTTCATGATCCAGACCGTGTTAAACCATTTTTGGAATGGTGCAAAACGTCGGATATCTCTGAATATGAACAACCTTTCGATTTATCTGTTGCGCCATTATTTAGAACAAGAGTGGTCCGATTGGGAATGGAGCGCCATGAAATAAAATTTGATTTCCATCATATTATTTTTGATGGTATTTCTATGGAGTATTTTATCCGTGACTTTGTGAGTTTTTACAATGCAAAACATGAACTTCCTCCACTTAAGATTCAGTATCGAGATTATTCCATATGGCAGGAAGCGTTTTTACAAACGGAAACCTATGCTCAACAGGAGAAGTATTGGTTGGAACAATTGTCTGGAGAATTGCCTGTTCTGGCTTTTCCGACAGATTTTCCAAGGCCAATTGTAAAAAGCTTCAAAGGAGCAACTTTTCGATTCGAGGCAGATTCGTCCGTATCATCCCAATTTTCACAGTTGTGTAAACAGAACGGAATTACATTATATATGGGACTGATTAGCCTCTTTGGATCAACCCTGTACCGCTACACTCAACAAGAAGATATTTTAATAGGGACACCTCTAGCTGGAAGAAAGCAGCAGGAATTGGAAGGTGTTATAGGGATGTTTGTAAATACGACAGTACTTCGTCTTGCACTTACAGGAGAAATGACCTATACACAACTGATAGAAGCAGTCAAAAGAAATACCATTCAGATGTTAGAGTATCAAGATGTTCCTTTTGAACAATTGGTTGAACGTCTCCATGTGGAGAGGGACACTTCGCGTAACCCCATTTTTGATGTTATGTTTGCTTTGCAAAATTATGATGATGGGGGCCTTGCAATTCAAGACTCCATAACAATTGTACCTGTAAGTCCAGAAATGGGAAGTTCAAAATTTGATTTGACACTGTTTGCTTGGGAGGAAAATGAACAGATCTCGTTCTGTTTTGAATACAGTACTGATCTTTTCGAAGAACAAACGATTAAACGTCTATCGACGCATTTTATGAATTTAATGCGCGATGTTATTAGACAGCCCAATGCGCCTATAGCACATTTAAATATGCTTGCAGATCATGAGAAGAGACATTTGAATGTGGATATTCGTTCTAGCGGGAAGGAAACCCAACCCATAACACTCTATCACTGGTTTGAACAGCAGTGTGAGCATACGCCAGAGGCTGTTGCATTAATTCACGATGACATTCAACTTACGTATTCCGAATTACATCGGCGTACTCAGACGGTGGCCGGAGCGCTTGCTTTAAAAGGAGCTGAAGCAGGGACGATTGTGGGTGTGATGATGGAGCGTTCCCCAGAAATGATTATCTCGATTCTGGCGGTGCTTCAAACGGGAGCAGCTTACTTGCCATTAGATCCCGAATATCCCGATCAACGTCTGCAATACATGCTGGATGATAGCATGACGGATGTGTTGATGACGGATAATCAAACCAGCACAAAGATGCTTGCAGAATTTCAGGGACAGCGCTTTAACGTGCAGGATATCGAATACGATTATGTATCGGAGACTATTTCTGGAAGTTATCCGGACACCGAAGCATTAGCCTATGTCATCTATACTTCTGGATCAACAGGAAATCCAAAGGGAGTCAAGGTAAGCCATGCAGCCATTTTTAATACGCTGAAATGGAGAATAAACCATTATTCGTTTGGGTTAGGTGATAATACACTTCAAGTACCTTCTTTATCCTTTGATAGTTCTGTAGAAGATATTTTCTGTGCATTATTGTCAGGAGCAACGTTGACATTAATGTCGTCGAAGGATCGATTGGATGTTACAGCACTAACTAAAATTGCAGAGCGACATAAAATTACTCATTTTCTGATGGTCCCTAGTATGTATGCCGCTATATTGGAAACTAAGCCGGATTTCAATTATCTTAAATCGGTAACTGTAGCTGGAGAATCAGTTCATGCGCATCTCGTAAACAATCATTTTGCATTATTCCCTGACGTGAGGTTGTTTAATGAATATGGGCCAACCGAATGCAGTGTTTGTACGACAGTTCATGAATTCAAGGCAGAAGATACACAAATTCGCATTGGAAAACCTATCGATAACATGGAAGTTTATATTCTGGATAACCATGAAAGAATAGTACCCATTGGAGTACCTGGAGAACTGTATATAACAGGAAAGGGCCTTTCCAAAGGTTATTTGAATGACGATGTAAAAACGAGTCAACGTTTTGTTCATGTAACCGAATTGCCAAATCAATTATTGTATCGTTCGGGTGACCGGGGGAGATGGTTATCAGATGGTACACTGGAATATTGGGGTAGAACTGACAATCAGGTGAAAATCAGGGGATATCGGGTTGAGCTTGAAGAGATTGAACGCAGTGCAATGCAGATGGACTGTGTTACACAAGCTGTTGCAGTAATGAAGAAAACCGATGACAGCCAACGTCTTGTTCTTTATGTCATCATGGATGTGAGCGAGCCAATAGAAGATTCACAATTAAAGAAAGAACTTGCTCAGAAATTACCACCATTTATGACACCCGAAGATGTGATATTCCTGAATGAATTCCCTCGAACGGCTAATGGGAAGATTGATAAGTTGGAGTTGTCCTTGCGTGAGGATCTTACGGGTTTGATTGATCGTCCAATGGAGAATGAGTCGTTGAACCAAACGGAGGCTGTTTTGTTTGATGCATGGAACATTGTATTAAAACATCATCATATAAGCAGACATGACAACTTCTTTGAGGTTGGTGGTAACTCGCTCCTGCTAATACAGCTGCATGCCAGACTAAATGAAGCATTCTCGGGATTGTTGACGATTACGGATTATTTCACTTATCCAACCCTTCGAGAAATGGCTCAATATCTGGATGACACAGTTACGGGTAAGGAAGGGTCCCGAACCAATGAGGCAAGCAGAGTTACTTTGGGAAGCGACCTTGCCGCTATGGGATTATCGGATGGAGCAATGTATCGGGTGATTTTGGCTGAGGAGAAGGTAAGTATTTTGAATGAAATGGCTAAAGGCATGGCTGTGGATATTCAAGATATTACGTTTGCTATTTGGGTATATACACTGAATCAGTATGCTCAATTGGAGAATATCTCCATTGATTTAGGGGTTTCCGAAGATTCTATCGTGCATTGTGATGTTCACTTGCCTGAATTTGAAAGCTTGGAGGAATTGGTGAGCTATCTCTATGAAAAAAGATATGATCCGAAGTCAAACAAACATGACTTTGAGATGCATTATCCAGATGGAGAAGCCAGTATTTTATATACATGGAAATCGTCCAGTTCCTTGTATCAAAAATACGATATTACATTGTTAGCACAAGAAAATGAAGAAGGACTAACCATTCAATTTATCGGCAGCTCCAGAATACGTGAGCAAACAATACAAGAGATTACCGAACTCTACGTCGCTATGATATCGGCTGTTTGTGACCAGGTTTCTAACAACACAACAGTTTGAGGAGGGGTTATATTGACAATTGCAGAAGAGAACACTCGTAAATTAGTGATTACATCGACTTTTGAATCGGACCCTATTGTGCCGCATATGGAATGGTGGGCAGAAAGAATGTTACCTTTCAAACTTAACGTTACGCTCCATAAGCAGCGGATGTTACCTGATTTGTTATACCCTAGAAGTCAGTTCATGAACTCATTCGATTATCGCGTTGTTTTTAATAGATTTGAGGATTGGATTCGTGACGATGACCACATGATGGAACCACAAAAATGTGAAAAGTTAGAGTATGCCTTTAAAGAAACATTAAATGCTATTGAGAGTGCCTCCCAAAAGGAGGCGCTCATCGTAGCCATCTTCCCTATATCCACCGAAGCAGGTTTAAGTAACACGCTATTTAGCTATATTACAGAGTTGAACCAACGATGGAGAAATGCTCTAAGTGGCATTTCCGGTGTTCACCTTGTGGATTTTGAACGTAGCCAAAAATTGTATGTCATTGAGAATCCGTTCGATTATGTCAAGGATAATCTGGCGCAGATGCCATTCTCCCAGTCGTTTGATGCAGTAATGGGGGCTTATCTCATAAGACAATTGCACGCTTTGAATAATCAGAAATTCAAAGTCATTGTGCTGGACTGTGATAATACCTTATGGGAAGGTATATGTGGTGAAAACCAGACAAATGTAGGAATAGATAAGCCGTTCCAATCACTTCAGCAGACCATGATTTCCAAAATGGAAGAAGGTATGCTCCTGTGCATAGCCAGCAAAAATAACGAATCAGATGTGTGGAATGTGTTCGAAAACCATAAGGATATGTTACTGCAAAAAAAACATTTCGTAAGTTGGAGGATTAACTGGAAGAGCAAGGCAGAAAATATTCGCGAGATTGCCCAAGAGTTGAACCTAGGAATGGACAGCATCATTTTCATAGATGATAGTCCACATGAGTGTTTAGAAGTTATGAATCAACTGCCTGAAGTTTTGACTCTAAAACTGCCAAAAGATAAAATGCAAATTCCTACATTTTTATCCCATGTATGGGCATTAGACAAGTTGTTAATTACAAATGAAGACCGAAAACGCACCCAAATGCAGCTGACCAATGCACAGCGGAAAACATTGGAAGCAAAGTCGCCGGAAGATTATATGAATGAACTGGGTCTCCAATTGTATATGGATGTGGCCGACTCTAGTATGATTCCAAGACTGGCACAATTGACTCAACGAACCAATCAGTTCAACTCAACCATTATCCGAAGGTCGGAAAAGGAAATGTATGGATTGATGCAAGATCGGAATTATGTCTGTTGGGCGATTGAAGTTACAGACCGTTTTGGATCATACGGCCTTACGGGGTTAATCATTACTAAAATGATGCAAGAAGCATTGATTATTGATACCTTTTTGCTGAGTTGCCGAGTCCTTGGAAGAGGTGTTGAGGTTGCAGTATTCTCTTTGTTGAAAAAGTTTTGCTTGGAACGGCAACTAACCAAAATTGAACTTGTATTGATTAACGGAGATAAAAATAAGGCCATCCAACAATTTATACGAGATAACGATTGGATGGAACATGAGGTAGTGCACGAAGGAGAGCGAGTGATTACGATACCTGTGTCACGTATACCCGATGAAGTAAGCCATATCGTTTGTGTATATGGACAAGGTCTGGACGACGAATACTTGGAGAATGAAGAGCCAGCAAAGGAAACTGAAAGCAAAAGCGAGTGTATCGAATCTGTGGGTGAGTGGGATATATTCATTAATAATGAGAAGGAACTAACTCATGCTGAACAATATATCCCGCTCCTACATAGTCAACCAACTGAGTTGAAATTTTTGCCTATGGAATCCAGGAGAGTAGAGCACGTTCAACAAGAGGGACTTTCTGAACTTGAAAAAATTGTGGAAAATGCCATGTACAACGTTTGGGGAGAAAACGCCGTTTCTTGGAATGACAGACTTAATCTGAATAGTGAGGAAGTTTGGCATAAGTTTGCATTCCTATCTGAAATCTATCAAAAATTCGGTGTTGTCTTGCCAGAAGAAAAATGGGAAGAGTTCATCACGCGAGGTGATATCATCGATTTCCTCAAATTGGAATTGAGAGGGATGGACCCCTATTATGCATAAAACAATGATTCTTTTTCCCGGTCAAGGAGCACAGTTTACCGGTATGGGGAGAGCCCTTTATGACCATTACCCCATTATAAAAAGGACATTTGATGAAGCAAGTGATATCCTGGATTTTTCAGTGTCTAATCTATGTTTTAGTGGAACGTCAGAACAATTAAAGAGAACAATAAATGCCCAAATTGCTATTTTTGTGTTAAGTGTCGCAGCATACCGTCAACTTCAGAACATGCATCAATTGGCCCCCGAAATTATGGGAGGCCATAGTTTAGGAGAGTATTCTGCACTTGCATCTTCTGGAGCCGCATCGTTCGAAGACTTACTTCGCGTTGTACATTATCGCGCGCAAGTCATGGAGGAAGTAGCCGACTCGGGGAACGGAGCCATGTTTGCCTTAGAGTACGAAGTAAAAGACTTGCAGCATATTGAACAGGAGTGCGCTGATTTACGCTTAAACGATATGCAGATTTGGATTGGGGCGTACAATTCGGATAATCAGATTGTGCTGACAGGTAAGAGAAGTGATCTTATGAGTGCAGAGACGAAATGGAAAGAGAGAGGTTATAAGGTAATTCCTCTTCAGGTTTCCGGTGCTTTTCACAGTCCGTTGATGCACGAGGCAGGAGAACTTCTTGGAAGGCGTTTAAGAACAGTAGAATGGAGCCCTCCACGATGCACAATTATCTCTAATGTAACGGGTCAAGCTTATACGGGCGCTGATTGTATCGTGGAAAACTTGGAAATGCAACTGACCAAACCTGTGTTATGGACAAAATCGATGGAAACGGCCATTAGGCATGGTGTTACACACCTAACGAGTATGCCGCCTAAAAATATTTTTCAGAAGATGCTTCAATATTTCGAAGGTGTAAACGTACATGCACTATCGAGCGTGGATGATTTCGAAAATTATCAAAAGAATGATGAATCAGAGATTTATAATCATCTATTGTCTATTGCAGCTGGTACTCGGAATTACAATAAAGATGTAGCTGAATATGATCGGACAGTTGTGCGAGCATACAAAGAGTTAGAGGCCATAAAATACAGCTTTTCAAGTGCACGGGGAACTGCTGAAGATCGAATCCATCGAGCGGGTCTATTGTTCTTAACTATTCTTGAAAATAAGAAGATACCTTTGGAGAGTAAAACAACGATCCTCCATGCCCTCCATCGCAAATATAACTTGAGAATAGAAAGCCAGGGTTAAACATCGAGCAGAGGAGGAAGCCACGATGATCAAATTGACTGACCTTAATATAAAACCATCTAACGCCCCACTCAATGAAATGACCATTCAGAAAATGGATAATAAAGACATTGCTATTATTGGGATGGAAGGATATTTCCCAGGCGCGGATTCCTTAGATGAATTCTGGGCAAATCTTCGTGAAGGCAAAGATCTGATCGGTGAGTTGCCGGAATACAGAAAGAAAGATGTAGACGACTATTTAAAGTATAAGAACATCGAGAATCCCCAGTATGTAAAAGCTGGGTTTTTAAATCAAATTGATAAGTTCGATTATCCCTTTTTTGGACTATCGCCAGCTGAAGCAAAAGCAATGGACCCCAATCAAAGGTTGTTTCTGGAGGTAGCATGGAGAGCTATAGAAGATGCGGGGTATGGAGGAAGGAAGTTGAGAGGAAGCGAAACCGGAGTGTATCTCGGTTTTAGCGGCAACGCTGGAGGGCTATATCAAGATTTTGTGCAGGATATCGCTCCTGAATTAGAAAATGTCGCAGGTAGCCTGAATGCGATCATCGCCAGCCGAATTTCCTACGTGTTGGATTTGAAGGGACCGAGTATGGTAATTGATACCTCTTGTTCATCTTCACTAGTTGCAATTCATACTGCAGTTCGAGCGATAAGAAACGGGGATTGTACGGCCGCTATATGCGGCGGAGTGAATCTGAGTATTTTACCGACAGAAAGTCAAAGCCAGATCGGTATAGAATCCTCTACGTCCCGGATTCGTGCTTTCGCGGAGGGGGCAGATGGAACCGTGAGTGGGGAAGGAGTAGCTGCCCTTATATTAAAGCCGTTACTTGCAGCTAAAAATGACGGTGACCATATCTATGCGATTATCAAGGGAAGCGCAATAAACCAAGATGGCAGATCCGCTGGAATAACGACGCCTAATGTAACAGCGCAGGAAGAAGTGCTGATTAAAGCGTGGAAAGATGCTCGAATCGATCCGAGTACCCTATCTTATATTGAAACTCATGGGACAGGTACAAAGATCGGAGACCCTATTGAAGTTGAAGCTTTGACAAAAGCAATGAGAAGATTCACAGATCAAAAACAATTTTGCGCCATTGGATCTTTAAAATCTAATATTGGTCATTTGGATGGAACGGCCGGAATTGCAGGAGTCATTAAAAGTGTGTTGTCTTTGAAAAGGAGAGCGATTCCTTCTTCTCTACACTTTGATTCTCCTAATGAACTGATTGATTTTATTAATTCTCCATTCTACGTGAATCGGGATTTCTCTTTATGGGAAGCAGGTTCCGGCATCCGGCGTTGTGGAATCAGTGCCTTTGGTATGAGTGGGACGAATTGTCATCTTGTCCTTGAAGAGTATGTGGAGAACGAACAAAAGAGTGCAATTATCGAAAAAACAAGTCAGACCTCGTTTGAGTTTTTAACTATTTCTGCTCACAATTACAGCACACTAGTTGAACTGATGAACGCCTATGCTTTGTTTTTGTCTTTAAATCCAGATGTTGACTTGAAAGCGCTATGTTATACAATTAATACGGGCAGGGGACAGTATGCGGAGCGAGTATTAATTATGTTCCATAATTATGAAGATCTTGTCCAGAGATTGGAGTCGATCCGCTTAAATCCGCAAAACAACAAGATAGAGCATGTGTACTATACTAATCCTGCGGCGGAAGCGCCGTTACTGTTTCATCCGTTAGCGTTATCTGACTCAGTAAGTACGCTCTTGCATAGCTACTTGCAAGGTGACCAGGTTCAGCTTGAAAGTCTGTATGAGAAACCGGTGCCTAAAATATCATTGCCTGTGTACCCATTTGAAAGAATTCGATGTTGGTTGGATGTAACAAACCAATCTCCTCTGAATAATTCTTCCAATGCAGGAGACGCCGATACCATTCAACAAAAGGTGATCCAAATTTGGAAAGAGGTCTTAGGATACAGCGAAATCAATGTAGACGCAAATTTTTACGATTTGGGTGGAGACTCTATATTTGCTTTGAAAATCATCAATAAATTAAGAGACCAACTTCATATAGATCTTGAAATTAGCCAATTATTAGTCAGTCCGACACTTTACGAGTTCGCAAGTTATATAGAATCACAATGGGACAAGAAACAGATGGTATCCCTCGACCATATTCATCGAACCCATAAAAAAGAAGAATTTATACCTCTTACGTATGCACAGAGAGGGATATACTACGCCCTTCAAAGAACAAAGATCAATACAAGCTACAATATGCCTGGCTCCCTGGACATTTATGGGACCTTGGATGTAGAGAGAGTGGAGCGCTCTCTTCAAGAACTGGTTCTTCGACACAGCCAACTACATGCATCGTTCCACTATATTAATGATATGGCTATGCAAAGGATCGAAAAACACGATTTGGTCATTGAATACTTACATTTGGAACCCCAATCGACCATGGAGTCATTATATAGAAATTTTGTACGTCCATTTGATATTACGAGCGATTTTTTGTTTCGAGTGGCTATAGTAAAATGTGCGGAGACACATCATTGCCTCTTTTTCGATGTACATCACCTTGTATCAGACGGTGTTTCTATGAATATTCTAATGGAGGATTTTGTTGATTTATATCATGGTCATCCGATTGAATCTAGCAGGTATACCTATGAGGATTATATAAACTGGCAGAAAGGTGAAGAAGGAAAACAGACGCTAAGGAAACAACAGCAGTTTTGGAGAGGACAATTCAAGGACGGAGTCCCTCTTCTTGATATGCCCACAGACTTTAGCCGTCCGAATGTAAGAAAGGGTACCGGGCAGGATTTACGAATGGATATACCCACCTCTTTAATTAGAAAAATTAAGGACATTGCCCATGAGGAGCAAACGACCTCGTATACTGTGTTGCTCTCAATATATGTATTGTTATTACACAAGTATGCAGGGCAAGAAGACTTGGTTGTAGGTACACCGACTTCGGGGCGATCCCGTAGTGAGTGGGATAGAATTGTTGGAATGTTCGTTAACACGCTAGCACTTCGAATGAAAATAAATAAAGAGAATACATTTAGGGTGTTTTTGCAATCTATTCGTAAAACAGTTCATGATGCACTCAATAATCAGAGTTACCCTTTTGAACTCTTGGTTGAAGAGCTTGATTACTCTACTCCATTAAATCGAAACCCGCTATTCGATACGATGTTCATCATGCAAAACAATAAGTCTAGCATTGGAAATATCGACGATTTATCTTTTATAAGCAAACCTTTTGTCAATGATACTGCTAAATTTGATTTCAAAATGGAAATCTATGAACAAGATGAGCAGATGACGATTGTATTTGATTACAGCACAGAGTTATATCACGAAGCTACTGTGAAAGCATGGTTAGATGATTATATTTTCTTAATAGATCAAACATGCGGAAATATGGATCAACGCATTGTTGAGCTTGAGCTAACGGGAAGTGAGAAAAGTAAACAGACCATGATCAATTTTAATGACGATCTGACCTAGTGATGGGTCATAAGCAGCTACATTGGATTAGAATTCACTTCTGATTGAATCGTTCTCATTGATGTGGAAGTCTCATCGAAGAAACTATGCAAGAATGTGTGGAGGGTCATATGTGCGGAATATGTGGAGTATATAACATGCGTTTTAAAGAACAAGTCATCGTTCCAGGTACGTTGGAACAAATGACGCAAGTTCTTCATCATCGGGGCCCTGACGATCATTCTAAATATATTGGGAATCGAGTTGCTTTTGGATTCACTCGCCTTAGTTTGATGGATTGGGAACATGGTCAGCAACCGTTCTCTAATGAAGACGGCACAGTTATTGCTATATGCAATGGTGAAATTTTTAACTATGAGAGCTTGAAAAGCTCCTTACAATCTGAGGGGCACGTTTTACACACAAAATGTGATATGGAAATCATTCCTCATCTATATGAAAAATATGGTATGAAGTTTATGCAATATATAAACGGGCAATTTGCTATTGCATTATATGATTCAGTTCGAGAAGAGATGTATTTGATTCGGGATCAGGCAGGAATATGCCCTGTGTTCTACGCGGTGAATAACGATGACTTTATTTTTGGATCGGAGATCAAATCCATCCTCCATCATCCATCTGTGGAAAGAAAAGTAGACTTGGTTGCTTTAGATCAATTACTGACTTTTCCCAGTATTATAGCTCCCAGAACATTATTTCATGGAATTTCCAGCTTGGAAAGCGGACACTATTTACATATTACTGGTAACCGCATGGAGAAGGTTCAATATTGGGATCTCGTTTATCCCAAGTCGCACGAAATAGAAGATTCATTGTGCGAGGAGCAGGATTACATTGAAGAACTGGACCATATTTTTTCCGAGGCTGTTGGAACTCGGCTAACGGCTGACTTCCCGGTAGGACTTTATGTCAGTGGGGGGTTGGATTCTTCCATGATTGCTTTGAAAGCTTCTCAACTTTCACCATCGGCAAGGAAGTCATTCTCCGTTACATTTGCTGATAAAAGTATGAATGAGTCTATCTATCAGAAGTTAGTTGTCGATGAGATTAAATCGGAACATTTCCAACACGAATTCGATATTCGTGATATCACTGAACATTTGAAAAGTGTGGTTTGGCATTCGGAAACAGCACTTAAGGAGAGTTATAATACAGCGTCCTATATGCTGTCCAAGCTGGTGAACCGTGAAGGTATTAAAGCGGTCTTAACCGGTGAGGGAGCAGATGAGCTTTTTGCAGGCTATGTAGGCTATCGGTTTGATCAATTTAACGCCAAAAAGGGGACTCAGTCCATCGCTGAAGAGGAGGTTGCCATACGAGAAAGGTTATGGGGGGATGGCAGCTTTTTCTATGAACGGGACTATAGTCAACTGAGACAATTGAAGTTAAGGCTATATGGGGAGAAAATACTTCCTGACATTGAATCCATAGATTGTCTCCGGTATCCTGTAATCTCTAAAGAGAAGATTGCGGATATCCACTTGCTGCATAAACGTTCCTACATTGATTTCAAATTGAGACTACCGGAACATCTATTGGCAGGTCATGGCGATCGCATGGCATATGCGCATTCGGTTGAAGCGCGTTACCCTTTTCTGGATTATAAGTTGATGGAATTTGTCTCCCGAAAATTGCCAACCCACTTAAAGCTTAAAGGGTTTAATGAAAAATATATTCTCAAAGAAATAGCACGAAGTATGGTTCCTAACGAGATTATCAAACGGCCGAAATTCGCTTTTGTCGCTCCCGGAAGTCCCGACTTAATTAGAGAGGCAGACGAGTATTTGATTAACCTCCTCTCTAAAGAGCGATTAAAGAAGCAAGGCTACTTCAATCCAGATTTTGTGCATGAATTGGTGGAGCAGTATAGTCGTAATGATTTCAGATTAAACCTCCCTTACGAAAGTGACATACTTATCATTATAATTACTTTTTGTGTATTTTTAGATGTGTTTGATATGCCTGATTTATAAAAGAAATGGGTGAATGGATTGGATGACAAGGTTCGGAATACGATTCAGAACAGAATATCAGAAAGTTTCGCACAATATAAGGACTACTGTGCGGTGGAATATTTAAGTCGTCATATCACGTATTCAGAGTTATATAAGGACATGAATCGAATCACACAGTGGCTGCACGTGAACAATGTTGAGAAGGGCACATTTGTTGGTGTGTGCTTCCAGGATCGTTATATGGTAATTGCATCTATGCTTGGAATCTGGCAAGCCGGTTGTGTATTTGTGCCGCTTGATGCAGACTATCCAGACCAAAGATTGTTGTCGATGGCGGTCGCTTCCGATTTGAAATTGGTCATTACAGATTCTATGCCTGGACTTGTTTCACTAGAGCAAGCTGGGCTTAAGGTTCTAACGCTAGATCGAAAGCAATTGGACGATTTGTTATTTTCCGAACCAATGGAATCCGTTGAATATGATGAGGATGATGCAATATATATTTACTACACATCGGGAACAAGCGGAACTCCCCATGCCATACTCGGTAGAAACAAAGGGCTCACTCATTATGTAGAGTGGGAAACTAGTGAATTCGAGTTATATAGAAAAAAGGTGAGTCAACTCACTTCTCCAAGTCATGATCCATTCCTTAGAGATATTTTAGTGCCCTTGTTATCAGGCGGGACAATCTGCATTCCCGAATCTAGGATGACTCTTCTGAACACCAATCAGTTAATGGATTGGCTAGAAAATAGAGGAGTTCAGTTAATTCATTGTACACCAAGTTTGTTTAAGAACATGACTGCTTTCAAGCCCAACCGAGAGCATTATAAGAGTTTGGAATATATCTTTTTGGCAGGAGAAGAGATCGTTCCGCAAAAGCTGAAATCTTGGTATGAGGCCATTGGAGATCGGGTACAGCTTGTTAATCTGTATGGACCTACTGAAACGACGTTGGCTAAATTGTTTTATAGAATCAAACCCCAAGATGTGTATCGAGCTAGTATGCCCATCGGTCAACCTATATCCGGAACTCGTGTCATTATATTGAATGATGATTTGCAGATGTGTCCAGTTGGAACAAAAGGTGAAATTATTATACGTACTCCGTATCGAAGTTTAGGGTATCTCCATGAGGAAGGTCTCAATCGCGAAAAATTTATACAGAATCCTTTTTCAGAGCGCGACAACGATTTGGTTTACAAAACTGGAGATATTGGAAGAGCATTACCCGACGGGAATATTGAGTTTTTAGGGCGAAAAGATAGACAGGTCAAAATTAGAGGACATCGGGTTGAATTAGCTGAGGTTGAGCGAGTGATCATGGCTTCCGGTCTTGTGAAAGACGTCGCTGTTATAGTGAAAGAAGCACCTTCCGAGGAGTTAGTTCTCATTGCTTACGTTATTCCGAATACGGAAATTAAAGCAAATTACGAACCTGTGTATCCATACGAAACCTATATCCGAAAAGTTGAGAACCATTTATTAGAACCAATGATTCCTTCGTACTTTATTGAGCTTTCTAAATTCCCTATTAACGCGAATGGAAAGATTGAGTATTCAGCTTTGCCTGAGCCTGAGATGGTTGAATATGTTTCGCCAGTCGGTCGCTTTGAACAAGAAATCTCCGAGATCTGGACGGAAATTTTGGGGGTTGAATTCATTGGAAGAGAGCATCACTTTTTACATTTAGGAGGAAACTCTATCAATATTATGAATATGATTGCTAAAGTATACGAAAAATACGAGGTGGATTTAACACTGGAAGTTATTTTTGAAAATTCTCGCCTCTCTGATATTGCTCGGTATGTAGAAGCGGAATATGTGGAAAGAAAAGAGGCGGGAGAGGAAGTACATGGCATTAAAAATCATTCAGGAGATTAAGCCGTTCAACCAATTTTTTTACAAAAGCTGTTTTTATAACGCCCTTTTCTCCGTGCTGGAATGGATGGATAGAAGCATCTATCCACATATTTCTAATGATATTATGTTTTATAGTCAAGACGAAGAAGTGCCTGGCATGCTGGATATGACATATTATCCTTTTCGAGATCCGGAATTAATATTTAAGGAAGAAAACTATGAAGTCTGCACAAGCCGGCGACAAGAAAATATTATAGAATACCTTGTCAGTTCAATACATCAGAATAAACCTATTATTATATGGGTCGATTGTTTTTATGAAGATATTCGATTGGATATGTATCATAAGGAACATTGGGCCCACACGTTATTGATTGTTGGTTACAACGATGATACGAGGCAGTTTGCTATTATGGAACACTCCAACAAAGAATCCCTAAATTATGGATTGAAATGGATTTCTTATGCCAGTCTTAAAGAAAGCTACGATGCTTTTTTTCAACTGGATCATGCGGATGAGAATCTTATTTCCACCTATAGGTTTGAATCGAAGCAAGAGCCTTTTGTCTCTGATTGGATCGAAACATATGAATACAACATATTTAAACATCGCGCTAAGTACACAGGGGGTATCAAACAACTGGAACAATATTCGGCTTGGTTTGGAGAAAAATGTCTAGAAGAGGGTGAGATACAGGTATACGCCGAGTCCATATTTCTAGGATTTAATCGCATTGTTGCAGCCAAACAAGTAGAGTGTGCGAGGTACTTTTATTTTGATAGTAAACCAGATCGGCTTCAGACAATAGGAGAACTATTGGACGCATGGAAGAATATCCGGGCAATTTGGGGCAAATTATATTTTTCCGATATGTACTCTCCCAATCAATTGATGGCTTCCAAAGACATCTTAAACAGAATCGTGGAAATGGAGACGAGACTGATTAAAATTAATGGATGGGAGCACATCAATGAATACTGAAATGAAACCAATATTATTTTGCATTCCTTATGCCGGTGGAAGCTCCTCTATTTATTATAAATGGAAAAAGGAATTAGAGAGTAGTTTAAAGGTTATTCCGCTGGAAATGAGTGGTCATGGAAGCCGTCTAAACGAACCACTGTATTCCAATATTGATGAAGGTGCGCAAGATTTGTTAAGTCAATTAAAGAGAGGGGATATAGATACACCTTATATTATATTCGGCCATAGTTTGGGAGGAATGTTGGCTTACGAAGTTTCTAGAAAAATTCAAATAAATGGGGATCCTCCACCAACTCGCATCATCATATCAGGATGTTTACCACCAGGTAAATTCGGGACTTCCAGGCAAGAAAAAGTCAAGGATATGGACGACGATCAACTAATAGAAACACTAAGGGATTTGGGAGGCACTTCGGAAATGTTGCTTGAGGAACCAGAGCTCCTTCGTTTGTTTTTACCCATTATCCGCAATGATTTCCATATAGTTGACAACTATCAGCATATACCAACAGATCCTCTTAATATTCCATTGTCGGTGTATATTGGAGAGCGGGATGCACCTTGTGACCTGAAGTCGGTGATGGAATGGCAATATTTTACTACGCTTCCTTGCACGGATGTTAAGGTTTTTCGAGGTGGTCACTTCTTCATTCATGAAGATGAGCAGTCAGTTCTCCAACAAATCTCAGTTGAAACGAATATCTTATCATGTACAGGGAGTGAATAAATATGAAGAACATAGAGCAACGTTTTTTAAATGTGATCCAAAAAGAATTTCCGGAGGCAGATATTGAATTTTCCATGGATACTAACTTGATCGAGGCAGGAGTAAATTCAATCAGTTTTATTAAGCTTGTAATTCTCATCGAAAATGAATTTGATATTCAATTCGAAGAAACCAAATTAGACTTAAGTTACTTTCCAACCATTAGAGAAATCTTAGAGTATATTGAACAACAATCCAAAAGTGAAGATACGAACTAGAGGAGCCGAGATGGGAAAGACAGCCGTGTATTCGACACGTAAAACGTTTGTCAGACTAATCAAACATTCTAAAGCCTATGTTTTTCATTACCTCTGTTTATTGCTTATCATCTCATGTTTAGCCTTTGTTAACATAGGATACCTTGAATCTATCCGTAGAATCATATCAGGTGCAACTACAAAATCCCTTGATAGCGTTTATATGGGTGCCATTTTGGCGATAGGTGCAACAATTGTACAAGTTTTGTTAGGTCTTTTACAGGGCAGAGTCATGATTCGAGTGAAAAATAAATCTGTAACCGCTATGCAACATAGTGTCCTGAATCAATTGCACGGTAAACAGCATGAATCCTTAGAAGGCTATCATAGTAGCGATCTTGTGGGTAGACTACTTCATTCTGTCGATAAAGCTCAATCAGGTGTAAATGAAAAACTTCTGGTTTTTTTTCAAAATGGCTTACAAGTAATTTTAAGCTTAGCCTATTTCAGTTGGCTTAACCTTCCACTGACGATTGGATTGATTGGCTTTACTTTACTCTACCCGATCATCACGTATCCCATTTCACGTGTTCTGCGAAAGAATTACGACCATCAGGGTGATGAGATTGCTCAAAGAGATGTAGTTTTGCAGGAAGCGGTTCAGGGAGTTGAAGAAGTTCGGACATATCAATTGCAAAATTATTTTCAAAATGTACTAGAAGGCAGGCTAAACAAGGTTCTAATGCGGACCCTTAAAATCTCCTTGTACGAGAGATCTGTCGATTCTCTGAATCGATTTGCTACCTTTGGTGGTATGATTTTCACGTTGGGTTTCGGTGGGTATCAAGTCATTCAAGGGGAGTTACTTGCAGGGACATTAGCTACATTTGTAGTCACCAGCGGTCAACTTATCAATCCTCTATTGTCCATATCCAGTTTGTGGACTGAGATGATTCAATCTATTACACAAGCACAGCGAGTTTTCACCATTAGTGATCTGCCAGAGGAAAATAATAAAACTTTCACTGGAAATTCGAGCTCCGTTTCTCAAACTTCCCATTCTATTATGTTTAGTAACGTAGGTTATCGTTATTCGAACGGAAATAATGGGGTGAAGAATATATCTTTTCAAATAGAAGCAGGTCAGATGCTGGCCATTGTCGGACCAAGTGGAGCAGGAAAATCGACTTTGATGAAGTTAATGTTACGACTGTATACTCCTTCAGAAGGCGTAATAAAAAGTGGTCAAGTGTCCATAACAGATATGGATCTTAACGAATGGAGATCTAGTCTGGGTTATGTCTCCCAGGATGCAATCGTTTTTAGTGGTTCTGTTAGAGAGAATATCTGCTTTGGACTAAGCGATATATCTATGACCGAAGTGGAGAATGCAGCGAAGCTTGCACATTTGCATGATCGAATTTCAATGCTCCCTCAAGGTTATGAGACATGTATTGGAGAGCGTGGAGTTCAGCTATCTGGAGGAGAGGTTCAGCGGCTTGCACTTGCAAGGGTATATTTACGGAAATCACCTATCCTGTTATTGGATGAACCGACTTCCGCATTAGACCTTGAAAATGGAATAAAGTTCAGGGAATCACTGGATCGTTTAGTTCAAAGCTGTACAACGATTGTCATAGCTCATAATTTGGATACAATACGCTCTGCGAACAAAATTGTCTACATGAACGAAGGAACTATTGAAGAAATGGGGAGCCATGAAGAACTGATGAATAATAAAGGAAAGTATTATCAACTTATACAGAGCAAGGTTTTGTGAGGGGGAAGGTACTTGGAACTTCGTTTTAGCACACGACAGACCGTATCTCTTATATGGTCTTACACTAAGAAATACGGAATTTTGCTTGTGTTTCTTCCTTTTTTAATGTTAGTTGATGTCATTTTTGAAGTAGGCGTTGCGAAAATCCAGGGATTATTTATCGACACGGCAACCAGCAGTACTAAAGAACACTTATTTTATCTTGTTCAAATTGTGGTCGCTTTATTAGTTGCAGGTATCCTGTTATTGGCTGTGCATCGTCATATTATTGTCAAAATTTTGGGCTATGTCCATCGTGATTTAACGTTGAAGTTGTTTGCAGTACTAAATCATATGCCTTATGAAGAAATAAAGAAATATCATTCTGGCGAGCTCACTTCACGTTTAAAAGAGGATATTGAACATGGTTCGCAAATTATTGAAGCTATAATTGAATTTATCACCGTGTTGTTGCTCATTATCTTATCTTTTGTTTACTTAATTAGGATTGATCTGGTATTGGCATTGTTGGGGGCAGTGGGTTCCCCGGTTCTTTTTCTGATTGGTCGTATATTTGATCGGAGGATTCGATATCAGGCTAGTCGTGTACAGGAAGATGAAACAAAGTTAAGAGAAACATCACAAGAATTTATTCAAGGTTTGCCAGTCATCAGAATGTATGGTGCAAAATCTCTTTACCTCAAACAGTTTATGGAACAAAGAGGAACACTTAACCAATCCCAAACGAAGCTTGCCATGTCCAACGCAATGAGTCGGATTTTTACGGAAAGAAGTTTTCAGCTCGTGTATGTAACCGCTCTGATCTTTATAGCTATTGCGGCTTCCAGAAATACGTTAACGCCAGGAGCCATAGTGACATTCAGCGTTCTATTTGAATTAGTGATATGGCCCGTAATCGGGTTGTCTGATCAGTATAGTCGTTTACAAGAAGGAGTAGGAGCCTTTCAACGCATTAATAAGTTTTTAAATACAAAAAGAAGCACAAATGAGAACGAAACCGTTCACTCGGATGATAGGAAACCAATTCATGAAGATACGATAATCTTTATGAGAGATGTCTCTTATCAGCCTCAAAATAGTGAACAAACGATTCTAGAACATATCAATTTTGAGTTGAAAAAAAGAGAAAAAGTTATTGTTATAGGAAGTAGCGGTTCGGGTAAATCGACATTTTCGAAAATATGCTCTGGACTTTACCAACCTACTAGTGGCGAATTCAGATCAGCAATCAATAAGTCCGTATACGTTAGTCAATCAATATTCTTGTTCACAGGTACAGTAGGCGAGAATATTAAATTAGCTATGGACGGGGCCACGGAACTGGATATTCGTCATGCAGCCTCTATGGCGGGAGTGAATGAAGATATTGAACGTTTGCCTCTGTCTTATGAAACTTTCTTAAGTGAGAAGGGAGACAATTTCTCTGGTGGGCAGAAACAGCGTTTAGGCTTGGCGAGGGCATTTATTCATCAGGATAGTCCATTGGTAATTATGGACGAACCCACATCGGCATTAGACTCAGGGAAAGAACAAATCATAATAGATGCCTTGGAGAATTTCTTGCAAAACAAAGCTGCAATACTGATTACCCATCGTTTGAATCTAATTCCTTTAGCAGATCGCATTATCGTCATGGAGGATGGCCGAATTTCTGAGGATGGGACTCACGACGAACTAATGAAGTTAAATGGAAAGTATCGAACACTCCATGATTTGCAATATAGTTTCGAAGATGTCACAAAGGAACGGGGATAAAAATAAAAAAAATGGAATTACCTATTAAACCATACAACGAATTATGGATAGATTGTGTTTCAAATAACATGTTAAGTGTTTTGAGCGCACATAACGAAGAATGGACCTATTTGCCTTGCTTTTCAAAAGCTTATTATGCCAAGCGAATGTTAATTCCAGAAGTAGCAAGTGAAGAAGACTTTAAGCTTTACATGCATGAAGGATGGCTTACATTGCAGGTACAGTATCTTTTGCCAGATCTCCAGGATTTTTTGAATTCAATGTGTTACAGGTGGACTCACAAATTGAAATATTCAATAAGATAAAACAAAAATTGAATCAAGGGTATTATATATCTATCGAGCTGGATCGTTTTTATTTTTCTGGCGGTATTGAGTATAACAAAAAACATTTAGTCCATCCTACTTTAATCTACGGATATGATGAAAAAGTAAATTCTTTTTGGTTATTGGAGGATTGCGTTCAACTTGGTCATTTACAAGAATATCATCTATCTTATTCTGATTTCGCGTTGTCTTACCAAGCTTTGGAGGCCGAACTTCAACTGAATGAGACAGTTTTTCATGCTTTTAAAATCAAACCATTCGAGCAATCGCAATTCTTGCTGAATAACATAGATGAATATGGTATTAATGCGATTGGTTGTTACGCAGATTACGCCGAAGATATCGTTTACGCTGCGCATCACAAAGAACATTTATATCATATTTGTAAAATGCCGTTTAATATGCAGAAAAGGAACTTGCTCTTAATTGAGTTATTGCATCGGTTTAATATTATTAATAACGAACAAAATAGTTTATTTAAAAAAAATACGAGGATCTTAAAACGCAGGGCTTTAATATGGAAGCCACTTGAAAATATCATTCAGTATATTGGAGAGGACCATCCAGAGGTCGCGTTTCTCAAAGCTTATGCTGATGCATTAAGTCAGCGTGTGAAGTCAATCACTTCACAAGGGTTAGATTGGGGATTGTGCATGGGGACATGCACGGCAATAACAATGCTTTTCAACGTGGCGAATCATTCGTACATTATGACTTCGAATGGGTAGCGACTGGATGGCGTGCATATGATCTTGCACAAGTACGTATTCGAAAGAGACAGGCAGAGGATAGGAAAGACGTGCTTTGGCAAAAATTATTGGAAGGCTATCGTTCAAAACGTCCGTTATCTGTTCGAGATGAAGAAGCGGTTGAGGTGTTCGTTTTGGTAAGACGTTTTTGGGTTATGTCTCTCGATGTCATGTTTATTCCAAGCGATACGGGAGCATTGGATTATGGGGAAGATTGGTTGAATGAGTTTATAGAAGAATTTAGAAATAATTTTATAGGTTCATCAATTTGTACTGACAATTTTTGATTTATAATAAATTGTAATTCATTAGTTATTATTAAAATAAATTGTTTTTGGTGCATGTTTGTTCAAACACCTGCAGTTTTGTACCGCTGGCGTTTCGTGAAGCTTACTGTTTTCGTTTCCGAGCACCCTTAGGTAAACCTGACGCTTCGCCTGACCGGTATGAGCAAAGCTGAACGGACATCATCTGGGGCGTCACTGGCAGATTGGTCCGCAAGAGGATTACAAGATTCCAGTAGCCTAGCTACAGGAAGAAGAGAATGAACTACTTTTGTTCGACGAAGAAGGCAGAATAAAAGAACGGGTACAATTCCTGCTTGATGCGTTATCCTGGGTTGTCGTGAAGTAGATCATGCATTGGACGTAGCCGTCGCACCGATTCAGCCATGCTTGGGAAAGATAATTGAATCGAGATTGAGTTGGAGCAGCCTTTTGTAGAAATGAGTCCTAATACAACCAATTCACATTAGCATGCCAGAGATAAATCATCAAGAGATGGATTAGGACTCGAAAATAGCATCATACAACGCAAAGATGTACCTTTTACCGCAGGCATATTACCTCATTTTCTTAGTCAAAATAATTCGGGTCATGAACCTTCGAATTCAGTTTTGTGCGTGATTTGGACTAAGAAAATGGGAAAACTGTGGTGAATAGATCAGTACAATGAGCAGAAATAACGTTTTTCACTTCATTTATTGTGTTCACTTACATATAGAACAATTGTTCATCCATGATCTATGAAGGGAGTAATGCCTCATGTAATTGGAATTCGAACAGGTAGTCGTGAGGTTTGCTTATAGAGGGGCAACTCCAAGATAAAGTTTATTCGCCATGTGGTAGATTCTAATTAATCATTCTAATCACTCTTGGATAAGGAGATGACCGATGTTAACGAGAGGAGAGCCAGAGCAGCAACAAGTGTTTACACGATTTCGGCTTTTACCAATACGAGCGAATCCAATCTGTATATCTATGAATCCTACAATGCGACTAATTACGGTTTGCTTAAAGGGCCTGCCTATACACCCCCGGCCAATCTGATCCGTGATCCCAGCATCATGAAGCATACGGATGGGCTGTATTATGTCGTTTATACCACGAACTGGTCAGGTAATACGATCGGCATCGCATCAAGCACAGATAAGGTGAATTGGACGTTTGTCCGCAATATTACCCTATCTGCACCCACCACGATTGCACATACCTGGGCACCGGAATGGTTCAAAGACAGCAACGGCAGTCTGAACATCATCGTGTCCATCTCCCCAGGCAATTATGAGAACTTCAAACCTTATGTTATCACAGCGACCAATGCAACGCTGTCTTCCACAACATGGTCTGCTGCCACAGAGCTTGCAGGCATTGCACCCAACTACATCGATACCTTCATCGTCAAGACAGGATCAACCTATCACGTATTCACCAAGAATGAAACCACCAAGTATATCGAATATGCTACAGCTACTTCCCTCACTGGACCTTAAACATTCAAAGGGACAGGGGATTGGGCAGGATGGGGTTCCTGGGTAGAGGGACCTGCGCTTGTCCAGCTGGATAACGGTTCTTGGCGAATCTATTTTGACGGATACTCTACACAAAAATATTATTACAGCGACTCTGCTGACGGGTTTCAGACCTGGAGTGCAAAGCAGGAGCTTGCCGGTCTGACCGGATTGGTTCGGCACATGACCGTGTTGAAAGAAACCGGGCAGCCTGGCGATATCCGCAAGCTGGAGTCCTATAATGTGCCAGGCAGCTATATTCGCCATTATAACTATGTGGCCCGAATCGATGCCAGTGTCAGTCCCGCAGAGGACGCACAGTTTCGCATCGTTCCCGGGCTGGAGAATGCCACAGGAATTTCGTTTGAGGCCATGAATTATCCAGGCTATTTCCTGCGCAATAATAATGGCAACATCACACTGGTGAATAATGACGGCAGTGCTACGTTTCAAAATGATGCCACGTTCAAACGTGTAAATGGACTTGCTAACGCCGCTTGGACATCGTACGCCTCGTTTAGTAACCCGAACCTGTATCTGAGGCATTACAATAATGTGCTGAAATTGGAAGCTGTCGTTACCGCACTCGATAAGTCAGACGCGACCTTCCGAGAGGTTGCACAGTAATCTTCTGGATTCTTCCATTGAAATTGAACTCATTTTATCTCAAGAAACTGAACTCATTTTACTTTAGAAGGAGTGAATCGAATGAAATGGTTGAAACGGTTGGGCACCCTGCTAATAGCAGGAAGTCTTATAACAGGGAGCTTGGGTACGGAAGAATCCGCCGCGGGTTCTTATACAGCCACGGCTGATCCCTCGAAGCAATATCAGACTATCGAAGGTTGGGGAACATCCCTTGCCTGGTGGGGCAAAGTGGTCGGAGAGTACTCCAACCGGGATGAGTATGTGGAAAAGATGTTTAGCCCAACAACCGGACTAGGTCTGAACGTCCTGCGTTACAACATTGGAGGTGGCGATAATCCTTCATCAAATGTGCTGGAATATCGCAAAGCCGTGCCGGGATATCAACCTTCCCCGGGCGTGTATGACTGGAATGAAGATGCCAATCAGAGGTATATGCTCCAAGCCGCCAAATCATATGGAGTCAACGTCTTTGAAGCCTTTGCGAACTCGGCACCCTATTGGATGACCATTAGCGGAAGTGTGTCCGGGGCCGCGAATGGTGGCAATAATCTCAAGCCGGATTATTATGATGATTTTGCTGATTATCTCACAGAGGTCGTGAAGCATTTCAGAGATAACTGGGGCATCACGTTTGACACAGTTACCCCGCTTAATGAACCGATCTCCACTTGGTGGAAGCTGGGCAATAATCAGGAGGGTATGCACTTTGATCGGGCAGATCAGAACACGATTCTGAGCCAGGTGCAATCTTCACTTACAGCAAAGGGATTGTCCACGAAGCTGAGCGCACCAGAAGAATACAGTCTGGATGACACAACCACTTCCTTCAACAGTTACAGCAGTGCAGTGAAGTCTGCGATCAGTCAAATTAACACACATACCTATGGCGGAAGCAATCGTGCATCATTGCGGAATACAGCAACTTCAGCGGGAAAACATCTCTGGACCTCAGAATATGGAGACGGGGATGCCAGCGGACTAACGATGTCACGCACGATCCTTAAGGATATACGCAACATGGGGGCGAGTGCGTGGGTCTACTGGCAGGCCGTAGATAGTGCGGATGGCTGGGGATTTTTCAAAAACGTACTGAATAACACGCAAACGACCAGTTACACTGTGAATCAGAAATATTATGTCATGGGCAACTACAGCAAGTTTATTCGTCCTGGTTACAAGATCATCGGCATGAGTGATGCCAATACGCTTGCTGCCTATGATGCTACTTCAGGTAAAGTGGTGCTGGTGACTACCAATTCGGATTCGAGTGATACAGCGGTGACGTATGATTTGAGTCAGTTTACAAGTGTTGGATCGTCTGCTCAAGTACACCGGACCTCCTCTACGGAGAAGTTGCAGCAGTTGACCAACATCAACATTCAGAATAAAAAGTTTACAGCGACCGCCAAAGCGGGCTCGGTTACGACCTATGTCATATCTGGCGCGACGTATAATGGCAGCACAGGATATGAATCCGGGGCGATCTATAAGCTGATCAATCGGAACAGTGGTCTCGCTTTGGATGTGAATGGGGCTTCTGCTGCCGGGGGTGCAACGATCATCCAGTGGAACGACAATGGCGCAGCAAACCAACAATGGAAGTTGGAGTCTGCGGGCAACAGTTATTATAAGATCCGTAACGTAGGCAGTGGTCTGCTGCTGGATGTGAATCAGAGCTCTACTCAAGGAGGAGCAGCCTTGATTCAGTGGCAGGATAACGGGGGCAACAATCAACAATGGTTACCGGTGGATGTCGGAGGATATCTTGTGCTCGTGAACCGCAATAGCGGCTTGACCGTTGATATCAACCAGAGCTCCACAACCGCTGGTGCCTCGACCATTCAATGGGCAGACAATGGTGGAGCCAATCAGCACTGGAGTTTGGTTAAAGTGAATTAAAAAGGAGAGTATTCATTGCGCGGACTGCTCTCGCTTTAGAATGATTTAAACGTTGCTAAGGTAAGGATACTCCTTTCTTGAAGTAGGGCGCGCTATGCCACACGGCACGGCTCAAGAAAGGAGTTCATCCTGATACACCAAATCGAGTTAGCTTACGTTCAGTACTAGTTCAGCCTTCTCCGGGGCTAGTGCTCTATTGAAAACGTGAAAGGGCAAATCGTCCAATATCCTGATCCGTATGCCCTGTTTGCACCAAGTCAGACAATATTTTGCCCACTGCACTTGCGAATTTGAAGCCATGACCGGAAAATCCACCTGCCAGCCATACATGATTATGGGCAGGGTGACGGTCGATAATAAAATCTTCATCCGGTGTGAACTCGTATTTGCATACCCCACCACGCTTCAGCTTTCCCGCTGCCAGAGGCATCCGAAGTTCAAGCAATCTCCGCAGATCACCCTCATCCGTCTTATCAGAGCCAAATGAAGCCAGTGTACCGCCTGGTGTCCACTCCTGCCCCGTATCGTGACGTCCAATCTTCAGACCCGACCCGCCAATGCTCGGAAATCCATAATATCCGCCTTCTTTTCCAGCCAGCGTGAAACCGGGAAAGTGATCCTCGGCGAACAATGCCTCCGGTGCATCGAACCATCCCACGGTTTTGCGTACAGCTCGAATGGGAAGGTTCACGAACGGTTTCAGCGTCTGAAACCATGCTCCGGCACTGAGAATGACCTGGTTCGCATAATACGTCTCGCCAGCAGATGTGATGACTCCAACAGAATCTGCGCTGCACTCGATATGTTCCACACGTGTGTGCGTTAAGAGAGTGGCACCCGATGCTTCGGCTGCCTGACGGAAGGCGAGCACGCAGCGTTCACTGAATAAATAACCTGCATCAGGCTCATACATTCCCTCGTAATGTTCAGGGACTTCAATGCCTGGCCAGCGTTTCATGATTTCGGCTGCGCGCAAGGTTTCATATCGAATCCCCGCATCGTCAGCATGGGTTAAACGATTATGAAAAGAATGGATGTCCGGGTCAACCATATTCAAGACGCCCGAAGGTACAAGCAATTTGGCCCCGGTAGTATCCTCCAGTTCTTCCCACAGTTCCTGCGCCAGAAGTGCCATCGCTATATAGTCAGGTCCCCCGCTGTACACGTGGCGGATAAGCCGTGGTTCTCCGTGATGGCTGCCCTCCGTATGCGGAGGATCAAAGGCATCAATCAGTAATGTTTTTAATCCACTGCGCGCAAGATAATAACCTGCACTCATGCCCATCGATCCGGCTCCAACGATAATGACATCATAGGAATGTGATATAACCATCCCTCCTTCCGCTTATTTTTCAGAGACCAATCTTATACAGGATAATCTAGTCTTCAAATCTACGGCAGTCAATAGAACAGGTTATAGAGAAAGCCGATACAACAATAGAAAATTTTGATTAAGGATAAAGTTGTATGTATACCAAAATAGTGGTAGAGTTTTGAACTAAACATTCCGACCTGATTAGTCGGCATTTCAGATCTCTGTATATTCAGATGAAGAACAAGGAAGGTGAAGTCAACGTCAACGAATCCAACACAAGTGTCTGGTTTTCCCAGTCAAACCTATGCCGAAATTGTACTTGAACCCGCCTATAACCAGGCCACACAGCATCTGCTGAACCCCATGATGGCCGTAAACAAAGCACATCTAATTATGCTCCGTGAACAACACATCATTCCGGAGCAAGAAGCGTGCCACATCGCTTCGGCTGTACAGAGTCTGGATGTGGATGGGCTCCGAACGAGCGAGTATTCCTCCCACGTTGAAGATTTGTTCTACCAAGTCGAAGTTGAACTAGAGAAGCTTGGCGGACCCTCTGTCGGGAATCTGCACTTAGCCAGAAGCCGAAACGATATGGGAATCGCCATGTATCGTATGGTGCTGAGGGAGAAGCTGAACTCAGCGATTTCCTCAGGGCTGTCATTACACCGAAGCCTAAGAGAATTTGCATTACGTCATATCGATACCCTCATGATTGCTCACACGCACACCCAACAAGCCCAGCCGACCACACTTGCCCATTACATCTGTGCCGTTAGCGATTCCCTTGAACGGGATCTCGATCGGTTGAAATCCGCCTATACAGGCTGCAATCGCAGCAGTCTTGGTGCGGCTGCTCTCACCACTTCTGGATTTCCGGTCTGTCGAGACCGAACCGCAGAATTGCTCGGCTTTGATGGCATTATTGAGAATGCCTATGATGCCGTCAGCGGTGCAGATTATGCAGGTGAAGCCGCCTCTGTAGCCCAACTGGCAGCTATCAATCTGGGACGTTTCGTTCAGGATCTGCTGTTATGGTGCACACAGGAATATGGTGCATTAATTGTAGCTGCCCCTTACGTTCAGATTAGTTCAATTATGCCGCAAAAACGGAATCCGGTATCGATTGAACACGCCCGTTCACTCCTTTCAAGTGCCAAAGGGGATGCAGCAACTGCTCTTAACATGATGCATAACACACCCTTTGGTGACATTGTAGATACCGAAGATGATATGCAGCCCTATGTATGGAGAAGTCTGAATACACTTGAATCCGTATATCGCTTGCTGTCCGAAGTGATGGATACCCTTAAGGTCAATGTGTCATTGCTGCGTGAACGGGCAGAGCGTAGTTTTGCCATGGTTACCGAACTTGCAGATACGCTGGTCCGCACAGAAGGATTATCGTTTCGACAAGCTCATTCCATCGTGAGCCGGATTGTAACACAGCTGACGGAATCTGGTATTTCTATTTCGGGATTGAACTGGGAGGTTGTGAACACAGCGGTACAGGAAATTGCCGCCAAGCCGCTTGCCCTAACCTATGAGCAATTAGAGGAAGCAATATCTCCCGAGCATTTTGTACACATTCGACATGTGCGTGGTGGACCCAATCCGGAAGAAGTGGCAAGAGCATTGGAGGCCCAAGCGCTCCGTCTCGGCACACAGGAACAATGGAGTCTCGATACCACTAATAAACTCCGTTCTGTAGATGCAAAACTGGATTTAATTTTAAACGGCTGGCTTAACAGAATCTAAATGGAAGGAGCAAAATCAATGTTCTCCAATCCCGACTTTCGAGTTTTTGACATCCATGCCCATCTGCCTTATAAACTTTTGCTTTCCTCATATAAAAACCATGAGTTGGTGACGCGATATGGCAAGGAACGCAGTGAGCGAATGAGACTAACCTGGGACTTCCCGGCGGTGGAGGAGCAGGGAGAGGAAGCTGCGCGGCCGTTAATCGAACGGTGGGTAGAGGAATTAGACAAATACAATATTGCTGGACTTAACTTTCTGACGGCTCTGGATAATGACAACTTGGCTGAACAAATATCCATATACCCGGATCGGTTTACCGGATTCGCCTATCATCCCATTGAAAATGAAGATGCATCCATCGAGCTGCGTAGGGCAGTTGATGAGCTCGGATTGCGAGGATATAAGTTGTTTGGTCCGCTCACCCAGATTCCCTTTGACTCTCCTTCGCTCGACCCGGTGTGGGCATTTCTTGCAGAGCGCCGCCTGCCTGTCCTGATTCATTTTGGCATGCTTGGTCATGCCGGAGGCATCGTTCATCATCCCAACATCAATCCGCTTGCCATATTTAATACGGCCCGTGCCTATCCGGATATTCCGTTCATCATCCCTCATTTTGGCGCAGGGTATTTCCAGGAGCTTCTGCATCTAAGTTGGAGTTGCCCTAATGTATACATCGACACCTCGGGTTCCAATCAGTGGGTACGTTGGATGCCCTATGAGCTGAACCTGGAGACGTTATTCCGCAAAACATACGAGCTGCTGGGTCCAGAGCGAATCATCTTTGGAACGGATGCGAGCGGATTTCCGCGTGGTTATCCCTATCGTTATTTACAGGATCAGGTGCGTGTATGCCGTGAACTTCGCTTCCCTGAAGCGGACATTGAACTCATCTTCGGAAATAACGCAAGACGTCTGTTGAAGCTGCCTGTTGGCAAAGCCGTCGGTTCCACCAACGCGTAAGCCAAGGAAATAGAGAACGTTATAACACTTTTGTTGCAAAAGAGGGGAGAGTGGCTTCACTTGACGAAATCCGGTTATTTTTCATTCAGGCCAAGCAAGACTCTGCAATTTTTGATTGCAGGTTTACTCTTATTGAGCATTACAGCTTGCTCAACCAAGCCATCCGAAGAGTCTGGTTCGGCAGGTGTAACAGCTTCGGGTGATCAGACGGAGCCCATCACGATTGAGTACTGGCAGTACGAATTTCCAGCCAAGGTTGAACTGATCAATGCCTTAATCCAGGAATTCGAGACGGAACATCCCAACATCAAAGTCAAACAAACCAATTTTCCGTACGACCAGTACAATCAAAAGGTAGCTACACTGGTTCCCGCTGGAAAAGGACCGGATGTCATCAATCTGTATTACGGCTGGTTGCCCAAATATGTGCAATCCGGTTATTTACAGCCGTTGCCGGAAAGCAGCTTTCCGGGCATCGCCGAGGCATTTTTCCCTTTTGTAGATACAGCCAAATTAAACGGAAGCTATTATGCTCTGCCTACAGGCGTGAGAACGCTGGGGTTGTTTTATAACAAGGACTTGTTCACCAAGGCTGGACTTGATCCGGACAAACCGCCTACGACTTGGGAAGAGCTTGTC
Source organism: Paenibacillus marchantiae (assembly GCF_028771845.1). NCBI lineage: Bacteria > Bacillati > Bacillota > Bacilli > Caryophanales > Paenibacillaceae > Paenibacillus > Paenibacillus marchantiae. The sequence goes on along the minus strand of NZ_CP118270.1, from coordinate 6,410,977 downwards.
TCGGATGCCAAGGCATTAACGGAAACGGACAAAAATGGGCAGTTGGTGACAGAGGGTTTCGCATGGGAACCAGGTTCCCAGCTTCATCACTGGTTCCGAGACGGATTGTTATATCAAGCGGGAGGCAAAGATACGAGCGAGGATCGTCGGAAAATCCTGTGGAAGGATACCCCTGCAGGGCTTGAAGCATTCAAGTATCTGGTTGATTTTGCAACCATGCATAAGGTAGGAATTAACGGCTTTTACACTGATGATGCCAATGCATTCAAAACGGGCCATGCCGCAATTAACGTCGATGGTTCATATCGATTGGGATCTATCAAAAAAGACGCTCCCGATTTGAATTTTGCTGTCGCACCGCTGCCGGGTTATAAAGGAAAATCCACACAGGCTTCATTCTGGGCTAATGCGATTCCAGCCAATGTTACCGGGGAGAAGCTTGAAGCAGCCACGGCATTTCTACAATTTTTGATCAGCAAGGGCGTCCAGGAACAGTGGGTGGAGAAGGTAGGCGAACTGCCTGCTCAGAAAGAAGTGGCTCTTCAGGATAAGTATGTGAATGACCCGCTGCTTGGCCCTTTTATCTCCCAACTGAACGATGCCAACGCCCATTTCTTCATTGATGAGACGCAGGAGCGTACGTTGTTTGTGAACGCTGTGGATGAGGTGATGCTTAATCATGTGCCGGAAGAGCAGGCTTTCAATGATCTGGTGACCAAAACCCAGAAGCTCTATGACGACTACTGGGCGAAACAGGATAAGAAAAAATAAGTTCTCATTCAAGGAGGCTGCGCAGCTATGAGGACTACCGGGGTGATCCCTTCGCGGCCGAAACGGCGTTTATGGTTCGGATCGGGAATTGGAAGACTCAATTACAGACATAAACAGCGGTTATTCATTTATGGCGGTTTGTTGATTCCGCTGATCTATTTTGTAGTCATCCGCATCTTACCGATTCTGTATTCCTTTAACGTAAGCTTTCGCGAATGGGGCATGCTGTCAACGGATAAACCCTTTGTGGGCTTTGATAATTATGCGACATTGCTAAGTGACCCTCTATTCCTCAAGTCGCTGGTGAACACAGGAATCTACGTCGTTGTTGGAGTGCCTGCACAGTTAATTGCCGGATTAATCGTGGCTCTTCTTCTCCAGCAAGTGGTGAAGCTGCGCGGATTGTTCAGGACGGCCTACTTTATCCCGTATGTAACCAGTGTAGTGGCGGTAAGCTGGATATTCCGGTGGCTGCTGATGAAGAACGGGATTGTAAATGCTCTATTTATAGAGTTGGGCCTTGGGCCGCAATCTTTCCTGTATTCGCCCACACAGGCCATCTTTTGGATTATTGCGGTGATGGTATGGCAAAATATCGGATTTCAGATGCTCATTTTCCTGGCGGGTCTGCAAAACATCCCCAAATTGTATTATGAGGCGGCTGCCATAGACGGAGCCACGGGTTGGCAGCGCTTTGTGCATATTACGATCCCTCTGTTAAACCCGGTCATGCTTCTATCTGTCGTCATGGCAAGCATCGGGTTTCTGCAATCCTTCACTCAGGTGCTGAATATGACTGGAGGCGGGCCGTTGGACTCCACCATATCTGTCGTGCTTCATATATACAATTTGGCTTTCAAGAGTTTTGATATGGGCCTGGCCTCGGCAGCCACCGTCATTCTGTTTGTCATCATATTCATGCTGACTCTGGTTCAGCTTAAAGTGCTTGGCAGTCGTTTTCAACAGGAGTAAAAGGAAGGAGGGTGCTTTACAAGCATGAGCAGATCTGCCGCATGGGCCGATACCCGAACAACACTCCGCTGGAAACGTTCCGGGTCACTGATCAGTTATGGTTTACTTACGCTCGGACTTGGGTTGATGGTGTTTCCGTTTCTATGGATGATATCGACGTCGTTCAAGACGCTGGATGAAATCTACTCTCTAAGCCTCATCCCTTCCAGAGTCACATGGGATAATTATGCGGCTATTTTTCAGGGAACTCCATTTCCCCGCTGGATGTTGAACAGTTTATATGTAGCCGTCATTGCCACCGTGAGCGTCTGCGTATTTGATTCCATTACGGGATACATTCTGGCCAAATTTACGTTTTGGGGGAAACAGGTTATTTTTGTGCTCATTCTAAGTACATTAATGGTGCCGACTGAAATGCTAATTATTCCATGGTATCTTGTATCCAGCAGTTTTAACGGCATGGATACGTACTGGGGAATTCTGTTTCCAGGTTTAATATCCGGGTTTGGCATTTTTCTAATGAAGCAATTCATGGAATCCCTTCCTTCCGAATTACTGGATGCGGCACGAATTGATGGCATGGGAGAATGGGGCATTTTCCTTCGGATAGCTGTTCCGCTGGTAAGGCCAGCGTTCGCCACCCTCTGCATTCTGACATTCTTGGGCAGTTGGAATGCATTCATCTGGCCGCTCATTATTACACAGAGTGAGGAGATGTTTACGATTCCGGTCGGGATGGCTTTCTTCTCCAGCGAGGCTAAGGACAGCAGCAACTGGGTGCAGATTATGACTGGAGCAACACTTTCGGTTCTGCCATTGATCTTTCTCTTTTTGTGCTTCCAGAAGCAGATCATTCGTGGCATTGCTACAACAGGTCTCAAATAGAATTAAAGCGACGGACATGTTTTATAGAAAAACAGAACCCTACAATACAATACAAAGCAAAACAAAACAGAGCCGGTTACCCCGTCATGAACTGCACCCCATTTGTTAGACACGACTAACAATGGAGGTGCAGTTTTTTTGCCTAAATTCAGTTTAGATGAGAAATTGAAAGCCATTCATAGATATCAGAATGGTACTGAAGGAGTCAAAAGTATTGCAAAATCATTACGGATAAATCATGAAACTTTACGTATGTGGATTAGGCAATACGAATATCACGGCGTCAAAGCTTTTGAAAAGAGCTATACAGCTTACACTAAGACATTTAAACTAGACGTACTCACCTATATAAACGAGAATGGGACGTCTCCAAATGAAGCTGCGGTCATTTTCAATATACCCTCTCCTAGGATTATTAGAAAATGGCGTATTCAATTCAATGAGGATGGAGTGGACGGCCTGAAATCAAAGAAAAAGGGGCGTCCACTCATGAAAAATACGAACAAAAATATGACGAAGAAGCTAGAACCTGGCGATGAATCAGTTGAAGTTCTACAAGCTGAATTAGAACGTTTGCGTATGGAAAACGCCTATTTAAAAAAGTTGAATGCCTTAGTTCAAAACAAGGAAAAATCACCAAACAAGACAAAGCGCAAGTAGTCTATGAATTAAGGCTTGAATTCCCGGTGGTTGCATTGCTAGCGTTCGCTGAAGTCCCACGTAGCACCTTCTATTACTGGGTGAAACAGTTTGACAAGCCCGATCTAGACGCAGACCTGAAACTCCTTATTCAATCCATTTACGAGGAACATCAGGGGCGTTATGGCTATCGTCGTATCCGTGATGAACTAGTTAATCGTGAACACCGAGTTAACCATAAAAAAGTACAGCGTATCATGAAAGAATTAGGCCTGAAATCAGTAGTGCGTATGAAAAAATATCGTTCCTATAAAGGAACAGTGGGTAACATTGCACCAAACGTACTGGATCGTAACTTTCAAGCAGAAAAACCAAATGAGAAATGGGTTACCGATATTACGGAATTTAAGTTGTTTGGAGAAAAGCTTTATTTATCACCTGTTCTGGACTTATTTAACGGTGAAATTATCACGTACACAGTAGGATCTCGCCCTACTTATTCATTAGTCTCCGACATGCTAAATAAAGCTTTTAAACGCTTATCCAACGAGGATGAGCTCCTCCTGCATTCGGATCAAGGCTGGCACTACCAGATGAAGCAGTATCAACATGCTTTGAAGGAACGGGCGATTATCCAGAGCATGTCACGCAAAGGAAATTGTTACGATAACGCAGTAATGGAGAACTTCTTTGGCATTATGAAGTCAGAATTTCTCTATCTTAATGAGTTTGAAAGTCTAGATGACTTCAAGCAAGAACTAGCACAATACATCGATTACTACAATCACAAACGCATTAAGTCAAAATTAAAAGGCATGAGCCCGGTACAATACCGAATTCATGCCATACAGGTTGCATAAAAATATTTGTCTAACTTTAAGGGGTCACTTCATCAAGGGGGCCGGCTTTGTTCTTTCATAAAAATAAAAAAGCCTTGTATGCAATGAAGCGGTGCATTTTCCATATGGAAATGGGTGATTCGTCCATGGAAGGCCGGACCGACCTTGGATATAATCGGAGACTAAAGCCGTAGCAACCAGGAGGAATACTTCATTGAAACAAGTGATGAGACATGACGGAACAGAACCGGAGGTAACTTTGCCGGGAACAACCTTTTACCGCATGCGTGCAGAACAGACCAAAAGAGAGTACGAGATCAGAGTTTGGGTGCCGGAGAGCGCCCCGCCAGCTTCCGGATATCCCGTGATCTATCTGCTGGATGCCAATGCGGTGTTTGGTACGATGGTTGAAGCCATGCGTGTACAGTCTTTGCGCCCGGAGAAGACCGGGGTTGTTCCGGCAGTTATTGTTGGCGTGGGGTATACAGCCCGGGAAGCCTTTCCACCGGACAGGCACTATGACTTTATGATGTTGGTTCCCGAAGAGGAATTACCCCGGAGACCGGATGGAGCAACTTGGCCGGAGCATGGCGGCGCTGAAGCATTCACCCAATTTATCGAGGAACAATTGAAGCCGGATATTGAACGACGCTATGCCATTGATAGGAGCAGACAATCCGTTGTGGGGCACTCGCTGGGCGGCTTATTTGTTTTGCAGTTGTTACTGGAACGTCCGGGAACATACCGAAATTACATTGCAGGTAGTCCGTCTCTTCATTGGAACTCGGCCTGGATCGCCCGGCAGCAAGAGACGTTTGCTTCCCGTATGCTGGATAATCGTATGAAAATTCACGTTTTACTTGCAGTAGGAGAACTGGAGGGGAGTCATCCCAGCGGGGTGATTGAACGTTCCCGAGTGTTTACCGAATGGTTGAACCATGCCGATGCTAGGGGAGTCCGCGCTGATTTTATCTGTTTTGAAGATGAAGGTCATATCTCGGTATTGCCTGTGTTGATCAACAGGGCACTGCGATTTGCATCCAGAGATTGAACGGGTTGAGTACCATCATGAAAGAACTAGTAGATGCGGGGGTCTCCGAAAATTTGATATACTGATGATAGTTATTGAGAATGGTTATCAAATGGAGGCCTATAAATAGATGATTTCCCCTAACTTATACCCTAATCAAGAGGTGGATTCCACGTATCCACTCGACAGATTGACTATAAAATTGCGTGACATGGAGAAAATGAAATCCACTTCGGACTGGAACATTCCCCAGCAGCATACCTCGTCTTATGTGCTTGTCATGGTCACAGGTGGTGAAGCCTTACTGACACTGGATCGGGGGTCTATCCATATCCATGCACAAGGCGTATATTCCTGTGTACCCGAATCCACTTTTGGACTGACCTCTTTCGGAGATGAAGGAGCCGAAGTAACGATCATGCGGTTTGACCTTTATCAAGAGCTGCATGATGATCCTGACACTTTGCATGTGGTTAAAGATACCCCGATGTTCAGATCTGGCAAGGAGCTGGCGGTGTCACCAACCGTTCAGCTCTCATTTATGTGCGAAGAAATACACAACCTGTGGCATAGTGGCAGGGCCATGGGACATTTTCAGGCACATGTGCAATTTCTCCAATTACTCGCAAGCCTTACAGAAGCATCACCTCCGCTCAAGGAAGATTCCCAGATGATGATCCAGCGTACCAAAGATTATATCGATGAGCATTCCAATGAGAATCTAACCGTGGAATATCTGGCAGGCATGGCCGGGCTGAGTCCGAAATATTATGTGGACCTGTTCAAGCGAAGATATGGAATGAGTACAACTGATTATATTTCTTCACTCCGCATTAACCGGGCAAAACAACTGATGGCCGGTACTGAAATGCGTCTGCGGGATATTGCTCATCAGGTTGGATATCACGACGAATTTTACTTCAGTCGCAAATTTAAAAAAGCCATGGGAATATCCCCTTCGGTATATATGAACAGCCGCCGCCGTAAAATTGCCGCCTATCACATTGCGATTACAGGACATTTGCTGGCCCTGAACATGATTCCCTATGCGGCACCGCTACACCCGAAATGGACATCGTATTATTATCGAATGTATGGCAAGGACATCCCTGTACATCTGAGTGCCTATCGGATTGACATGGAATGGCAATCCAAAATTCAGGCTCTGCAGGAGCATCAGCCTGACCTGATTATCAGTTACGACCACTTGCGACCTGAGGAGAAAGCACAGCTTGAAAGTATTGCGCCGGTTCATTACCTCACGGTCTCAGATCACAACTGGCGTTCACAGCTTCAGATTCTGGCTGAACAACTGGGGGCACAGCAGGATGCCAAGAGTTGGCTGGAAACTTATGATCATAAGGCGGACCAGGTCAAAACGATGATGCATCAAAAGCTTGGCAACGAGAAGGTAGTCGTTGTCCGTTTGTTAAAACATCAGTTCACACGTTATTGTTCACCATCCATGTTGGAAGTGTTATATGGAGATTTGGCAGTCAAACCAGCTCATGTCAGTGAGGAAGGGGAGATATATAACGAGCCGATTACGCTGGAACAACTGGATGAAATGCAGACGGATTGGATATTTCTGATGGTATGTCAGGAGAGTGAGACGTTATCCTTCTGGGAGGATGTGCAGAAAACCTCCTTGTGGCAAAATATAAAATCTGTTCAGAATAACCGGTTGTTCATCATCCCGGCTGATCCCTGGCTTGAGAACTCGCCCCTCGCCAACGAACGCATCCTGGACGATCTGATGGATCGCTATCGGTGAAAAATCCATAGAGATTCAGGACAGAGTCCATGGTTCTGTCGGTCAATCTTGTTTATCATTCAATAATGATTATTATTCTCAATTAGAATAATCGAAATTGAAGGGGGATCACCAGAGATGAAAAAGAAATTGGGGTTATGTTTGGTAATGATATGTATGCTCGCTGTATTGGGAGCGTGCGGCAATAAAGAGGACGCGTCAGGGACTGCGGAGAATTCGGCTTCGACTGGAACAACGGCGACGACCAATGAAACGGATACAGCTGAGGCAGCTGAAGGCACAAGAACTATTAAATACTTAGATCAGGAGTACACGGTTCCGACAGAGGTTAACCGTATTGTAATTACCGGTTCCATGGAAGCCATGGAGGATGCACTGGTTCTTGATGTACATCCGGTAGGGGCTATTACTTTTGGCGGCGAATTCCCGGAGATGTATGCTTCTATCACGGATCAAGCTGAGTCCATTGGGCAGAAGATTGAGCCTAACTTTGAGACCATTCTGTCCCTGAAACCGGATATTATCCTGGGTTCTACGAAGTTTAAACCTGAAGTGGCCGAGCAGTTAAGCAAAATTGCGCCATTTATTCAGGTGTCTCATATTGCTACGGATTGGGAGTCGAACCTTAATCTACTGGCTGAGCTGACAGGCAAGCAGGAACAGGCCAAACAGGAAATTGAACAGTATAAGGCTACTTTGACTACTGCCCAGGCTGAACTTGGGGACAAACTGGAAAACAAAAAGGTGTTGGCAGTACGTATCCGTAACGGACAAATGTATGTGTATCCTGAGTCTGTCTTTGTGAATCCGATTCTGTATGGAGACCTTGGATTCCAGGTTCCGACCGAGATTCAGGCAGCCAAAGCGCAGGAAGCACTTTCGGTGGAGAAATTTGCAGAGATGAACCCTGATTATGTTTTTGTACAATTTGAGACATCTGAGAACTCCGACACCCCGAATGCCCTGACAGATCTACAGAACAACCCGATTATCCAGAAGACAACTGCGCTGAAGGAAAATCATGCTTTTGTTAATGTCATTGATCCATTGGCTGAAGGTGGTCCGGCCTGGAGTCGTATTGAATTCCTGAAAGCAGCAGTTGAGCAGTTATCCAAATAATTAGAGCAAGGCGTGTATACTCCTATGCAAAAAAGAAGATTGAATCCGGTGGTGCTGTTCGCAGCAGCACCTCTGTTCATTGCAGTTACCATTCTTGCGTCCGTCATGTACGGAGCCAAGAGCATTGACGTTTCAACCATAACGGCAGCCATTTTCCATTTTGATACAGACAGCATCGATCACCAGATCATCGTGTCATCCCGGCTCCCGCGTGTTATTGGTGCTCTATTGATCGGGGCTTTTCTGGCGGTGTCAGGTGCGCTCATGCAGGGGATGACAAGAAACTATCTTGCATCCCCTTCCATTATGGGGGTATCCGATGGATCGGTAGTGGTCATCACCTTATGTATGGTATTTATGCCGAATACGTCATCTCTTGGTCTGATATTTTACTCTTTGGCGGGATCGGCACTTGGAGCAGGACTGGTATTTTTCATAGCCTGGTTACTACCGGGCGGCATGTCGCCTGTTCGACTTGCCATTTTGGGCACGATTATTGGTACATTCCTCGGTGGTGTATCTCAGGCCGTGGCTACCTATTATCAGGTGTCTCAAACGATCAGTTTCTGGTATAACGCCAGATTGCATCAGATGGACCCGGGCATGATCAAGCTGATTATTCCATTTGCTGTGGTGGGACTGGCGTTAGCCATCATCCTCTCCAAGTCTATTACCATTCTGTCGATGGGCGATGATGTGGCAACAAGCCTGGGGCAGCGTACCGGATGGGTTAAGGCTTTATCGATACTGAGTGTAGTTATCCTGACTGGAATATCTGTGGCTTTGGCGGGCAAAATCGCTTTTGTCGGTTTGTTGGTTCCGCATATTACCCGATTTCTCTTCGGGGTAGATTACCGCTGGATTATTCCGTGCTCCGCTCTGCTGGGCGGATTCTTTTTGGCCTGGTGTGACATCTTGAGTCGTTTCATTAACTCTCCGTTTGAAACACCAATTGGAGTCGTCACCGCATTATTTGGCGTTCCCTTCTTCCTTTATCTGATCAAAACCAAAGGAGGGGGAAAACATGCCTGAACCGCAGCGGGGAAGATTATGGGCCGTCATTTTCATAAGTTCAATAATCATTGCAGCAGCCGTTTATATCAGTTTGACTAACGGTGCGTTTGACATATCGGTGATGGATGTGGTCAAAACGTTATTACGGCTGGACCCTGTCCATGAGCATGATCTGGTCATTTTTGATTTCAGGCTACCGCGAATTGTCATTGCATTACTGCTTGGCCTGGGACTCGGGATTGCCGGAGCTGTAATTCAGGGTATTGCGCGCAATCCGCTTGCTGACCCCGGCATGCTTGGTATTAACGCAGGTGCTGGAACAGCAATGGTGCTCTTTATGCTTCTGTTTCACGGGTCCATAACGGGTACAGGATGGTTGTCCGTTATGGCGATGCCGCTGTTTGGCCTGGTGGGTGGATTAACCGCAGTTATTCTCATCTTGTGGTTTGCTCAGGAGCGCGGACAGTTGGATTCCCAAAGGCTCATTCTGGTCGGGATTGCCATCGGTTCAGGTTTTAGTGCAATTACGCTTTATCTTTCCCTAAAGATGAACCCGTCCGATTTTGAGATGGCTACCGTCTGGCTGACAGGCAGCATTTATAATGCCAACTGGCGATACATATCGGCGATGATTCCATGGCTGGTCCTGCTGATTCCATTGCTTTGGGCTAAATCCCGTGTGCTGGATGTCATGCAGCTGCAGGAGGCCAGCAGCATGGGACTCGGTGTAGATGTTCATCGGGAGAGAAAAATATTGTTACTGGGCAGTGTTGGACTCGTCAGTGCCTGTGTTGCCGTTTCCGGGAGTATCGGATTTGTTGGGTTAATCGCTCCTCATATTGCACGGCGGCTGGTGGGGCTTCACCATAAACGGGTCATTCCAATATCCGGTTTGGTCGGCATGGCGATGGTTGTTGTAGGTGATTTGATCGGCAAAACGGTATTTGCCCCGGCAGAACTGCCTGTGGGCATCGTCATCTCCATTATTGGCGTTCCTTATTTCATCTTTTTACTGCTTAAAAACAGGATGTAACAAGCCAGATTTGAAACAGGAGGGAAGGGTTCCATACATGAGTAAATGGGTACAAGAGTCGGTTAATGGCTGGACGCTCCATCTGCTGCTTCCGCCATCTTACACAAAGGGAGATCGTCATTACCCGGTCGTTTATATTCAGGATGGAGGTGCGGTAGCCAAAGCCTGTAGCAATCTGCTGGATCATTCTTTTCGCTCCGGAAAACTGCCTGAATTGATTTTGGTTGGTATTGAACCTCACAATCGCAACGATGACTACACGCCATGGCCTGTACCAGCGCTGCATGCATCCTTTTCGGCCTTTGGCGGTCAGGGAAGCATATATCTGAAGGCGATCACTGAGCAGCTGAAACCGTATGTGGACTCGTCTTACCGTACTCTTGCAGATTCAGAGAATACAGGTATACTTGGCTGTTCGCTCGGTGGGCTGATCTCTCTGTTTGCGGCGATGGAATTCCCTCATATCTTTGGAAAGGTTGGGGCGTTATCGGCCTCTATGTGGTATGAAGGTTTCCTCGATTATATGAGTGACTATTCCTGGGCTGAACGCCACGGGTTGAAGCTGTATATGTATGTTGGGAGTCTGGAAGGTGTGTACAAGGTTAATGCCCAAGCACAAATGTTGGAAAATACACGTTCTGCGTGTCGCATGATTTTGGCCCAGGGTTATCCTGCCGAGCGGCTGAATTACGTGGAGGAAGAGGGCGGGACACATGATCTTTTGTTTTTTGCCAAGCATCTGCCCGAAGCATTATCCTGGTTGTATCAGTGAGCATATAGCTTAGGAAGCCCTCATTCTGTTTGGATATCGTCACACCTCAGCTTGTCCTTCCGAATTCGCCCATGCTATATTGGGGAGATGTGAGGAGATGAGGATATGAAGCTGGTGTCCTGGAATGTGAATGGATTGCGGGCATGTGTTACCAAAGGATTCATGGATTATTATAACGAGAGTCAGGCCGATATTTTCTGTGTGCAGGAGACCAAGCTGCAGGCAGGACAGATCGAAATGGATCTGGGTGAAGACGTATATCAATACTGGAATTATGCTGTCAAAAAAGGATACTCCGGCACAGCCATATTTACCCGGATCAAGCCGCTATCTGTCTGGTACGGGATAGAGGAAGATAGTGAACCGGAAGGCCGAATGATTACGCTGGAGTTTGATCATTTTTATCTAATCAACGTATATACCCCCAATGCGAAGCGGGATCTGACCAGACTTCCTTACCGTTTGGAATGGGAGGATCGGTTCAGAGGGTACGTGCTGCAATTGGAGCAGACCAAGCCGGTTATCGTATGTGGTGACCTGAATGTAGCCCATCAGGAGATCGACCTGAAGAATCCGAAGCCGAATCTGGGCAACTCGGGATTCACGCTGGAAGAGCGAGGCAAAATGACCGATCTGCTGGCTGCCGGATATGTGGATAGCTTCCGTCATCTGTACCCGGATCGCACGGATGTGTTCAGTTGGTGGTCGTACATGCCCAAGGTAAGAGAGCGTAATGTTGGATGGCGGATCGATTATTTTCTTGTGTCCAATCAGCTGGCTCCGAAGGTGTCAGAGGCGCATATTGATTGCCATGTCATGGGCAGTGATCATTGCCCGGTGGGTCTCACGTTGCAATTGTAGATTGCAGAGGGTTTATTTGGCTTTTTACAAAATGAATATCATCCAAACCGCAGGTTTCCGTTATCGGGAATTTGCGGTTATTTTACGTTGTCTATATGATTATCTTCCCTTTGGTACAGGTCTCAATCGTATTTTTCATACTGCGGGTAGGGGTGGAACTAGACTTAGGTTGGGGAAAGAACTGGACCCGGGATCGTTCCGTTTCCATCCGTACTTGGGTAAGATTGAAGAATACATATAGAAGAAGAGCCGGGTAAGGGGTAGAGAATGATGAAGAAGGGGTTACGGAGAGGTTTGAAGGGGCTGGGGGGCCTGATGCTGGCAACAGGACTTCTGCTGCTGGCAGGAACCGCGTACGAGGCGTATCAGTCGACACAGGACATGAAATCTTATACTGCACCAGGCAAGATGTATGAGGTGAGCGGACGTAACATGCATCTCTATACAACGGGAAGAGGAAATGCGACAGTTGTTCTCGCTTCAGGCTGGGGTACGCCCAATCCGTATGTTGATTTCAGCCCGCTATATAACAAGTTGAAATCCCAGGTGAAAATTGCGGTGTATGATCGGTTCGGTTACGGGTATAGCGATTATACGGATCGGCCACGTGATATCGATACCATTACAGAGGAAATCCATCAATTGCTGCGAGTATCCGGCCAACGTCCGCCGTATATCATGGTAGGTCATTCTCTCGGATCGCTGGAGACCGTGCGATTCGCACAAATGTACCCCGATGAGGTAGCTGGCATGGTCATGATTGATGGAGGAAGTCCCGAATATTACAGCACTGTGGCTATGGAGCAATCGGATTGGTATTTCGATTCAGCCCGTCTTCTGGTGAAAACAGGAATTGTGCGGACATTGCTGCATTCGGATCGGTTAACCGAATCTTTGGTCGTTAACCCGGATCTCGTTACGGAGTCAATGAGAAAGGCAGCCACCATATCCACACTCAAGCATGCTTACAATGACAACGTGATTGGAGAGATGCGCAATTCCAAGACGAACGCAGCCCATATCTTGGAGCATAAAAAGGAATTCTCCTTCCCGCTAACCATTCTGACGGCCGGTTCAGAGAAACCGAGCGAAGGCAGCCGGGCATGGCAGGCAGATCAAGCCGATTTTGCTTCATGGTCCAGTCAAGGAACACAGGTCACTGTGGCACACGCCAAACACGATATTCATAACAGTCAGCCGGATATTGTCGCCAATGAAATTTTGGAGTTGGTGAGGCGGTCCGGTGAACTATGAAGAACATAATCCAGCCAAAATATAGCAAACAGGATGAGGAGGTAGGATGGATGAAAAAGATCAGAACCGCTTCAAGATTCCTTTCCTTACTCCTGGCAAGTTGTCTGTTGTCTCTAACGGTATTGTCCGTTTCCGTCTTGTTTGCTACTTCTTCCGTGGATGCCATACCTTTTATCCATTCGGTTGGACGTGATTAGAATAAAAGGAATATATCAGGCCTTGCTGCTCTGCATGCAAGGTATTTTTATTTCAAACTGGAAACCTGACAATTTACATGTTATGTTATATCATTATACTAGATAAAGTAGGCAACTATAGATGAAGACAGGAGAGGATTGAACATGGTCAAAGTTGGTATCGTAGGTTACGGAAATCTGGGCAAAGGTGTAGAGAAAGCTATTACTCAAAACCCGGATATGGAGCTTGTTGCTGTATTTACACGTCGTAACCCGGAGCAGATGGTTGCAGAAGGTACAGAGGTTCGTTTCGAACATATCTCTGCTGCTGAGCAATACATAGGCAAAATTGATGTGATGATTCTGTGTGGAGGTTCGGCAACCGATCTTCCGGAGCAGACACCTGCAATTGCTAAATTGTTCAATACGGTGGATAGCTTCGATACACATGCCAAAATCCCTGAATTCTATAAAGAAGTTAACGCTGCGGCAGAGCAAGGTGGCCACGTGAGCGTCATTTCCACAGGTTGGGACCCAGGCTTGTTCTCCATGAACCGACTGCTTGCTCAATCGATCCTGCCAGAAGGTAAAGAGTACACGTTCTGGGGTAAAGGAGTAAGCCAAGGTCACTCCGATGCCATCCGTCGTGTTCCTGGCGTTAAGGCTGGTGTGCAATACACTGTACCTGTTGAAGAAGTAATCAACAGCATTCGTGCTGGGGAGACCCCAGAATTGACCACACGTGAAAAGCATCTGCGTCAATGCTACGTAGTTGCAGAAGCTGGTGCAAATCAGGACGAGATTCGTGAAACGATTGTATCTATGCCTAACTATTTCTCGGATTACGATACAACGGTAACGTTTATTACTGAAGAGCAATTGAAGGCTGAGCATGAAGGCATGCCGCACGGTGGATTTGTCATTCGTAGTGGAGTTACAGGTGCAGGCCAGAAACAAATTATTGAGTTTGGTCTGAAGCTCGACAGCAATCCTGAATTTACCGCAAGTGTACTGGTGGCTTATGCAAGAGCCGCACAACGTTTGAGTCTGGAAGGACACAAAGGGGCTAAGACAGTATTTGATATCCCACTCGGTCACCTGTCTCCTAAATCGGCTGAGGACCTTCGCCGCGACTTGCTGTAGTCCGTTAATTCATTACCGCAGTTGCAAGTCCTGACTTTTATATCTAAAATGTAATACAACACAAATAGCTCGTCCTTCTAAAAAGAGGGACGAGCTATTTGTTGTACAAACGAATCAGTGCATATTCATGGTTTATTCATATTCATTCATAATTCATACTTCATCTTGGGGTAGTCTTCCCTACAGCCAGTGTGAGGGAATGTTTAAATGATCCGGCAACTTGGTATCTGCACTGCCTTTTGCCGAGTTGAGCTGGGATTGCGTCAGAAAGATGCTGCCTCTCAGATCCGCTCCACCCAGATTCGCATCCCGCAAGTCAGCCCCAATTAGATCGGTCTTTCTCATATCTGCGTTTCGTAGGTCAGCCGCTATCATTAATGCACCTCTGAAGCTCGCTCCCCGAAGGTCAGCTCCTTTTAGATTGGCACCCAGAAAGTCTCTTCCGATACGCTTTTTGGTCTTCGATTTGGAAGGCTCCTTACCCGAAGCTGGGACCTTTGCCCGCACCATCTCGCTAGCCTGTACAAGCAGTTCGTTCACCACCGCCCGATGTGCGGGAATATCGAGACGTAATATGGCAGATGGCTCCAGATCGGTCAGTCGTTCCGTTTCCCGATATACGTCCTTCAACGCGGCATGGATGGATGATGTTTCCGGCAGCTGTAGCATTTCATTGATGTAGTTCATCATCTCATGAAGCTGCTTCATGACAGGCAAGCAATCGAACATTTCAGCAGCTGATTCCGGATGATTACGCCAATCCTTGCCCGCATATGTAATTTGTGATAGTTTCTGACCAGCTCCGAAACAATCGTAGACTGTGCAGCCCTTGAACCCTTTCTGTCGCAGCTGTGTATGGATGCCACAGCGGTTATCGGTACGAAGATTGGAACAGGGAGTACCGCTGGATTTATCAAAAGCAAAGTCTGAGGATTTGCCATAGGGCAAGGCGACACAGCATAGACCAAAACATTGCTCACAGTCTGCGCTTAAATGCAGAGTAGCCTGATTGCTACTGAATGCTTGATTAGTCATTTATACACTTCCTTTAATTAAAAAAAATGCTATTTTAAGGTCAGTACAACTTTACCATTACACTGGATTTCGATCAATTCCGATATGGATCACATGGCGATCCTGATACCGGATTAGACTCCATAAATGACAGGTAGGAATGTAAAATAACCGCCTCCCGTGATGGAAGGCGGTTTATTTAGTTAGTTAACAACTGTAACACAATTAGAATTAGACGATACCTTGCGCAAGCATGGCATCTGCCACCTTCAGGAAGCCAGCAATGTTCGCTCCGGCAAGCAGGTTACCTGCACAGCCGTACTCATCCGCTGCCTGTACACAGCTAGTGTAGATGTTCGACATAATGTCATGCAGCTTGGCGTCCACTTCTTCAAATGACCAGGACAACCGCATGCTGTTCTGCGACATTTCAAGTGCGGACACGGCAACTCCGCCAGCATTAGCCGCTTTGGCTGGTCCAAACAGAACGCCTTCTTTATGGAAAACGTCAATCGCAGCCAGAGTGGAAGGCATGTTCGCTCCTTCACCAATCGCTTTAACTCCGCCTTGCACGAGCAATGCAGCAGCCTGTTCGTCGATTTCATTTTGCGTTGCACAAGGCAGCGCGATATCACAAGGGATAGACCAGATGCCTTCACAGCCTTCGGTATACACGGCATGTGGATGCTCTTTGACATATTCGCTGATCCGCAGACGATCAACCTCTTTTAATCTTTTTACGGTATTCAGATTGATTCCTTGAGCGTCATAGATATAACCACCAGAGTCACTACACGCGACAACATTAGCTCCAAGCTCTTGAGCCTTCTGAATGGCATAGATGGATACATTACCCGAACCGGAGACAACCACGGTGCTGTCCTTGAAGCTCAGTCCTTTAGATGCCAACATTTCCTTCACAAAGTACACGCATCCGAATCCGGTAGCTTCCTTACGTGCAAGACTTCCTCCGTATAGGAGCCCTTTACCTGTAAGAACGCCAGCTTCGTGTCCACCGCTGATGCGTTTGTACTGTCCGAACATATAACCGATTTCCCGTGCACCTACACCGATGTCCCCGGCAGGTACGTCCGCATCGGAACCGATATATTTGTACAGCTCAGTCATGAAGCTTTGAGTGAAACGCATGACTTCCAGATCTGATTTTCCTTTTGGATCGAAGTCGGAACCACCTTTACCACCGCCGATTGGCAGGCCAGTCAGGGCATTCTTGAAAATTTGTTCAAATCCAAGGAATTTAACGATTCCCGAGTAAACGGAAGGATGGAAACGAAGTCCACCTTTATAAGGACCAATTGCGCTGTTGAACTGAACACGGAATCCACGGTTTACTTGTACCTTGCCTTGATCATCTACCCAAGGCACGCGGAACGTAATGACACGTTCTGGCTCAACAAGCTGTTCAAGCAAGCCATTTTCCCGATATTTCGGGTGAGCTGCAATGACAGGAATAAGCGAGTCCAGGATCTCTTTGACAGCCTGATGGAATTCACTTTCCTGTGGATTTCTGGCGATAACCGATTCGTAAACGGAATGAACATACTCTGCGGCAGTTACTTGAGTTGAATCCTTAGTTATAGTCGACACTTTTTCAATGCACTCCTTTATTGTGTTAAAGTCTTGGGATGGCTATTTGTATAAATTGCATAAAAGTTTGTAGTTAAATATACAGGAAACAAAATAAAAATACGAGATGAAAACCCATAAAATGTTTTTTATGACGTTATTAAAATCTTCTATGGATCTGTCATATGATGTAAAGGTTAAGTTTGGAAGCTGGATTGACGCCCTTTTTATCATTATACAACGCAAAGTTAACAGAATAGCTGGATTAAAAAATTTGTTTTGGTAAGATGGTAGTAAGACCGCGGTATCCGTGGTCTTTTTATCTATATGAAGGAGGAGAACAACATGATGAAGAAAAACATGCGAATCAACATGGAGAACAGGGCTTGTATAGGAGGTGAGATTTATTATGAACCATAGGACCTCCTTTCAAAATTGCAGAGAAATGCTGGTGAACCAGCTCATTATATTCGGTGAAGAGAAAAGAACATTTCTCGACGCCTATTTTGACGTGCGTGATCCGGAACGCTCGCAGATGGAACGCCTGCTTGCGAACTATACAACGTGTGTGGAGAAGCTGCTCCTTGGTTCGGATGAAGCTCTGGACTCGGTGGTACTTATCGGTAGTTTGATCCGTTTTGATTACGTTGACTTCCATACATCTGATTCTTTCAACATTGTTATGCCGGATGACGCGGATCCGGATGCGGGGCATATTTCATTCCTCTCCCCTGTGGGGCGGCAATTATTGCTTGGGCTCAAGGGAGAAGTGAGGTCGATTAATATACCGGCTGGCTCCATGCGAGTACGCATTACGGATATTACGTTAAACAATGAGTCCTTGAATCGGATGTCCACTGGGGGTGCAGATCATGCACTTTAAAGAGACGGATTTGCCGGGAATTGGACGCAAATATTGGTTGCACACACGCAGCGGTGAGCATCTGGTCATCGTTATCCATAATGATGAGCGACGTGACCTGTTTCACATGGAATCAGGCGATTCGCCTGAAGAATTGGGAGATATGGTGTCACTGGTCACACTGGATGATGATGAGGCACGTGCGGTTGCGGCTATTGTCGGTGGCATGACGTACAAACCAACCTTTCAGGATGAGCGTGAAGTTATGCTGGAGGGACTGTTAATTGAGTGGCTCCGTATTGAGCCGCATTCAGAGAGCATAGGAAGAACGATCGGAGAACTGAATATTCGCCAGGCAACAGGAGCAGTTATTCTAGCTGTGGTGGAGAAGAACAGGACGAAGCAGTTTAATCCAGGTCCGGACTATATCTTTACCGCGGGGGCTACGGTTGTTGTCGCTGGTGAACGGGATCAGATCAAACTGTTAAAACAGTTGTTATCCAATGGACGGCTCTAGCCTATGGATATGCTCATATTCGAAGTGGGAATTGCCGTTGCGCTGATTACACTTACGGGGCTAATATCTGCAAAATTACGATTTTCGGTCATTCCTTTCTATATTCTGATTGGTATGGCTGTTGGACCGCATGCACCACAGATCGGCATTGTGGATTTGCGTTTTATCGAAAGCTCGGAATTTATTGAATTTATGGGCAGGCTGGGTATTCTGTTTTTGCTCTTTTATCTGGGATTGGAATTTTCGGTCTCCCGCCTGATGAAGTCGGGCAAAGCCATTCTGACCGGAGGTATGTTCTACGTTGGACTAAATTTTGCTTCCGGTCTGCTGCTAGGATGGTTCATGGAACTGCCACTCAAAGAAACGTTAGTTGTCTGTGGTATTATGACGAGTTCTTCCACAGCTATTGTGGCTAAAGTACTCGTGGATCTGAAGCGCACGGCGAACCCGGAGACGGAGATTATTATGGGCATGATCATGTTTGATGATCTGTTTATTGCCATCCATATCTCGATTCTGACGGGGCTTGTACTTAGTGGGGCTACCTCATTCCTCAGCGTCTTGCTCGTATCCTTGTCTGCGCTGCTCTTTATTGTGCTATTTCTAATCATAGGCAGGAAATGCATCAAGTATATTGATAAGGCACTCAACATCAAGTCATCGGAGTTGTTTCTGCTTACCGTTATGACGCTGCTCTTTCTGGTGGCGGGTTTCTCGGAAACGCTGCATGTAGCCGAAGCGATTGGAGCTCTGATGATGGGGCTGGTTCTGGGGGAGTCCAGACATGCCAGCCGAATTGAGCATCAGATTATGCCGTTCAAAGATTTCTTTGGGGCGATCTTCTTTTTCAGCTTTGGCCTGACCATTGAACCTTCGACCCTTGGCGGAGCCGTTGGAATGACCGTGATTGCCGTTATTCTGACCATTGCCAGCAACTATGGTGCGGGCATGATCGCTGGCAGACTCTCCGGGATGTCTCCACGCGCTTCTCTTAATGTGGGATTCACGCTGGTGTCCCGTGGAGAGTTCTCTATCATTATGGCGAATATCGGCAAGGCAGGAGGCCTGATGGCATCCATTCAGTCTTTTGCCGTGTTATATGTGTTGATTCTGGCAGTGCTTGGCCCGATCCTGACGAAAGAATCACCTTGGATCTACAGTCAATACGCTCGCTTGAGGAAAAGAATGAGGGGGAAAGAGACGGGATGAATTGTGCATCTGTTTGCCACGTCTTTACAGCGTAGGTTAATACACAAATGCAAACACGCTTTGAATCTAATCCACTGCTAAACCGTACACGCCACACTACTTGGAGTATATTCTCTCCTTGGTGTGGCGTTTATTGTATCGGGGAATGTACCATCCCTTTATTGACAGATGTATGAAGGCTGTTATACAAAGAAGTATACTTATGGAAGTAGGCTTAATGTAAGGTCGTGCAATGCACGGCCTTTTTTGGCTATATAGGATCAGTCTCATTCAATCTGAATGAGACTGATCTATGACAAGAGGAGAATGAACAGCATGGATAATCTGCCTTCATATCATTCATCACATCATTATTGGAAACAGTATCAAGCCTTTTTCCCGGAAGAATTCAGGCTAGGGGACCATGCGAATCCTGAAGAGGAGTGGTGGGAATCGAACGGGGTTCATCTGCACATCGATCGTCTGCCCGCGCCCGATTCGCCGATCAAAATTCTGTTCATTCACGGAGCTGGAGGCAATGGCAGGTTGCTCGCGCCTTATGCTCGAATGTTGCAGCTCCGAGGCTATGAGGTAGTATCGCCAGATCTTCCACCGTATGGACTGAGCTATCCGTTGCCTGGGACACGTCTCAATTATGAACTATGGATCAAGCTGCTTGTTTCACTCGCTGATTGCGAATTTAGGAAAGACGGCAAGCCGATCGTGGCATTGGGAAGCAGCATCGGAGGTATGCTGGCTTATCACATGAGTGCACGCAGTGAGCACGTACAAGGCTTGATTGTAACGACATTTGTGGACACGAGTGATGCGGATATGCGTGACCAGCTTGCACCAAACCGTTTGGTGAGCCGATGGGGCAAACGTATGATGGATCGGTTTCCGGCTTTACTGGATCATATACGTATCTCTGTGAAGCAAGTATCGCGTATGCAGCTGATTACCAATAATTCGGAGTTAACCCGACTTATTATGAATGATCCACAGGCGGCATCGACACGTGTCCCATTAGAACTGTTAAGAACATTCCTGAATAAGAAGCCGGAGGTAGACTCGGAACAGTTTGACCAATGTCCTGTACTGCTGGTTCACCCCGAACTGGACCCGATGACACCATTACGGTTCAGCCAATCTTTTTTTGATCGATTAAAGGTGGAAAAGGAATGCGTAGTGTTGGAAGGAGCGGGCCACTTCCCTATAGAACAGCCAGGGCTGAATCAATTGGAAGAAGCCGTGTTACGATTTTTACATAAGATTGAAGCTCAACATTTATGAAAGTTGAATTCGAATGTTCTCTATATGAACCGCGACCCCGCCCACTTGAATCTTTGTAATTTCATTGGACATGCCCAGTGTTAATCTGGCTTGGATCTCCGAGGGACGGTTCATAGTATACCCTTGTCTAATCGTATAGATTGTATCGTGGGGATCTGAAAGTTGGTTGTATTTATGTAAATAACAGAGTAAAGCACCGTTAGAAGTACCAGTTGCGCTCTCTTCCGGGATATCGTAAAGGGGAGCAAAGTTCCGGCATTCTGCCAGAGTACTCTCTTTATCTGGTTCGACTGCAAATACGTGATAACCTACGACATGGTTAGCTTTGCTAATTTCAGCGATAAGCTGAAAATCAGGAATGATTTTTGACAGAACATCAACATGGTTAACCGTAATCAAGATATCGCGCAATCCGGTAGATACGATCTGTACAGGTAATTCAGCGTGTAAATCATGTGTGGAAATACCCAGAGAATCTGCAATGCCTTGTCGGTCAACGATCTCTCCAAACTCCGGAAGCGCCTGAGACAGATAGACTTCACCATTGTTCTGGACAACTACTTCAAGTATTCCGGCTAACGTCTCCAGCGTGTATACACCTACATCAACGATATGCTGTGCTTTCATTAAATAAAATAAGGCAATCGTTGCATGTCCGCATAGATCAACTTCATCACTAGGGGTGAAGTAACGCACTTTGAAATCAGCCTGGTCCGATGGCATAACAAACGCGGTCTCTGAGAATCCAACTTGTCTGGCAATCTCCTGCATCTGGGAGTCGGACAAGTGTCCTGCTTGTAAAACAACTCCTGCGGGGTTTCCGCCTAGAGGCTTATCCGAAAATGCATGTAACGTACTTACTTCAATTTCCACATCTCTACCTCGCTTGTTCAGTTATTTAAGTTCAACAGTTCTTCATTATATCACGGTTCCTAATCGGGATTGTGAACCCAAACCTGCTGCGAATTCATGAATATAGGTCAAGTGAACGTTCGGGAAGGGTAATGAAGAAGGAGAGCATAACGATAATGCTATGGAAAGGCTGGGATCTCTAATGAAAGCAATTGTGATTGAAAAGTTCGGTGGAGCGGAACAATTGAAGGAAAAGGAAATGCCGAAGCCGGCATGTGGAGTGAACCAGGTGCTAATCCGCATTCATGCTACTTCTGTAAACCCGGTGGATTTTAAAGTCAGACAAGGCCATATGAAAGAGGCAGCAGATTCTTTCCCACTAATATTGGGCGGGGATGTGGCCGGGACAGTGACTGAAGCGGGTTCCAATGTCACTAGGTTCAGAGCGGGCGATCGCGTATTTGCCCGTCCTCGTCATTTCGGGACCTATGCAGAATATGTGGCTGTGGATGCGGACATCATTGCCCGTATCCCGGAAAATCTAAGCTTCAAGGAAGCAGCTGCCATACCGCTAGCAGCCATGACGGCCTGGCAGGCACTTGTTGACCATGGACGGCTTGCCAAAGGGCAGAAGGTTCTCATTCACGCCGGAGCAGGTGGTGTAGGAACCTTTGCTATTCAGATTGCCAAATATCTTGGCGCTGAAGTGGCTTCCACGGCGAGTGAATCGAATGAGGAATTGCTTCGTTCGCTGGGAGTGGACCATTTTATCAATTATAGAAAAGAAGACTTCTCAGAGATTCTCTCCGGGTACGATGTCGTGCTGGACACGATGGGTGGCGATATTCAGCGTGATAGCTTCAAGGTATTGAAGGCCGGTGGACATCTGGTATCGCTTGTGGAACAACCGGATGAAACGATGGCTAAGGAAGCTGGTGTAACGGCCAACGTGTTCATGATGGAACCCAAAGGGGATCAACTCGATCAGTTGGCTGAGCTCGCTGCTGAGGGCAGGCTGAGACCCATAATTGATGAGACATACCCCTTGAGTGAACAAGGACTGCGTGAAGCGCACGAAAAAAGCGAAACCCATCATACACGCGGGAAACTGGTCATTCGAGTAGAGTAGGTGAGGATTAACCGCTGAATATTTCAAATTTAAAAACTTTACTGACGGAAGATGTCAGTAAAGTTTTTTTATAATAGGCTTATCGACTAGAAGGGGAGTGCATTATGCATACAAAAAAAGCATATCTTTATGTATTTGATACGATGTCAGACTGGGAGGTAGGTTATTTAATTGCTGAATTAAACTCGGGAAGGTATTTTAAGAAAGGGCTGGCGGCGATAGAGGTGGTTGCTGTTGGCGTTGATAAAAGTCCGGTGACTACCATGGGGGGATTGGAAATATTACCTCGCATTTCAGTTGATGAGTGTATGTTGGAAAGTACGGATGTATTGATTCTTCCAGGCGGAAATACTTGGATGGAATCCATTCACGAGCCAATATTGAAAAAAGCTTCGACATCTTTGGAAAAAGGTCATGTTGTTGCGGCAATATGTGGTGCAACCGTTGGACTTGCGAGGGTGGGATTGCTAGACTCCAGAAGGCATACAAGCAACGATCTGGAATATTTGAAAATGATTTGTCCTCATTACATTGGAGAAAAATACTATGAAATGGTACCGGCCGTAACGGATGGCAATTTAGTTACTGCATCGGGCATAGCTCCTTTGGAATTTGCGATGCATGTATTGAAGGTACTAGATGTATTTACACCGGAGACTTTAGATTCGTGGTTCAATCTATATCAGACTCATGAACCAAAATACTTCTTCGAGTTAATGAATTCTATCAAATAGCTGACATTTCGATATTTTCGCATGGAGTGGAATAAGATATAATAGTAACAATTTATTCCATTCTATGTATGAGGTGATTCGGATGTCCAATGAGCTCATTCAAGCGATTCAATTATTAAAAGAAAAGAAGTGGGTGGATCTGACCCATACGTTTGGACCGGAATCTCCACATTTCTCAGCTTTTGATGCGGCACAATTCGATACGTTGTTTAATCACGACCAAGGTTTCTTTGCCCAAAGTTTCAGGTTTCCCGGTCAATATGGTACTCATCTCGATGCACCGATCCATTTTGTGCGTGATACCCGTTATCTCGATGAATTGGGGTTGAAGGAACTTGTGCTACCGCTGGTGGTCATTGATCAATCTGTGGCTGTAGAGAGCAATCCGGATTTCACGCTGGATGTCGATCATATTCTTGAGTTTGAAAAAGAGCATGGCGTTATTGAAGCTGGCAGCTTTGTAGCACTACGTACTGATTGGAGCAAACGCTGGCCCAGTCACGAAGCATTCGACAACAAAGATGCAGAGGGAAACAGTCATGCACCCGGATGGTCAGTCAGTGCGCTAATGTTTTTATTCGAGGAAAGAAAAATACAGGCGATTGGCCATGAGACCTTCGACACCGATTCAGCTGTAGACTATCAAAAGAACGGGGCACTTCTGGCAGAGTATTATGTACTTGCTCAGGATACATATCAGGTAGAGCTGTTAACGAATCTGGATCAGGTACCAGCCAAAGGTGCGGTGATCTTCAATATCGTACCTAAGGCCGAAAAGGCGTCCGGCTTTCCAGTACGCTCGTTTGCCATTTTACCTTAAAACAAAGTTGAACATAGGTATAATGCAAAGGACTCACACACAGTTCTTTCCGAATGATTCACCAACGGCATTTGTGCAAACTGCTCATATAAATAATAAAGGAGGCGTAGTACGCCTCCTTTTTATGTGGTTACTTTTGATCCGAAGAGGGATCCTGATTGAATCGTTGTGAAATTTTCTTCTCTGTCTTCTTACGCCGAACCCAGCGCTTGAAAATACTTTCTTCTTTTCTTCCCTGCAGTGTTTCCTTCATGCCTTGGATCATAAATTCGGATCTTCGTCTGTCATCCCGACTAATCTCGCGTAGTTCCTTAATAAATTTGTCGTCCATATCTGCCTCTCGCTCATTAAGTATATCTCTATTATACCGAACGTACGTTCTTTTATCAAGTTTTACCATAATCGAATTTTTTGGGACGATTTTAGTGAGAAAGAGCACAGGATTCAGCCCTTTCCATATGTGAAAATGGAATAGAACGTTCAGTATATCTGTATAACAATGTCTGGAGGGTGAGGGATGAGGACTAGTGATGATGGAATAAAGCGTGAATGTGTACCTGAAAGATCTTGGGCGCTCATTATGATGCAGGGGTTACTGGGCATTGGTGCGATGGTTGGAGGGGGAGCACTCATTATCGATCCTTCGGGAAATCTCGTCCATATGCCGGATTCATTATTGGAGCATTCCCCTTTTGGCAGTTTTCTGATCCCGGGAATTATACTATTGTTGGTTCTTGGTGTTATGCCGATGATCATTGCCATTTCACTCCTTCGTCGCACTCACTGGGAAATAGGTGAGAAACTGAATCTCTACTCGAATCAATACTGGGGATGGACGTTCTCGTTATATACAGGATTTGCTCTGATCATCTGGATTATGGTGCAGGTATACTGGATCCAGCATATATCTGTTATCCATCTGGTCTATTTTTCCTGGGGAGTGGGAATCCAGATCGTCACTCTGCTTCCTGACGTACAGCGAAGGTATCAGGCAGACTGCTCATCATAATATATTCTTTCTATAAAATAATACGGCTGTCATCCGGATCTTGGAGTGATCCGGGTGACAGCCGTTTATCTTAATTGTTACTTGGAAGCCTGGTAGGCGCTCAAGAATTCTTTTACTTTTGCCGGATCGGACTTCAATTCATTCCCGGTCTGCACGAGTGGACTTACTGTAGAGTATGCCTTAAGTTTATTGTTTTTGTAGAACTGCAAAATGTCATCCTGATTGATGGAGTAGAGCACGGATTTTCTCAGATCACTGCTCTTGGCAACTTCCCGATTGGCTGTGTTGAACAGCAGATAGGAAACCGCATTGCTCGGAATGCTCTGCAATTGCAACTTGCTGTCATTTTTGATGATGTCATACTTTGTTTCGGATACTCCGTAGTACAGGTGGATTTCACTGCTGCGAAGAGCAGACAACGCACTGTCGGCATCAGAGATGAATCGAACATTCACCTGAGAGATTTTGGGTGCATACTCAGAGCCTTTGCGGTATCCGGGATTCTGATAGAATACACCTTCGTAATCATTTTTATATGCCAAGATATATGGGCCGCTGGCATACAGGGTGTTGTTGTACGCAGCACCTTCAGTCACGGTATTCTGATCGCCGTAAGGAATGTCTTTATTCACGTCAAACGAAGCTACATCATACGTATTGATGCTTTCGACCTGTTTTTTGGACACAATGCCAGCAGATTGGTGAGCCAGATAGTTCAATACTTGCGGGAAAGGTTCCGTTGTTGTGAGTTTCACAACCTGATACTTTCCGGCAGCGTTATCGGCTTTGTTTTTGTCCGTAACCAGTTCCGTAATTTTCGTGCTAAGCCCTTGTTCCAATGCGTCTTTAACCGTACCACTGCCACTAGATTGCTGAACGGATTCCAATGCGCCCAGATCGGTTACTAACTCGGCTTCCTTGATATGTTCGTGAAGGCTGTATGTCCGGTGATCTGGTACGGAATCTTTGTTTTTGGCGCGATCGAGAGAGAAGATGACGTCATCTGCACCGACACGCTCTCCCGTATCTACCGCTTTTTTATTATCAATCTTGGCAAAGTTGATATCGTCTCTGAGAATGAAGTAATACTCCGAGTTACCCTCAGCAATACTGAAATTGTGGGAGAGGGAACCCTCTGGTGTAAGTTGATCGTCATCTGTCAGGTTAACGAGACGTACATACATGTTGGTGTTCAGTTGGTTGATGGAACCGTCATTTCCTTTGATCGGGTCAAGGGAAGTCAGGACGGAAGCGGTTTGTGTCAGAATTAATGGTTCTTTTGTATTTTTGGAGCTGTCTTTGAATTCAATCGGTTCCCATGCCATGGCGCGGGATTTAGACAAGCGAACGGTGTCTACATTGAGAATGTCTTTGTTCACAGCCTGACTTTTCAGGGAAATGTACAGCGGAGCGATATAGGCTTGATCGGTTACCAAGCGGTCCTCCAATTGTTTATACGTATCCTTGTATTCGTCCGGAGTCTGGGTAGCAGCCTGGTCAATAAGTTTATCGATTTCCTCATCAGCCAGAATGCTGTAATCTCCGCCTGTTTTGAAGAGTGAACGAACTGCGTAATCCGGATTCCCGGTTACCGTTGTCCAGCTGGACAGCGCAATGTCATAATTGCCAGCATCCTGCTGGGATTTGTAGCTGCCGTAATCCGGCTGCAGGTTCAGCTTAACATTGAAGCCATTCTTGGTAAGCTGGTCGCGGATAATGTTCACGTCATTTTCGGAGGAGCTCTGAGCCAGTAATTCGATGTCCACCGGTTTTTGGTTTTGCGTGTTTTCTGTTGTATCCGATGGTGAGGATTCTGACTGGGATTCCGTCTTGGTCTTCACACTGCAACCGGAGACCACAAGGACAAAAGTTAATAGTAGTGCTATCAGCATACGTTTTTTCATGAAAATACCTCCAGATAAGTTCATAATCAATGGAATTCAATTTGAGTTGAATATTGTAGAAGTGGTTAAGCCTTTTCGAGCTTCGGATCAAGCGCGTCGCGCAGTCCGTCACCAAGAAAGTTGAACGAGAGCACGAGCAGAATGATCGCAAGACCTGGATAGATGGCCAGATACGAATGGGTTTCCAGATACGTGCTGCCCAGCTTGAGAATGTTGCCCCACTCGGGAATATGCGGCTCCACGCCGAGTCCCAGATAACTCAGACTGCTGGTGGCAATGACCGCTCCGCCGATCGTAAGTGTAGACTTGATAATCATGGGTGCGAGCGAGTTCGGAATAATATGTTTGAAAATAATCGAGCGATTGTTGTAACCCAGTGCACGTGCAGCTTCAACAAATTCAAACGTAGATACATAGAGCACACTAGCCCTCATGGTTCGTGCATAAGTTGGGATTGAGCCCAAGCTGAGTGCGAGAATAAGATTGACCGTATTGGCCCCGAACGCCGCAATGATGGCGATAGCGAGCAGAATACCCGGAATGGCATAGAGAATATCCAGCAGTCGCATGATGATATTGTCCGTGTGTCTTCCATAGAATCCCGAGAAGGCTCCGAGAATACCGCCTATCAGTACCGGAATCAGGGTTGACATGAATCCTACGATCAACGATATACGGGCACCGAATACAATCCGGGAAAATAAACATCGTCCAAAGTCATCTGTTCCCAAGGGATAGGCGAGCGATGGAGACTGAAGCAAGGCAGAGTAGTTATTTTCTACAGCCATGCTGTAATCAAAAGTAAAGAAGCTGCAAATCGATATTGAGAACAGGAAAATGATAAAAAACAAACCGGACATTGCCGTGACATTCGGAGCAAGACGCTCCCACAGATCATTCCAGAAGTTGGATTTTTGTTTACCCTGTCTGCGGATTCGTCCAATGATGGAGATACCCAGCAGCAGTGCGAATACATTCCCTGTGACCGAAGTCAGAATCAGGATCACGCTCACGCCCAGCATCCAGCGTGGGATGATCGAGGCTGACGTATACCGGGATACGATAAACAGCACCACCAAATCAATGACAAGGACAAGTACGAGCACAGCCATGGCTGGCAAAAACGTATCCGCAACATACGGTTTAAACATATTGAGTGCCGAGACCCCAATAACGAACAGCTGGGTCAGCAGCATATACACCGCAAATGTATACTCAATGCTCTTTGTTTTCTTGATCAGATGAAAAGCGGCCGTCACGATAAAGATATTGCCTGAAATGATACCTAACAGTTGGACCCAGGCGAGTCTGCGAGTCAGCACAGAGATTGTCCCCTTCTGAATCAGGTCTCTCCGAATTCGGAGCGTCAGTACACTCTGGACCAGCGTGAAAAATAGGTAGATTCCGAGCGCAGTCAGCAGAAATGGTCTGAACTCCTGAAGGCTCCAGTCATAACTGTTGAACAACAGTAACACCGACAAGAGAAGGGAAGTGACCCAGGCGAAGCTCGCCTGACTGTACTCCTGTGAAGACTTAAGCCGAAAACGCATTTCTTGTGTAAGTGAACCCGATTTTGTCATAGTGCACCTGCTTTAATATTGTTTCATCTTGGAACGAACTCTGGGATCGACAAAAGCGTACAACAGATCTACCACAACATTGATGATGGAGATTGTAATCGCTGTGTATATGACCCCGCCCATAATGCTCGGAATATCAGGGATAAACTGTTTATCCACAATGTAGCTTCCAAGTCCGCTGATATTAAATACTTTCTCCGTTACAGCCGCCCCACCAAGCATGCCTCCGAATTGAAGACCTACAACGGTTACGATTGGAATTAGCGCATTGCGCACTGCATGTTTCAGCAGAACCTGTCGTTCGCTTAATCCTTTGGCACGAGCAGTCATCACGTAATCCTCATGAATAACTTCCAGTGTGGAAGACCGAGTCATACGGGCCACCGCAGCGGTTAATCCCGTTCCCAGAACAATCGTTGGCATAATAATAGATAGCCAGTTCTGTGGATTGAAGGTAGCCGGAAGCCACTGCAGTTTGATCGAAAAATTCAGGATGAAGATGAGTCCTTGCCAGAAATTCGGAATCGATAATCCAATTAATGCAATAAACATGAATGTGTAATCAAACAGTGAATTGGGCTTGATCGCCGAGATGATGCCGATTGGCAATGCGATGACAAGGGCAAGCAGCAAGGAGATAACGGCCAGTGTTAACGTGATTGGAAACTTTCTGGCGATCGTAGCCGTGACATCTTCATTCCCTGAAAAAGACTTACCGAGATCAAATAGCGCTATGCCCTTGATATTGTTCCAGAGCTGGACAAGATAGGGCTGATCCAGGCCATAGACATGGTTAAAAGCTGCGATCTGTTCCTGTGTCGCTGTCTCTCCGAGGATGTTGGCCGCCGGATTGAATGGGGACAGGTACAAGATGGTGAATACAAGTGTAGCTACGCCCAGAATGACGAATACCGTCATCAGAATTCTTTCGAATATGTACTTTAGATAAGGATTGCCATACAAAAACATCATGGCGTACATCAGACAGCCCGGAATAACTGATATCGCAAGGAACCAAGGTTTATCAATCATCGATTGGAATGTATCAGCCATCGTCAGTCGCTGTTTTCCCTGTTCCTGAAGCTTGCTGAACGTTCGTTCCTTTAACTCCTTCTGAACGGATTCCTCCAGCCACTCCTCGGTCTGACGCTTAAACTCTGCCTCACTAACTTGCTGCCGAAAGAAACGGTGTTTACGCCTCAACTGTTCTTCAACGTCCGTCCTAAGTTTATCCCGATAAGAAGTGGAGAGCATATCGCGTTCAACAGCTTGTTGAACCACGGCCCAGCCATCCCTTTTTCGTCTAGATTGCCAGATCAGAAGTACAACCAAATTAACGGGCAGTCCGAGAATAAATAGAACATATCGATAGGAGGGATGAAGCAGCATTTTGCCATAATTAAATCCCAGGGTGTAAACAAGCTGTGACATTTTGCTGCCTTTTGCAAGATTCAAACCATGCGAGCCTCCTTTCATCTCATTTTAAATTGCATTATTCCGATTGATATAGTATATATTATTTAGAGTCTATTTAATTGTCAAGGTATGGAAGAGTATACATATGAGCACATGTGAAAATATGGATGAGGGCTGGTGATCACATGCAACCTTTGTTGAAAGTAAATGAGTTGTCCGTTTCTTTTCATTCCGGAGAGAATGAATTTCAGGCGGTGAAAGAAGTCAGTTTTGAAGTGCGGAAAGGCGAAACGCTTGGCATTGTAGGGGAATCCGGCAGTGGCAAGAGTGTGACGGCACGTTCCATTATGAGGCTGCTTGCCTCGCCTCCTTCGCAGATGAAAAAGGGTGAGATCCTGTTTAAAGGGGTAGATCTGGTCCATAAAACGCAAAAAGAGATGGAGAGTATCCGTGGCCGTGACATCGGCATGATCTTTCAGGATCCTATGAGCTCTCTTAATCCGACCGTGAAAATCGGAAAACAGATCACCGAAAGTCTGATTAAACATCAGAAGCTTTCCAGAGGGGAAGCGAAGAAGCAGGCGATTGCCATACTGGAGCTCGTTGGTATTACCCGGAGTGAAATACGTTTCAACCAGTACCCACATGAATTCTCCGGAGGTATGCGTCAGCGGGTGATGATCGCTATTGCTCTTGCTTGCCGTCCTGAATTGCTGATTGCGGATGAACCTACAACTGCGCTTGATGTTACTATTCAGGCCCAAATCCTTAATTTGATGAAAGATATGCAGGCACAGCTGGGCACTTCCATTATTCTGATTACCCATGATCTCGGAGTAGTGGCAGGCATGTGTGATCGGGTTGTGGTCATGAAGGACGGGCAGATTGTGGAATCCGGCACAACCACAGAGATTTTTGCGAATCCGAAACATCCATACACAGCAAGACTGTTGAATGCATTACCTCGACTGGATGAGAAGAAAAAACCGAAACTCGTCTCGTTGGTGCCACGCGATCTGGAAGATGATCAGCCTTTACTGGAAGTGAAGTCCCTCAAACAACATTTTAATTTGGGTAAAGGCAACACTTTAAAAGCTGTGAACGATATCAGTTTCGAGATTCGCCAAGGGGAGACGCTTGGGGTCGTAGGCGAATCGGGCAGCGGGAAATCGACTACAGGCAGAGCCATTCTACGACTGCATGAACCTACAGGTGGGGATGTGCTGTTTAAGGGAGTGCCGCTCAACCGCCTCTCTGCCTCAGAGATGAAAACGATGAGGAGACATATGCAAATTATTTTCCAGGATCCGTATGCCTCGCTTAATCCGAAATTTAGAATTATGGACATTATTGGGGAAGCCTTGGATATTCACCATCTTGCCGGCAGCCCCGCTGAGCGGGAAAAACGTGTGGAGGAATTGCTGGAGATGGTGGGTCTCGATCCGGCTCATGCCCAGCGATACCCTCATGAATTTTCGGGTGGTCAACGGCAGCGGATCGGAATCGCTCGTGCGCTGGCCGTGGAACCTGAATTTATTGTATGTGACGAGCCTTTGTCTGCGTTGGATGTGTCCATTCAGGCTCAGATCGTACAGCTGCTTGAAGAATTGCAGCAGCGACTTGGTCTGACATACCTGTTCATTGCACATGATTTGTCCATGGTTAAACATATCAGTGATCGTGTAGCTGTCATGTATAATGGGAAGATTGTGGAGTTAGCAGAAAGTGAAGAACTATATTCGAACCCTCAGCATGCGTACACAAAGGCCTTGTTATCGGCTATTCCGGTTCCGGACCCGGCTGTGGAAGCGAAGAAAAAACGTCATGCTGTAAACGAAGCCCCAAGAGAGACGGTAGAAGTGGAAGATCGCTATAATCTGGAACAGTCCCGATGGGTGGAAGTAAAAGAGGGACATTGGGTGGCCATTTCCGGATAAGGTGAAACATTCATTTTTACTCGAAAAAGAACCCCGGCAATGATCTGTAGAAGGTCATTGCGCGGGGTTCTATTCATGCACAGCAAGCACTGTGACAGTGAGTGTATTATTTGAACTGCACGGATTTCTTAATGTTATCGATCTCGGCCTTTGTAGTATCATCCAAATAGGTGAAGATGAAGTTGAATGCATAACCTTCAATAATGGTGCTGTAGTAATCTTGCGTAATGGTTGATCCATTGCCCGCATCCATCGTAATTTGCATCAGATCCATCTCTTTGCCACCGATGGTTTCGGTTGTGAATTCCTTGTATTCATAAGGGAACTGGCTGTCCTCCATGAATTTCTTCGTTGCTTTCAGATAATCTTTACCGGTACGAATTCCTTGCAGCAGGCTTACTTTTTCAGCAATCGCCATGGCGGAAGGGCCAACTTGACTTCCGTCCAATGGATATTGTGAAGCCATCAACAGGTTCAGTGTTTTGGCCTGAGATAGTTCAATTTGTTTTTTCTTCGTTTCATCATCTCCAGCAATAACTTCGGAGGAAGCGTTAGTCAGCTCGTTCATGCCTGCGGCATCCTGGAACTCCCAAGCTTCGGGGAATTTCAACGAAACTCCGAAATAGTCATTGTTGTAAGAGCCTTTTTCCGTAGTTCCCAATTCAACGTCTTTGGAGTTATCTGTTTCCTTGGACTCGGAAGTGGATGCTTCGGAGCTCTCCGTGTTCTCCGTATCTTCTGTCTTGGCTGTGTCTGTATCTGTGCCGGCAGTGGTTTCTGTTGCAGTGGATTCCTTCGATTTAGCGTTGTTATCCGCTTTGTCGCCGCAGGCTGCAGCAACCAACAGAATCATAATTAACATGGCAAACAATGAAGCTTTTTTTGGATTAGACATATTACCCTCCTGAAAATGTGTGTGTGTTCTTGTTCTCTCTCTAATTCATGTGTACCTAAAATCTTAGCACAGATGTTCGTGTTGACCAGCTATAGGAATCTATAGGTGTACCTTTATAGATAAGACAGACGGCTGGCAATTGAAACAGCTTCCGTGCTGGATTGTACACCTAATTTGTTAAAAATCACTTTTTTATGGTGATTTACGGTGCATTCCTTTATTTTCAATTTCAAAGCAATGGCTTTAACCGTCAGTCCGTTAGAGATCATTTTCAGAATGGTTAACTGTCGCTTGGTGAATTCAATCGATGGCTGCTCTGTTACCGACGAGGCAAGGTTAGATTGATACCGATTTTGCATATGGGCCGGGATCAGCTTGGCGATTGCAATCAGCTCACTCTGGATGTCTGCATTAATGGTGGAGACGTCCAGGTAGCCAACATGTTGAAGACCGACCGACAAAGGTGCAGCGTAGCAATGCCAGTTCTGAAAAAGTGGATTCTCATGCTGCTCAGGGGACAGCTGAACAGGCCCATGTTTATCCATTGATTCGGATATGGCATTGACGCCACAGCTTCTAGCTGTAAAGATCATACCCGGGCGGATGGGTGACTGTTTCACCACCTGTTCCAAATCAGGGCTATAATCCATGGCAAGCAGAACTCCATGCCCGTCGGTGAGCAGAAAGAGATACGTGCTGGATAGGTTTTCTTTGATATCCGAGAGACTCTGCTGGAAGGCGTTAATCAGAAAATGATTGATTTTGCAAATCCTGTCCAGATTGGTTTTAGTTAAATATTGAATATGTGCCATACCGGGAGTAAAATTTTCGCTCTCGGACCAGCTCTTCCGTAAGGAAGATGTTCTTGACATATGGTTACCTCCTTGTGATCAACCGATGGTTTCGATCACATGACCATCCTGATCGGTAATTTCAGTGCGGGCAATTCGAAAGAGAACGCCGGGCAGTGAAGCAATTTCAAATGTTTGCTCGACTGGGCGAAGGTTTGCAACTAACTCCGATACGGTTTGTTCATGCACAATTACCTTAATCTGGTTGCCATCCTCAGAAAATGAAGGTGTCCCCCCGGCTTCGAACGTAATGTTCACTCCTGATCCGATTAGGGACAGTGGAGCGC
This sequence comes from Paenibacillus marchantiae, assembly GCF_028771845.1. Taxonomy (NCBI): domain Bacteria; kingdom Bacillati; phylum Bacillota; class Bacilli; order Caryophanales; family Paenibacillaceae; genus Paenibacillus; species Paenibacillus marchantiae. The sequence goes on along the minus strand of NZ_CP118270.1, from coordinate 6,376,820 downwards.
CTTTTGAAAAGCGGCTACGTAGTATTTTTCCGATAATTTGGGCTTGTTTTGCTCCGATCTGGAGTTCAGCGGGTACACTTTTTTGCAGTATTCTCTTGCGTGGAGATGTCCAGGCCAGTTGTTGTATGAATAAAAATGCTGTACTGGAACCTTCCTCTTCAATCCCGCGCTCAACAGCCTGTATCACTGAGGGGATATCCAAATATGAATTTCTCATGAGATCCGTAACGTATTTTGGCATGAATTCAACAAAGGCTGCTAACAATCCGCGGGTGTTCCATGTTTGCATCGTTTCGAGTTCCAGACCGGTGATTCCCACCATCTGAATGAATTTCACCGTTCCATTGGGTGTGGAGATCTCTGTCAGATCAGGATCTTCAATAAAAGAAAGTGCGGTTAGTAATGTATCTGAGCCGAGACAAATGGGGCCATTTGCATCCATGTAATCTCCTGCATGAAATACGTTTCCGCTAGTAAAAACATATCGTCCAACGTTCTGTAATAGATTCAGAGCCCAAGACGGGGGTGTGGACTCACCCTCACTCCGGGTAAGCCGAAACGTCATTTCAAATCCATAACCGCTATGCTCGAGATCTTCCGATTCCTTCTCATACAGTTCTGAAAAACCATAGGTAATGAAATGCCAGTGAGGTATGGGGGCATCCACTTTGTATACGCTAATTCCATTTAGCGGATCAGGTCCACCGAGCATATAAGGAATGGCTGTACCATAGTGAAGTGGTTCCTGATCTCCATATAACTTACCAACTGCTATATCAATGGCATCCCAACCGGATGTGTTTGCTTCTTCAGTCATTGTTGTGTTCCTCCTTGGCTATCCATTTTCCCGAAAAACATTTAAAATTAAGTCTACCTTTTTCAAAATCGGTTTCAAGCGGCTTAAGGATGAATTGCTTATCGTAGGACTTGGGGGTTACGATGTCTATTTCAGGGAGGGAATTTACATGAGTATGAAAGAGTTATATCTGGCGGAATTTAATCAAGGCAGTTGGGACTCATTTGTGCAACTCTTTGAAAAATCATATTTACATGTGGACCCAAAATGGGCTGAATGTGCAGAGCAGCGAGGGATTCCGGCAGATATTAGCAAGGTTATATTATGTGAAATGGATGAATATGCGCTAAGATGGATAGACATGAAAGTTCCTGCATTGGGCGACGAAAGTCCTGCCAGCTACCTCGAATACGGGGATACAAATGCCCTAAGAGCAGCGATTATGCGAATGCCTCGATAACGTCCAAAGGTGGTCAGCGAGTGCATTGAGCGGAAAGTTGATTTTGCAAAACAGATATGTTACGCTTACATTACAAGAGAAAAACAACCGAATACACAATAACATCTTTTGATGGATTGTAACTGTGCAGACAGGCAAAACCTAAACTGATGGTGAAATGAAGGCTCTTTTTTTGCGAGCTATTTTACCTTGAGTTTAGGTTTTTCTTGTTTTTTGGCGTGAAATACAGCCGCTGTATTCGGGAAAAACCCAAATAAAATTCGAAAAGAGGTTGTTCGTTATGACCACGGCAAAAAAAGGATTCCCCGAAAACTTCCTGTGGGGAGGCGCTACAGCTGCCAACCAATTAGAAGGTGCATTCGATAAGGACGGCAAAGGTCTCTCTACTGCGGATATGATTGCGCATGTTCCCAAAGAGAAGCGTACAGGTGGACATGCCATGGAAATCTCCTCTACACGAATTGAAGAGATCCTTTCTGGCAAAATTGAAGAACGTTTCCCTAAACGCTTTGGTATTGATTTCTATCATCACTATAAAGAAGATATCGCGTTGTTTGCTGAAATGGGCTTCAAAGTGTTCCGTTTGTCCATTCACTGGGCACGTATTTTCCCGAATGGTTACGATCAAGAGCCGAACGAAGCTGGCTTGAAATTCTATGACGATGTCTTCGACGAACTGTTGAAATACGGCATTGAACCGTTGGTAACCTTGTCTCACTATGAAACTCCGCTGGGTCTGACACAGAAATACAATGGTTGGGCAGGCCGTGAAGTGATTGGGCACTATGTGAGATATGCAGAGACTGTGTTCAACCGTTATAAAAATAAAGTGAAATACTGGTTGACGTTTAATGAAATCAACGTGATGTTGTTTAGCCCATACACAGGCGGCGGTATCCTGATTGATAAAGTGGACAACCAACTGCAAACGACATATCAAGCGCTGCATCACCAATTTGTAGCAAGTGCACTGGTAACCAAGCTTGCACATGAGATTATTCCTGGTTCCCAAGTGGGCTGTATGCTTGCTCGTATGGAAACATACCCGGCGACTTGTAATCCGGTAGATGTTCGTCTGGCGCAACATGAGAATCAGATTAACCTCTTCTTTACGGATATGCATGCTCGTGGTCAATACCCGAACTACATGGCTCGTTATTTTGAAGAAAACAACATTGTGATTCAGAAAGAAGCAGGCGATGATGAAATCTTGCTCAATAATACCGTTGATTTCATTTCCTTCAGTTACTACATGTCCGTAACCAAATCTGCATCCGCAGACAAAGAAGAAACAACAGGTAACCTGACTGGCGGCGTGAAAAACCCTTATCTGGAAGCTTCCGATTGGGGCTGGGAGATCGACCCGATCGGTCTGCGCGTAACGTTGAATAACTTCTGGGATCGCTACCAGAAACCATTGTTCATCGTAGAAAATGGTCTGGGTGCATATGACCGTGTTGAAGAAGACGGTTCAATCCATGACTCCTATCGTGTGGATTATCTGAAGAAACACATCGAACAAATGAAAGAAGCGATCAAAGACGGTGTGGATCTGATTGGATTTACAGCATGGGGGCCGATTGACCTCGTGAGTATGTCCACATCTGAAATGTCCAAACGTTATGGTTTCATCTACGTGGATTTGGACGATGAAGGTAATGGAACACTCAAACGTTCGAAGAAAGATTCGTTTGACTGGTACAAAAACGTAATTGCCAGCAATGGTGAGCAACTATAATTTGGTCTGACTCCTTTATCTTAAACCCGGATCGCTGTAGTAATTAGGCTATTCGAGGATTGTTACCGCATAAAGCGGGCAAAACCCAGCATAAAGCAGGCCATCGGTGATTATCTGATCTGAAGCCCTTTAGTTGGCGTGTTGTCCGCTTATTGATGTGGAACTGATCGAAACAAGTGCTTACGGGCATAGGGTCAACCGTTTTAACAAAGAATGAAGATAACGTAACCAGAGAGGAATGACAGATATGACAACACCATTTCCGAAGGATTTTCTATGGGGCGGCGCAGTCGCAGCCAATCAGCTCGAAGGAGCCTACAATACAGATGGCAAAGGCCTGTCTGTTCAGGATGTAATGCCGCATGGGATTACGACGCCAAGAACGGAAGGACCGACAGAGGATAACCTGAAATTGATTGGTATTGATTTCTACAACCGTTACAAAGAGGACGTTAAATTGTTTGCTGAAATGGGCTTCAAAGTATTCCGCACATCCATTGCCTGGTCCCGTATTTTCCCTAAAGGCGATGAATTGGAGCCAAACGAAAAAGGTCTGCAGTTCTATGATGACCTGTTTGGCGAGTGCCACAAATACGGGATTGAACCCCTCGTAACGATCTCTCATTATGAGACACCGCTGCATTTGTCCAAAACGTATGATGGCTGGGTTAACCGTAAAATGATTGATTTCTACGAGCGTTATGTAACCGTGCTGTTTAACCGTTTCAAAGGCAAAGTAAAATACTGGCTGACGTTTAATGAAATTAACTCCATTCTGGAAGAACCATTCATGAGTGGCGGCATTTTCACACCAAAAGCGGAACTGTCCAAACAGGATCTGTACCAAGCAATCCACCATGAGCTGGTGGCAAGTGCGCTGGCAGTTAAACTGGGTCATGAGATTATGCCTGAAGCGAAAATTGGCTGTATGGTACTCAGTATGCCAACCTATCCATTGACACCAAATCCGGATGATGTTGTAGCTGCAATGCATGCAGAACAGCGGAATGACATCTTTGCCGATATTCATGCACGTGGCTATTATCCGAAATACATCAATCGTTACTTCAAAGCGAATAATATCAACATCAAGTTTGAAGATGGCGATGCTGAAATTCTGAAACATACGGTGGACTTCATCTCATTCAGTTACTATGTAAGTATTTGTGAGACAGGTGACCCACAGAAACGTGTTGAAGGTAAAGGAAATCTGTTTGCAGGTGTACAGAACCCTTACCTCAAAGCAAGTGAATGGGGATGGCAGATTGACCCGCAAGGCCTGCGCGTAACGCTGAATAAATACTGGGATCGTTATCAAAAACCGCTGTTTATTGTCGAAAATGGTTTGGGTGCAGTCGATGAGCTGATCACAGACGAAAATGGCAATAAAACAGTGAATGATGATTACCGGATTCAATACCTGAATGATCACTTGGTGCAAGTGGGTGAAGCGATTGAAGACGGCGTTGAAGTCATGGGTTATACCTCATGGGGCTGCATCGATCTGGTGAGTGCATCCACAGCAGAAATGAAGAAACGCTATGGCTTCATCTATGTGGACCGTAACAATGATGGATCAGGTACCCTGGATCGTTACAAGAAAAAATCATTCCATTGGTACAAAGAAGTTATTGATACAAACGGCGCAAGTCTAAAATCCGAAAACCATTAATTTCTAGTTCCAAAGACATATGTGGGCAGCATCTTCTTGTGTCATATTCAAGCACATTAACCGCTTTCACAAAAACATTGTCAGATGGATAATTATATGGTAAGATGGGCCTAAGGCTAATGAATACTGGATTGTTACTGTTCAATCAGGCAAAACCAGAAGCGGGGCATGTGTATCATGACCAACTTTGGTTTTGCCTTTTACTACTTTGACGGTGCAAGGTGATGTGAAGAAATGAAAATTGAGAAGGTGCTGAACAACAATGTAGTTACTGTGATTGATCCAGGAGGAAACGAACTGGTCGTCATGGGACGGGGCATAGCCTTCAAAAAGCATACTGGTGAAACGATAGACGACAGTCTGGTCGAAAAAATATTCTCATTGGAAAGCAAGGAAGTATCGCAGAAACTGAAAACGCTTCTGTCTGATATTCCAGTTGAATATGTTGAATGCTCGGATGAGATTATTCGTTACGCCGAGACCGTGTTGGGTGAGAAGCTTCATGAAAGCATCTACATTTCACTTACGGATCATATTCATTTTGCCATTGACCGGCATCGTCAAGGCTTGCAGATTCGTAATGCATTATTCTGGGAGATCAAGCGCATGTACCGCAAGGAATATGCCATTGGGCTCAAGGCACTTCAGATTATTGAAGAAACATTGGGTGTCCTGCTTCCTGAAGACGAATGCGCATTCATCGCAATGCATCTAGTCAATGCCCAGATGAACGGTGAGATGAGAGAAACCATCAGCATTACGAATATCGTAAAAGATATACTCAACATTGTACGACGCAGCTTTGTCATTGAGCTGGATGAGGATTCGCTGAGTTATTATCGATTCCTGACACATTTGAAGTTCTTTGCTCAGCGCGTACTACACGGTACAGCGATTGAAGATAAGGAAGCAGATAATCCGCTTCATGACCTGGTGAGCAAACAATATCCTGAGGCACATGCTTGTGCCTGTAAGATTAACGACTATACTCGCAAGATCTATAGCCGGGTCTTATCCAAGGAAGAAATCCTATATCTGACCATTCATATTGAACGAGTTGTCAGAACTGAACAAACAATTGAATAATTGGGATTGTTACTGCAAAAAAGGCAAAACCTAAACGTTGAATAATGATAAGCTGAAACTGCTTTGTCATTATTCAGTGTTTAGGTTTTTTTTTAACCTTCATTACACATAAAAGGAGCAAAACACAATGGATAAACAACAATTGTCCAAGGATATTCTGAAGCTTGTTGGTGGCGAAGAGAACATCGATCAAGTCACACACTGTATGACAAGACTCCGGTTTAACCTGAATGACAACAAAAAAGCGGACAAAGCGACGCTGAAAAATACACCTGGCGTTATGGGCGTTATGGAGAATGGCGGACAGTTCCAGGTCATTATCGGGAACGATGTGCCCGTTGTGTATAATGCACTTGTAGGCAACATGTCCAAATCCCCGAATGCAGACGCTGGATCAACCGGTACTTCGACTGGGGTTAAGAAAAAGAGAAATCCAGTAAGTGCATTGTTCGACTTTATTTCCGGAATATTCACGCCGATTCTGCCAGCGATTACAGGTGCCGGTATGATCAAAGGGATCGTGGCAATCCTGGTAGCTGTAGGTTGGTTGTCTGATACCAGTTCAACTTATATCATTTTATCTGCTATCGGTGATGGTGCATTCTACTTCCTGCCGATCATTCTGGCGATCAGTGCTGCACGTAAGCTCGGTAGCAATATGTATATTGCTGCAGCGTTGGCAGCGGGGATTATGCATCCGACGATTACAGCCTTGCTTGCCAATGGTGACACCACATTTGTGGGCATTAAGGTTATAGCAGCAACCTATTCTTCTACGGTTATTCCAATTATTCTCGCAATCTGGATTGCTTCCTATGTAGAGAAAGCGGTTGATCGTGTTACACATGCTTCACTTAAGCTTCTGATTGTTCCAACGGTTACCCTGTTAATTATGGTTCCTCTGACCTTGATGACAGTTGGACCATTGGGTACAGTGCTCGGTAATGGTTTGTCAGGTGGTATTTCCTGGTTGTTCGACAATATGTCTATATTCGCAAGTATCTTGATTGGTGGTACGATGTCACTTCTGATCATTACGGGTATGCACTATGCACTGCTGCCGATCATTGTTGGTTCGATGACATCACTCGGTTACGATTTTATTATTCCACTGATGTTTGCAGCTAACTTGGCACAAGGTGGTGCAGCATTTGGTGTTGGTCTTAGATCGAAAAATGGTAAAACTAAATCGCTTGCTTATTCCACAGGTCTTACGGCTATTATGGGGATTACGGAACCGGCAATGTACGGGATCAATATGAAGTTCAAAAAACCCTTTATAGCAGCCCTGATCGGTGGAGCTGTTGCAGGTGGATTCATGGGGATCGTCAATGTTAAAGCTTATGTACTTACAGGTCTAGTGGGTCTGCCGAGTATTGCAGCATTTATCAGTCCGGCAATTAGCACGTTACTCTACGCTCTGGCTGGTGGTTTGATTGCCATCGTAGCAGCAGCAGTACTGACGTACATCCTTGGTTTCCAAGAAGACAATGCTCCACAATCGGTTGAAGCTACGCCAGCTGCTGAGCCTACAACACCAGCAGCAACGACTTCTGCTTCCGCATTAACTGCTGTTGAAGAAACTAAAGTGCTGGATCAAGAAGTATTTAGCCCAATTACTGGTGAAGTTAAATCACTGAGCGAAGTTCCAGACCCTGCATTCTCCGAAGAGATTATGGGTAGAGGGTTTGCGATTCAGCCGTCGGAAGGCCGTGTGGTTTCTCCAATTAACGGTACAGTATTCTCGTTGTCGAAGAGTGGACATGCCATTGGTCTCGTTAGTGATGACGGCGCTGAAATGCTGATTCACATCGGGATTGATACCGTGAAACTGAAAGGTCAATTCTTCTCCCCTAAAGTTCAAGCAGGAGCGAAGGTTGCCGTTGGTGATGTACTGATGGAATTCGACAGAGAAGAAATCGAAAAAGCCGGTTACACAACGATTACGCCGGTCATCATTACGAACATGCATCAATATAATTCAATTGAGTCTGCCGGACGTACAACGATTAAGGAAAAAGAATTGTTGTTCACGGCAAAAGGTTAACGAACATCGAAAAGCAGCAGTCTTTCCGGATGAAATTATTTCGGCAAGGCTGCTGCTTTTTATATATGGGCGATATTTTTCCAGGCTAATATCTGCTGGACACTAAACCGAGCGAGATGGCAGCAGCTCCTGAACCAATTGTACAAAGTGCTGCGCGGGCTTGGAAAGATGACGATTGCGATGCCACACAAGCGCAGAATCTACGTTAGATTGCGCATCTTGAATACGATAGATATGGAACGGATGCTCATGATAAAGCTGAAGAACCGTATGGGGCACGATGGAGCTTGCAAAACCGAGTCGCACAAGTTCCAACAACATGTTAATATCCGAGCATTCGCCCGCAATCGAAGGGTTCACGTGATGCTCACGGAATTTCTGTAATATCAGTTCGAACATCCCGAGTCCTTCAGTGCTAGGAAGCAAGAGAGGGATATCGGCCAGCTTTTGAAAATAAATCCCGCGCTCATCCGCTGACTTCAGTGGTGTGGAGGAAATATAGAAGAGAGCTTCCTGCGGTAGATGCAGCACTTCATATTGCTCTGTTTTGACAGGCATCCGTACACAGGCAAGCTCAATTTTGCCTTCACCCAAGAGCTGGCAGAGCTGTGCAGATTCATTTTGCTGAATTTTATAAGTCACCTGAGGGTGTGTTGTCCGAAACTGCTGGAGCGCCTGTGGGATCAAACGATCTGAAATGGTATTAATGCCAAGCGACAGCTTGCCCCGAATGCCATACCTGAAGCTTTGCATCTCCATGACGGCTTCTTCCATATATTTGGTCATTGTGACCGCATAATCATAGAAGCTTCGACCCGCCTGTGTCAGCTCCATGCTGCGTCCTTTGCGTTCAAACAAAGCCACGCCGAGCTCGTCTTCCATCAGCTTGAGCTGCTGGCTTAAAGGAGGCTGAGCCATGTGTAATCTGCGCGCTGCCGCCGTGATCTGTCTCTCCTCGGCAATCGCGATGAAATAGCGACATTGTTTGATATCCACGTGTGTTCTCCTTATTTGCAGCGATATGATTTTCATATGGGAAACCAACAAAACATGTATTTTTATTATACTTACATCCTATGTTACCATACATAAGATTTAAACACTGCAAATCACACATGTCGATTATGATCTATCGAATATATGCCGTGAGGATGACGACGAATTGGAGGGTGAAGGTGCGATGCTGAAAACAATACATGCAGCTGCTGAAGCTGGACATACAGATGATGTGCTGCGGTTTATCGCACAAGGAACCGGAGTGAATGACCGGGATGCGCGAGGACGGACGCCTCTGATGGCCGCGGTACATGGCAACAAGCCAGAGACGGCAAGTATGCTTATTGAAGCGGGAGCGGATGTGAACATCCAGGATCAACGACTGGACAACATGCTGCTGTATGCCAGTGCGGAAGGTTTGCGTAAAATGGTCGAACTGGCTATAAAAGCAGGTGCCGATACCCGGATTACGAATCGGTTTGGGGGCACAGCTCTTATTCCTGCTTCAGATCGAGGTCATGTCGATATTGTGGAGATCCTTCTGAAACGCACGGATGTGGATGTGAACCATATCAACAATCTGGGCTGGACAGCCTTGCTGGAAGCGGTCATTCTGGGGGATGGCCGAACTCGCCATCAGCAGATCGTAGCATTGCTTTTGCAATATGGTGCCGATCCTTCCATTGCTGACCGGGACGGCGTTACAGCATTTGCGCATGCCCGGAGGCATCATTATAAAGAAATGGAGCGAATGTTAACCCAATCATGAACAGACATCAAGAGCAATCTTTGCAAAATAATTTAAAGGGTGCGTCATCGCTTGCTTTGGCAGGTATTCAGTGGTTTTTCTTCCTGTTTACCAACACAGTGGTGGTGCCGTTATCCATCGGACACAATTTTCAGCTTTCACCGGAGGCCATTGCTGCGTCGATGCAGCATGCCTTTTTGCTTACCGGGGCTGTGTGTATATTACAGGCGTTCTTTGGCCATCGTTATGCCGTGATGGATGGTCCCTCGGGGTTATGGTGGGGGCTGACGCTAAGCTTAACGGCCTCGGCTTCATCGGCAGGAATGAGTTTGGAACGTATTGGGGGAGGACTGGCTGCGGGTTTCCTGTTAGCTGGGCTGACGATGATGATCCTTGGCGGGCTTGGAGCGGCGCATGTGCTTCAGAAGCTGTTCACACCAATGGTCAAGAGTGCGATGTTATTTCTGATGACGATTCAATTGACCATGAATTTCTTCAAAGGCATGGTTGGATACACCGAGTTTGGCACATTCAACCTGCCTGTAGCGGCGTTGTCCGTTGCTATTGCGTTTCTTGTGGCCTTAATCCAGCTTAAGGGAAAAGGCAAGCTTGGCAACTATTCCATCCTGATTGGCATCGTGACGGGGTGGATTGCCTACAGTTTTGTGTTCCCTGGACAACATGCAGGAGTATCCGGTCAACAGGATTTAAACCTGTTTTCCTGGTTTCCATGGGGGACGCCGAAGTGGGAACCGGGAATCGTCATCACAGCTTTTTTTGTTGGGCTGGTGAATATGACGAACTCCATCACCACATTAAGCTCCGTCGAAAAAATATATGGAGTGCAAACGACCAGCCAACAATATAAACGATCGTACATGCTCACGGGATTGTTCACCATGTTATCTGCGTTTGTAGGTGTGCTGCCGTTCGGATTATTTGCTTCTTCGATTGGTTTTCTGGAGAGCACCCGCATTCTGAAACGGGCTGCGTTTGTTGTTGGAGCAGGCATGTTATGTATATTGGGACTTACACCTTCTGTGACAGCCTTTTTCGCACAAATTCCTCCCAGTGTAGGGAGTGCTGTGCTGTTTGTAGCCTATTTGCAAATGTTTGGTACAGCCCTAAGAACACTTGAAGGCACCACCTTTAATTCCAAAACCATCTATCGTGTGGCACTGCCTGTTCTTACAGGTGTTGCTGTAATGAACATCCCTGCTGAAGCGTTTCATGCTCTGCCCATGTATCTCATTCCGATCATTAGCAATGGGCTTGTCATTGGGGTTGTGGTGTCACTTTTGCTCGAAACCACAGTGGATTGGTCCAAGATGGACAATACTACGACTGCTACCAAAGCAGCCTGAAAATTTAAAATATTGAAACAGTCCGGTTCACCGGGCTGTTTTTTTTGTTAGATTCGTGCTTCCCGGGTTACTTCACCATAATTTTGCCTTGCCCCGCAAGCATTCTCATTTCTCTGGATAAACGCTCATGATTGCCTTGCTGGATCTCCAGCTGTACGCCGTAGTGCCATTGGTTATTTTCTTCTTTGCCCCAGCGCAGCGTTCCTTCCAAATACAAGGGGTCTTCAAAAAGCAGCAAGTTCATGCCGATTCGGATGTTATTGGACTCCACATGTAGATTTAACGGAAATGAAAGCTGACAGCCGGATCGGCTGATATCGCATAATTCCGCTTGAATGGGTTTGGGTGGTGCTGAGGCGCCGTTAATGCTGAGTATAAAAATTTCGAACATTATCGGTTCCTTTAAAGTATAGCGAAAAGGTTCTCTTCTAAGGTTGATAGCCATGGTTTCCTCCACAAAATCAAAAAAAGTCAGTTATGATTATATCGTCATTTTTGCTAAAAAAATGAAGAGAATAACCTTGTTTGCTAACACCTTAATTCTTCACATGTATAACATGAACCTAGTTAACTCTTGAGTACCTTTAACCTGTGTGCCGGGCTTGATATAATGGTTAAATATGGTTCTAATAATCTCGCCTGCGGATCAAAAGGGGATGGAGCGGATCAAATTGCGTCATTTTTCTTAAGAATTTCAGGAGAAATGAATCGATTGGGAACCGGAAGTGTGCAACAAACGGTTGATCAACTGCGTGAATAGAGTTCAAGAATTGAACAATATCATCCAAATACTGTGCGTCCATTAGTTTTCGTGGCGAGAACAAGGCCGTTGCATAGGTTTTGAACGTAGAATGTACCAGTGAAGAGGGCAGCATCGAATGATCAGCATCCGGTAGTTTGGTTACACTGAGCAGTGATTGTGGAATCATCTGACGATACACGCGCTCTGTCTCTTGAACATCGACATTTATATCTTGACCTCCAAGCACGAGATGAACAGGGCTATGAAACGAAACGAGCCCATCTGTGGCATCTGATTCCACATTGTTGACGATAAACGTCCAACGCTCCTTGGAAATGAGTTGGTCCTTATTAGCTATGAGTTTATATTCATCATAGGTGGCCTTGTTTCGAATCAGCTGCAGAACCTGGTCATTATAGAGCTGCCTTGCAGTGATCTCTTCCTCGGTATATCCCTTCTGGAGCATTTCCTGCTGGGTGTTGTATCTGCCCTGTGTAATCCAGTTGATGGCGGGGGAAACCAAAATGCTAAATGCAATATCCGGATCTTGTTTCACGATGTTTGGAATGACCCATCCAGCCTGGCTGGCACCCCACAAACCAATTCGATCTTGATCAATAGAGGGTTCTTTTCTGGCCCATTCAATGGCGGTTAAGACATCCTGTGCACGATCCTCCATGGTTTGGTCAAGCCAGTTTCCCGAGGAACCGCCAACACCACGTTTATCCAACGAGAGGGAGGCATACCCCGCCATGGCAAGCTTTTCCCACAAAGGTCGATACCCACCGTCATAACTGGCATTAATCGGACCATCACCATGTACAAAAACGACAAGGCCAACCTTATCTGAATGCTGTTTGGGCAGTGTGAGTATACCCGTTAATTGTCCATATGAGGTTGGAATGGAGATGCGTGTTTCTTTCATGTTGAATGTGTTCTGAATGAGCAGCCAAGACACAATAGCCAGAATGATGATTGTTACACCGATCAGCCATTTGAAAACTGAGGTCGTAAATAATCTTAGTCTAGGGGGCTGTTGTTTAAACACTGAAATGCCTCCTGTATGTTAGAGATAGGGATCATCATGAAAATCCATTCAGGTTCACGGAACAGGAATTTTCGGGAAATGCTGTTGTGTGATGATTCCACTCTGAAGTTCAATTGTTGGTAAAGACGAATGGCTTGTGTGTTGCTGCTGGATACGTGCAAAGATATATATTTACAATGGAGATGTTGGTTTGCAAACTGCTGAGCAGTAATCAGCAACTGTCTGGCAATCCCACGCTTTCGGTGACTTGAAGCTACAGCCAAATGCTCAATATAACATTCGTGTGGACTTGGCTTATATTCCAGGGCAATCATTCCGACCATAAACATGCAGACATTGCGTAGTCCGTATTGCTTGCAAAGCTTACGGAGTGGAATGTGATGGATCTCCTTTTTTATCTGTAGGGGGTTTTTGAGGCACCATTTCAGGCATAGAACCCCGACAACCTGGTTTCCATCCATTGCAATGAACTGCCTATCGGAGGGTGAGTTTCCCTGATCAATCCATATAGCGCCAAGCAAGTCAACTATTTCCGTTGGGGCGAGCCGAACAAGAGCCTCAAACTTGGTTGCAAAAGAATGGACTATTAATTTTCGGACAGCCAGTTGATGTTGATTTTGATCATCATAGTCCACAATTTGAATTGGAGTCGTGAGGTTCATAATGGGTTCCTTTCTTTCACTTTAGGAGGAGTGACCTCAATTCTGGCCTGAATCTCATAGTGTAATTGATCAGTTCCTAACATGGAGAGATAGGACTTTTCAATCAAGATTATAGGGTCTACCAGCACGTAAGTGGCTTGAAATGCATATTCCTTAAGGTGATGAATTTCCTGGGTAATATTTTCTTCGGATGTCACTGTGAATGATCTGGTTAGATATAACCCTTTTTCAACAAAAGAATCGCTGGTAGCATTAGAAAACGGAACACAGACTGCAACCTGGTCTAAGGTATACAAGTAGTGTAAATCAATTTCAAACAATGCAGGTTGATCCGTACGATGCTGATAAAGTGCACGGGCATGCAGAGATTCGTTTGGTTGGATGGTGATCCAAGTGGTGAAATGCCGAACAGGAATTTCCTTTATCTCATATATGGGTATACACTGATCCTGCTGGGATTGGCTGATCCATTCCTGCTGTTCCTGCAATATGCCTTGAATGAATTGTTCCATATGCATTAACGAATCAATCTGTGATTGTACAGCTCGAAGTGAATCGGTTAATAATCGGTTATAGTCATCTGCGGAATAGGAGAGCATGCACTCTTTGATTTGCTGAACAGGGACATTCAACTTGCGCAATAGAAGAATGTGAGAAAGCTGGTAGATCTCATCCATTCCATACATACGGTAGTGGTTGGTATCCACATATGCCGGGAAAAGTATTTCTTTTTCCTCAAAGTATCGAATTTGATGGATTGAAACATGCATTAATTTGGATAGTTCGCTAATCGTAATGTATTTGTTCATTAAGCTGGCTCCTGTCTGCTTGAATGGAATAGTTCCACTATAAACCTTAGGTCTGACCTAGGGTCAAGGTGTTTATTTTGAATTAGAAAGGAGAGATAGAATGAACGGGAAGTTTCAGTTCTTCACGGATACGGCAGCATTGTGCCTGTACGATCTGGGGGCGCTAAAACATCGTGTTGGAGACACACCGGACTGGTGGTCTATTGCAGAGGATGAACTGACAGAGGTAAATGCAGGCAACTGTTTGTTTCTGAATCTGGGTGAAGATGGACAGTATGAGGTGACATGGAGTCTGGATGATGCGGGGAAGGAACTGGAGATTGCACAGGTATACCATCTACGTGTCCCTTCCGGTAACGTGTATCTGGGGGCGGCGGAGGATGTCACTGGGGGCGAGCTAGAACCCGATGAGTCTTGCGGTGGTGTGTTGCTCCAGATGGAGCCCGGAAATTATGCGTGCATAATATTGAGGGAAAGCAATCAAATATGGATTACCATCAAACCCAGTCTGCAAAGCGAAAATAGTTTGAATGACTTGATTCGAATCTGACGTTATAGGTACAACGCGATGGAAGGAGGCTTACGTACATGTACAAGGTACAGTTGGAACGCATACAGGGAAAGTTGAACAAACTCCAGACTCTGGACCCGAAGCGGAATCTGTTTGGGGCAGAGAATCATCAATATGAGATGGCTCCGGTATGGACATTGGACGAAATTAAAGCTTTTGAACAGAAATGGAAGATAACGCTGCCCGAAGAGTATCAAGCTTTTTTGCTTGGGATTGGAAGCGGTGGTACAGGTCCTTATTATGGGCTGGAAAAGCCGGAGAACGGCATATATTTGGTGATGGATTATGATGATGAATTGAATGCAATTTCTGAGCCGTTTCCACATGTGGAATCCTGGAATTGGGATGTGGACTGGTACGACGACAGCAAAGAAGAGGACGAGTGGGCAGCGCTTGAACATGAGTATTATGATCCGAAATGGTCGGCAGGGATGCTGCGAATCAGTGATTTTGGATGTGGCGTCTCGCTCAATCTGATCGTGAAGGGATTGTCCTACGGAGAGATCTGGACCGATGATCGAGCGAACAGTAATGGAATTTATCCGGATCATTATATGGGCAACGCGGAGCGGCTGGGTTTTCTCGACTGGTATGAATTGTGGCTGGACCGCTCGATCAATGAATTGAATGAGCAAGAGTAATCGTTTTTAGCTAACTTTTAGATTAAAGGAGGTACCATGTGGGCTGGGAATATGGCATCAGAACATCAAATCCTGTCATTTTACCTCGGATTGTGAAGCGACTGGCGGATGCCTTAACCTTCTCTGACTTGTATAAGCTGGATCATTATGAAGATGGGTTTGCGTTGCTTCAGGAGGTTTCGCCCTGGCCTGAAGCTTTACAAGTCTCGATTGAAGTGGCATCGGGAATGGATGAGATTGTAGAGGGAGAGTTATACATCTATTGTCTGTTCCATACTTGGGGTGACATCGCAGCAAACTGGCTGAAACAAATGGAAGCAGCTACGAATCAGGATGATAATGAGCTGGAATGGTTTGAACTTTAAATAATGATGCGGAAATCAATACAAGAGCTTCCTCCTCAGGATTAGGCGGGGCTTTTTTGTGATGGGAAATAAATAAAAAACGGTTTGGCTTGTTCATCCGTCTTAAACCACAGAAAGAGAGAGAAGGAGGGGATTGCGGGGTGGAAACCAAAGCCGAGATGAAAAAGATGCTGTTTGTACAGAGCGAAGACGAGACGACATTTGTCCAATCCATCATGGAGCATCAGGACACGCTGATCTCCATTGCCTACAGTTACCTGCGTAATCGTCATGATGCGCTCGAAGCAGTGCAGGAGATGACATGCCGGGCCTGGATCAAGCGTCGCTCTCTGAAAAATGAGAAGGCGTTCAAATCGTGGATTATACGTATTCTGATCTATGTGTGCATTGATGAACAAAGGCGTCGCAAACGGGCAACACCACTGCCGAGCGAAGGGTTGGAGGAGGCGATATCCGAGTCTGGCAGTGCAGGATGCAGCGACAATAGACTTGCGATGTGGTCCATGCTTGAGAAAATCAAACCCAAATATCGCCATGTATTACTGCTGAAATACTATAACGACATGACGTCGATTGAGATTGCCTCCATTCTTGGCAAACCAGAGGGCACCATTAAAACCTGGCAGCATAAAGGGTTGGAACTGTTACGGAAACAGATGAAGATCAGGGGGGATTGGCATGACAACTAGTCCGGAGGAGCAGGCACTTTTCGCAGATGCTTCCCAAGTTAAGCTGGAGAGACAGCAATTGAATCCGGCGGACACGGCCTTTGCCATTCAGCAAGGTCTGGCCAAGGCAAGAACTCGGCGAATGACAGGTCATGTGCAATTAAAGTGGATTACGGCGGTGCTCGTAACCGCTCTGGCAGCCGGTTGGCTGCTGATGGGTCCACTTGGCGGTACTCCACAACAGGCAATGTACAGCCAGCCCGCACAGAATTGGGGAGTTCTTGAACCTTTTCGGGAGTTGGCTGAAAAGGATGTAGACGGAAACACGATTACATCCGCAATTAACAATGGTTATGTACAGCTCGTGAATCGTTCTGTGAAATCAGGAATATATCAGTTAACCGTCAATGCAGTTATGGCGGATGAAAACAAGATAA